>NZ_JAHHZF010000004.1:340780-490174 GCF_018729455.1 Prosthecodimorpha staleyi | reverse complement strand
ATCGTGGACTATCTGAAGACCGGGTGGACCCGGCCCCAGCTTCTCGGTCTGTTCGCCGCCGCCGGCCTCACCCCGCGTGGCGCCCTGCGCACGACCAAGTCGCCGGCCGTCGAACTCGGGCTGACCGATCCGTCGGTTGACGACGACGCGATCCTGGCCGCAATGCTCGCGCATCCCGTCCTGGTCAACCGGCCCATCGTCTGCACCGCGAAGGGCGTCCGGCTGTGCCGGCCGAGCGAGACGGTGCTCGACCTCCTCGACCGCCTGCCGCCCGGTCCCTTCGCCAAGGAGGACGGCGCGCCGCTGATCGACCCGGAGGGACGCAGGGTTGGCTGAATCCGACGAGACGCTGCCGAGGCTGGTCGAGCCCTTGACGGGCCGCTCCGGTTGGGTCTGCCGCTCAGCCGGCGCCGAGGAATAACCGGGCTGCGGTCTCGTCGGCGAGCAGGTCGGCGGCCGGACCGATGAGGGCGACCTTGCCGCCGTCGAGGATCGCGCCGCGATGCGAGATCGCCAAGGCCTGACGGGCCCGCTGCTCGATCAGCAGCACGGCGATGCCCGTGCGGGCGAGCGTCGCGATCCGTTCGAAACTGTCGGCGACGCGCGACGGCGCCAGAGCGGCGGTCGGTTCGTCGAGCACCATCACGCGTGGGGCGGTCATCAGGGCGCGGGCGAAGGCAAGCTGTTGCCGCTCGCCGCCCGACAGGCTCTGCGCCCGGAATCGGCGCCGCTCGGCCAGCGCCGGGAACATCTCGTACAGGGCGCCGATGCGGCCGCGGCGGTCGACGACGCCTTCGACGACGGCCAGGTTCTCTTCGATCGTCAGCGACGGGAATACGTTGGCGACCTGCGGCACATAGCCGATCCCGGCGCGCGCCCGTTCTTCTGCGGGCAGCCCGGCGATGTCGTGTCCGTCGAGCCGGATCTGCCCGCCGACCCGCGGCAGCAGGCCGACCACGGCCTTGGCCAGGGTCGACTTGCCGGCGCCGTTGGTGCCGGCGACGGTCAGAATGCTGCCGGCCTCCAGCGCGAGGTCGACGCCGTTCAGGATGTCGATCTCGCCGTAGCCTCCGGTCACGGCCTCCAGACTGAGGATCATGCAGCCGCCCCTCCCAGATAGGCGTCGCGCACCGCCGGCTCGGCCAGCACGGCCGCCGGCGCGCCCGAGGCGATCAACCGTCCGCGATCCATCACATGCAGCGTCGAAACCAGACGGGTCAGCGCCCGGAGATCGTGTTCGATGATCAGGAAGCCGACGCCGCGGGCGGCGAGGTCGCGGATGCGCGCCGAAAGCTCCTCGATCAATACCGGATTGACGCCCGCGAACGGTTCGTCGAGCAGGATCAGCCGCGCTCCGGTCATCAAGGCCCGGCCCAGTTCGAGCAGCTTCTTCTGTCCGCCCGACAGCCGGCCGGCCGGCGTACCGGCGACCGCATCCAGGCGCAGGAAGGCGAGCGTCTCGTCGGCGCGGGCGGCGATCGCGCGCTCCTCGGCGGCGATCGCGCCGGGCCGGAAGAATACGGCCAGCAATCCCTCGCCGGCCTGATCCGGCGCCGCCGCCATCAGGTTCTCCCGCACCGTCAAGTGAGTGAATTCGCGCGGCACCTGAAAGGTGCGTACCATGCCGGCTCGTGCCCGCCCTGTCGCGGGCACGGCCGTAAGGTCGCGTCCGTCGAAGGAAACCGTGCCGGAATCGGCGGCCAGGAATCCGGTCGCCAGCGAGAACAGGGTCGACTTGCCGGCCCCGTTGGGACCGATCACGCCGACCAGGCCGTCGGACGGTATCGAGAGCGACACATTGTCGACGACCCGCAAGCCGCCATACGCCTTGGTAAGGCCGGACAGGACCAGGGTCATCGGCGCGTGAAGTCTCCCATGAGGCCTTGCGGCCGATAGAGCGTGAACAGGATCAGCGCCAGGCCGACCACGCCGATCCGAACGCTGGCCATCTCCACCTCGGAGACGAAGGGCAGCAGATCGCGCAGAAAGCGCGAGCCTTCAAGGAACAGCATGAGCAGGCCGGAGCCGACCAGGGCGCCGGAGACCCGGCCGACCCCGCCCATCACGATCGCCATCCAGATCTGGAAGGTGACCAGCGGGACGAACTGCTCCGGCGCGATGAAGCCGATATAGTGCGCATAGACCGCGCCGGAGACCCCGGCCAGGGCGGCACCCAGCATCAGCACCTGAATCTTGAACCGCGTCGGGTCCTTGCCGAGCGCCCTGACGGCCTCCTCGTTGTCGCGGATCGCCTCGATCATGCGCCCGAAGGGCGAGGCCACGATACGGCGCATGGCCAGGATCGCGAGGCCGTTGAGGACCAGGAGCAGGGCGAGCACGGCCAGGGCCTGGGTCGCGCCGGAAAGATCGGCGAACAGGCGCGGAATGCCCGCGATGCCCTGCACGCCGTTGGTCAGCCAGCGCTCCGAGGTTGCCACCAGCCGCACGACTTCGGAGAAGCCGAGCGAGACGATGGCGAAGTAGTCGTCCCGCAGCCGCAGCGACACGAGTCCGAGTGGCCAGGCGGCAGCCACCGCCACCGCCGCCGCCACCGGGAAGGTTGCCAAAGCCGGCCAGCCGCGCGATGCGAGGATCGCCGCCGCATAGGCGCCGACGCAGAAGAAACCGACATGGCCGAAATTGATCAGTCCGGTCAGCCCGTACTGCAGGTTGAGGCCAAGCGCCATCAGTACATAGATGCCGGTTACGATCGCGATCGCGATCAGATAGGCGTCCATCAGCGCACCCCCTCGATCCGGCCGAACAGCCCACGTGGCCGGACGAGCAGCACCAGGAGCAGGACCGCGAAGGACAGGGCGATCTTGTAGGTGAAGCCGACCCACGGCGTCGCGGTCTCCTGCGCGATGCCGAGCAGAACCCCGGCAACCACCGCCCCGACCGGATGGCCGATCCCGCCCAGGATGGCCGCCGCGAAGGCCGGCAACAGCATGTCCCAGCCCATTTCCGGCGCCACCACCGTCTTGATCCCGAGCAGGCAGCCGGCCACCGCCGCCACCCCGCCGGCCAGTGCCCAAAGCGCGATCATCACCCGCCGCGGTGCGATGCCGGAGACCCGCGCCAGATCCGGATCGTCGGCGACCGCCCGCATCTGCCGTCCGATGGGCGTCGCGTGCAGGATCAGGAATACGGCTGCCAGTGTCGCCAAGGCCGCGGCCGCGATTTCGAGGTCGGTCGGCTGAATCCGGATGCCCCAGACCCGCCACGGCCGCACCAGAGGCAATTGGAACACCTGCTGGCCGTGCCCATGCAGGAGCCCGAGTCCGGCGCGGATGACGAAGCCGACCCCGATCGATGCCAGGAGGGCGGCCACGGGCGACCGCCGCTCCAGCTTTCGGAACACCGTCGCATAGGCGATCACGCCGGCTGCGGCTCCGGCGAGGATGCCGATCACCCCGCCGGCAACGAGCGACCCGGTCGCGGCCGTCCCGCCCAGGGTCGCATAGGCACCGAGCGTCATGGTGTCACCGGTCGCCGCATTGGCGAAGCGCGCAATGCCGAACACCAGCGTCACCGCCAGCGCGGCAAGCCCGATCACGAGGCCGGACATCAGTCCGGCGATGGCAAGTTCGAGGAGATCGGTCATCAAGGGGCCGGGTTGCATTCGAATGGATTTCGGCCGGGGCAGCGCGGCTTCGAGGCCGCTCCGCTCCGTCGCGTCCGAGGCTTCGCCGCTCGCGCCCCGCGGTCCGTGTGCGAACCGCGGGCCGCGGGCGCGATCCCGTCAGATCTTGACCACGTAGCGCCGTTCGATCTTGCCCTTGGACACGACCGACACCCCGAAATCGGGCGTGACATCGCCGGCCGCGTCGAAGTCGAGGATCGACGAGGCGCCCTCGTAGTTGATCTTGCCGGCCTTCAGTGCCGCCTTGCCTTCGGCGAACGAGAAGACCTTGGTACCGCCCGGATTGGCCACGTCGCGCATCTTGGCGTTGATCGCGGCCACATCCGCCCCCGGTCCGGCCGCCTCCATGGCGAGCGCCAGCGTCACGACCATGTCCCAGGTCATGGCACCATAGACGTTGGTCAGTCCCGGCTGTCCGACCGCCTTCCGGTAGGCGGCATCGTACATCTGGAACGACGGCGCTTCCTCGTTGGAGATAGAATCGACCGAGAAGATGCCCTCGGTCACGTCGGGCCCGAGCGCCTTGACCAGATCCGGGTTCGCGGCCCAGCCGGGAATGATCCATCGGGCGGCATCGCCGGTCTGGAACCATTCGCGCAGGATGATGGTCGTATCGGCGAGGTAGGAGCCGGTGACGATCACGTCCGGCTTGGCTGCCAGTACCTTCTGCAGCTCGGCCCGGTAGCTCGGCTGGCTCGGCTCGTAGACCACCGCTTCCAGCACCTTGCCGCCCTTGGCCTCCCAGGCTTTCCGGAAGCCTTCGGTGTTGCCGATGCCCGACGCGTTGTTGAATGCCATGGTGGCCGGCCGCTTGAAGCCCTCCTTCTGGGCGATCTCGGCGAAAGCGCGGCCGAAGCGGTCGTTGGTCGCCTGGAAGCGGTAGCCAAGTCCCTTGGCATTGGACGGAGCCACCGAAAGAGCCGGCGCGCCGGAGGTGTGCATCAGGATCGCGCCTGCATCGTTGGTGAGCGGGATCACGGCCAGCGACACGCCCGAGGCCCAGGTCCCGAGAATCGCCTGCACCTTGTTGATTTCGATCAGCTTCTTCGCCGCCAGAACGGCCGCCTGAGGGTTGGTTTGGGTATCTTCGGCGAAGACTTCGAACATGCGCCCGCCTGCGCCGCCCGCAGCATTCACCATCTCGGCCGCGGCCAGGATCATCTTCTGCATTCCGGTCCCATAGGGAGAGCCCGATCCGGTGACCGGATTGAGCGCACCGATCCGGAAGGTGCCGGCTCCCTGCGCGAAGGCGGACCGCCCGAGCAGTGGCATTGCGAGGGTCCCGGCGAGGCCGGCGAGGGTCTGGCGGCGATCGATCGACATGGGCGTTGCCTTTCGGAGTGCGGGGTTGGGGATGCGATTGCGGAGTCAGTCGAGACGGCCGCGCTTGGCGAAGGCGCCGCCCTTCATGATGACCGGCATGTGCCGGCCTTGCCCGGTCAGCAGCGTGAGATCGCGCAGGGGATCGCCGTCGACGACGATGAGGTCGGCGAAGGCCCCCGGGGCGATCGTTCCGATCCGTCCTTCCTGGCGCAGGAGCTTCGCGGCGACATGGGTCGCCGTGCCGATCACCTCGTGGGCCGGCAGGACCCGGCCACGAATCACGAATTCCTCGGACTGGTGCTTGTGCAGGTCGCCGAGCAGGTCGGACCCATACGCCATGGGCAGGCCGGCCTCGCGCATGATGGCCAGCGATTCCATGCCCTTGAGCCGCACGCTGTCGATCTTGGCGACCGAGTCCGCCGGAAAGCCCGCCTTCGCACCCTCGCTCGCCAGCTTGTCGTAGGTCACCAGCGTCGGCACCGCGACCGCACCGGCCGCCGCGGCCATGCGCGCGGTCTCCGGCCGGATCAGATTGCAGTGCTCGAGCGAATGGACGCCGCACTCGACCGCCCGGCGGATGGCTGCATCCGTATAGAGATGGGCCGACACGTAGGTGCCGACATTCTCGGCTTCCTCGACCGCCGCGACGATCTCGTCGCGCGAGAAGCCGAGGAAATGGATCGGATCGGTCGGCGAGGCGACGCCGCCATTGGCCATGATCTTGATGAAGTCGGCCCCAGCCTTGATCTCCTCCCGGGCCGCCCGCCGCACCTCGTCGATGCCGTCGCACAGCCGGCCGAGCGCGCCGAGCCGAAAGCCGGTCGACGCCGCCGGCCGGTCGTCGAAACGGCCGCGGAAGTCGCAGTGACCGCCGGTCTGGCTCAGGGCCTTGCCGGAGATGACGAGGCGCGGGGCCGGGAAATGGCCTTCTTCGGTGGCCAGCCGAAGGCCGTGGTCGCAACCGCCCACGTCGCGGACGGTCGTGAAGCCGCGCATCAGCATGGCGCGCATGATCGTGGCCGCGCGGGCCGTCACGAGACTGTCCGGCAGCGCGGCATTGCGGCCGAGATCCGCCGTGCCGGCAATCACGTGGACATGGGCGTCGATCAGACCGGGCATCAGCGTGCGGCCGCCGAGATCGATGACGCGCGCCTTGCCGGCACCGAGATTGCGGCCCACCTCGCGGATCGTATCGCCCTCGACCAGGACATCGACGGGGTCGGGGCGCTCCGCCGACGTGCCGTCGACGATGCGGGCATTCTGGAAGAGGATCGTGGCCACGGAACGAACTCCGGTTTCAGGCGGCCGCTCGTGCGGCGAAGCAGGCTGGGAGGTTGGGGGCAAGCGGGACCCGGGCAGGCCGGGGGAACGAACCGGCCGGATTCGCGGCGTCGCGGGGCTCGGTCGAAGGGCGGTTGATCGTGCGGGCCGCTCTCATCCGGGCGCCCTCCGTTCATCCGCGATCCGACCCGGCGCGACCGGGAACAGGGGGCGCAGCTGCGTCTTCCAGAAGTCGAGGAGCCCGATGTAGTAGAGCGGGTCGTCGCGAATGACCGTCTGGGCGATCATGCCGCGGACCAGGCACATGGATGCGTTCATCGCCGTGCGCGTCCGATCCGGGTCGACGCCGCTGCGTGCGGCAAGCGCCGTCCAGACGGCGTCGAGCCCGGCGTGGAAAGCACGCACCACGGGGATCAGGCGGGCCTTGAAGTCCGCGTTGTGGCGGGCCTCCGGCAGAAACTCCATCGTGACGTAGAACAGCCGGTCGGACATCATCCGCCAGATGTAGTCGACGATCTCGTCGCTCGATCCGCCGCGGTCGGCGAAATCCTCGGCGAAGCGGTGCAGATCCTCGGTCACCCGCCGCAGCATGTCGGCCACCGATTCCGTGATGATCTCCTCCCGGCTGGCGAAATGGTGCGTCAGCGCACCGCGCGAGACACCGGCTTGCCGGGCGATCTCGACCGTCGACATGCGCCAGAAGCCGCGGTCGTGCAGGAGGTCGATCGTCGCGGCCTTCAGCCGCGCCGAGGTCTCCGCCGTCCGGTCCTTCTGCTTGCGCCGCTCGCGCGCCATGCCGTCCGCCCCCACTCGGTGCCGATTGCCGCATGGCATTTACAAACAATCAAGTTTGTTTTTCGTACTTTCGTCACGGCTGGCGGCGTGCGGGACGAAAAAGGCAAAGCGGCATTGCCTCCGCGATCCCGGCGGACGCCGGCATTCTCGCCTGACCGGCGGCTTCGAACGGTATGGAAACCGCCGGAAGGTCGGTCCGGAGACGGATTCCCACCAACGGCTCCGGAATGCCGGCGCATCGGATCTTCGCGAGCCGAAGGCCGGCCAACATCCTCGATGACCGCCGGTTCGATGACCGCGGACCCTGCCGGGGGATGGACCGGCCTCAGTCGTCGAGCGTCATCGCATGACCGGCCATGTAGCCGATCGGAATGGCGGCACCGGGCGCCAGCATCGCTACGGGATCGTCGTTGGCGACCAGCGCCGTGACCGCGCGGCCGGACACCGTCGCGGCGATCCGATAGCCGGTGCCGGTGAAGACGGCGGAAACGAGCGTGCCGTCGAGCCGGATATCGGCTGCCGCCGCCTTGCCGCCGACCAGCGTCTTTTCCGGCCGCAGACCGATCTCGCCGCGCCCGGACGGGGCGGGCAGAAGATTGCACTCGCCGAGAAAGGTCGCCACGAAGCGGTTGGCGGGCCGGAAATAGAGCTCTTGCGGCGTCCCCACCTGCACGATCAGCCCCTTGTCCATCAGGGCGATCCGGTCGGAGAGAAACAGTGCCTCTTCCTGGTCGTGGGTGACGTAGACGATCGTCGCCCCGATGCGCCGGTGCAGGTCGCGCAGTTGAACCTGGATCGCCTGACGCAGGTTCTTGTCCAGCGCGCCCAACGGTTCGTCCATCAAGAGGATGTCCGGCTCGATGACCAGCGCGCGCGCCAGCGCCACGCGCTGCTGCTGTCCGCCGGAGAGTTCTCGCGGACTGCGACCGCCGAAGCCGTCGAGCGAGACCAGCGCCAGCGCCGCTTCGACGCGCCGCGCGATCTCGGCGCGCTTCAGCTTGCGCATCTCCAGCCCGAAGGCGACGTTGCGGGCGACGGTCAGATGGGGAAAGAGCGCGTAGTTCTGGAACACCATGCCGATGTTGCGGCGTGCGACCGGCACCGGGGCGATGTCGCGGCTGCCGATCCGGATTTCGCCGCGGTCGGGCGTCTCGAAACCCGCGATGGTCTTCAACAGCGTCGTCTTGCCGGAACCGGAGGCCCCGAGCAGGGTGCAGAAGGACCCGGCTTCGATATCGAGATCGATGCCGGCCAGGGCCGGGGCGGCGCCGCCGTAGGATTTGACGAGGCCGCGCAGGGCGACGGGCTTGCCGGTCTGTGTGAGGCTCATGCGCGTCTTCTCGTCACAAGGAGATTGACCAGCATCAGGAGGACGGTGACCAGGATGATCAGGCCGGCGGCGGCGATGATGGTCGGGTCGATCTCGTGCGCCACGCCCTCGTACATCAGCTTGGGCAGCGTTCGCGTCCGGATATTGGTCAGGAACAGGGCCAGCACCACGTCGTCGAAGGAGGTGATGAAGGCGAATACGGCGCCGGCCAGAATGCCGGGCAGGATCGTCGGCACCAGAATGCGCCGCGCCATGGTGGTCCACGAGGCGCCGAGCCCGAGGGCAGCCAGTTCCAGGCTCGGATCGAAGGACTTCAAGGAGGCGCGTACGGTGACGAAGACATAGGGGGCGGCCAGCACGGTATGGCCGATCGCCAGGCCCCAGATGGTGCCGACCAGGCCGGTGGGAGCGAACAAGTAGTAGAGCCCGACCGCCAGAATGATCACCGGCACGATCATCGGCAGCACGAAGAGCGTTTCGATCGCTGTGCGCCAGCGTGCCGGGATGCGGCCGAGCCCGATCGCCGCGGCGGTGCCGATGACGACGGCGCCGGCCACCGTCAGCCCCGCGACCTGGAGCGATCGGATCAGGGCGTTGAACCACTTCGAGGTCTCGAAGAAGTTCGCGTACCAGCGGAGGGAATAGTCGTCGGGTGGGAAGGACAGGAAGGGCGAGGCACCGAGGCTCATCGGGAATACGACCAGGATCGGTGCGATCAGGAAGATGGCGACGAGCAGTCCGAACACGACGCTGAGGACGCCCCCGGCGCTGCGCCCGCGCGAGGTCAGGCGGAACGGCTCGCCGCTGCGCGAGCTTCCCGCGCCGGAGAAGAGCCGTTCCAGCCCGAAGGCGCGCTGAAACAGCATGAAGATCACCAGCGTCGCGCCGAGCAGCATGGTCGACAGCGCGGCGGCGAAGCCCCAGTTCAGCTCGCGATTGACGTTGTCGGCGATGACCTGCGAAATCATGGTCTGTGCCGGACCGCCCATGAGGGCCGGCGTGATGTAGAAGCCGATGGCATTCATGAAAACGATCGTGGCGCCGGCAACCGCCCCGGGGGCGGTCAGCGGCAGCACGACGCGCACGAAAACCGTGGCCGGTCCGGCACCGAGCCCTTCGGCCGCCTGGACGGTCGAGAGATCGAGCGAGCGCAGGGCGGCGTAGAGCGGCAGCACCACGAATGGCATCAGCACATGCGTCATGCCGATCAGGACGCCGGAAAGATTGTAGACGAAGGCGACCGGCTCGGAGGTCAGCCCGACCCCCATCAGCAGCTTGTTGAGGATGCCATTGCCCTGCAGGATCACGATCCAGGCGGTGGTGCGGACGAGCGAACTGGTCCAGAAGGGCAGCAGGACCACGACGACCAGGACGGCGCGCAGCCGCGGTCCGACGGTGGCCATCAGATAGGCGACCGGGTAGGAGAGCACCACGCACAGGACCGTCGTCAGCGCCGAGATCGTCAGGGTCGTCGCCAGGATCGAGCGGTAGAGCGGGACCTCGGCGATGCGCCGGAAATGCTCGAGAGAAAGCCCGCCTTCGCCGAAGCCGAGCCGCAGCAGAGAGACGACCGGTACGGCGAAGGCGGCGGTCAGAAGGACCGCCATCGGCAGGAGACCGAGCCAGCCGCCGAAGCGGCGCGCCGGTCGGACGGGCACGCCGGCGACGGCCGGTACGGCCGCGGGGCTGGGGCTGGCAAGCGGCGGCTCGGCAATCGCCATGGCGTCAGGTCACGAAAAGCCGGCGGGGGAAGGTGGTCAACCGCTCGCACCCGGTCTCGGTCACGGCGATCGTTTCGGACATGCCGAAGCCATGCGCCAGCACATAGGTGTGGAAGACCATGCCGGGCTCGAAGCGCCAGGTCGCCTTGGGCTCCGCCTCCAGCGGTTCGCCGCCGCTCGGCTGCAGGAGCAGGCCGACCGAATAAAAGGTCTTGTTGGTGTAGGTCTCGCGCAGTCCGGCGCCGAGCACGCCCTCGCGATAAACGCGGTCCGGAACCGTGGCGGCGACGCCCGGCGCGACCGCCGCGATGGCCTGGTCCTGGATGGCGATCAGGGTCTCGACGATGCGCTGCTCGTCGTCGGTGGCGAACCCCACCTTCATCGGCCGCATGAAACGGGCATGGTAATGACGGACATTCGGCGTCACTTCGAGCTGGACGATGTCGCCCCGTTCGAGCACCCGGTCGGAATAGCCGCCGTGCAGGTGGAAGGCGCGTTCGCCGGACGAAAGGACGCCCGGCCCCGGAAGATCCGAGCCGGCGCGGATCATGGCGGCGCAGATGCCGGCGGCCATCTCGCGTTCGCTCGCACCGGCGACCGCCGCCTCGATCCCGGCCGCCATCCCGGCTTCGGCCGCCCGCGCGGCCGCCCGCTGGTAGGCGATCTCGGCGGGCGACTTGACGAGGCGCAGTCGGGTCGTCAGGGCGGTACAGTCGACGAAGCTGAACTCCGGCAGCGCGGCCTTGAGGGCGGCGAACCGGCCGGCGCTGAGCGGCCAGGCGCCCATCTCGATGCCGATCCGCGCCTTCGGCCCGAGCGCGGCGCGGATCGCCCCGGCCGCGACGGCGTCGCGATCGTCGGAATCCGTCCACATCACACGGCCGGGAAAGACGCAGGTCGCGTCGAGATAGTATTCCTCGACATCCCGGCAGAAGAGCACCGGATCGCCGGCGACTGGAATGATCGCGAACTGATAGCTCGAATAGCCGCGCGTGAAGAAACCGGTCGACCAGGTGACGGTCTCGGGCATGAACGCGACCAGGGCGTCGAGGTCCTGCGCGGCCAGACCAGCGCGCAGTCTTTCGACGCGCGCGAGATACTCCTCGCGCGCGAACCAGGGACGGGCGATGCTCATGGTCAACCCTTGATCATGGCCGTATAGGCCTCGGTCGCCTTGGCGCCGTTCTTGGCCCACCATTCGATGTCCAGGAACAGCGCATTCTTCAGCCGCTCGGCCGTCGAAGGCAGCCGTTCGGCGCGCTTGGCGTCGATATGGCTCCAGGCGCCCTTGGTGGCCGGGCCATAGGCGACGTGGCGCGACAGCTCGGCGTTGATCTCCGGCTTCAGGATGAAGTTCAGGAACTTCACCGCCGCCGCCTTGTTGGGCGCGCCCTTCGGGATCATGAAGTAGCCGACCTGCGGGATCTGCTGGTCCCACGACATGGCGATCGGCAGGTTGGAATCCATGCCGGCCTGGAAGCGGCCGTTCCAGCCGAGCGCCATCACCACGTCGCCGGCGCCGAGCGCCTGGACCGGCTGCGCGCCGCTCGACCACCAGACCGCGACATTGGGTTTCAGCGCGGCGATCCTGTCGAGCGCCCGCTTCATGCCGGCGTCGGTCGAGAGCGTCTTATAGACATCGCCGGCCGGCACGCCGTCGGCGAGGAGCGCGGCTTCGAGCACGGTCTCGGGCTTGTCGGGCAGCGTGCGCTTGCCCGGGAACTTCGCCACGTCGAAGAAGTCGGCGAAGGTCTTCGGCTGCGCGCCGCCGGCCGGAAAGGCTTTGGTGGAGAAGCCGATCAGGGTGCTGAAGATCTCGGAGGGCACGCCGTAGGGGTTCTTGGCGCCGTCGAGCACGTCCGCCTGGTTGACCATCTCGTCGGTAATCGGTTCGAACAGGCCTTGCGCCACGCCGCGCATCAGGCCGCCGCCGCCGGCCGTGACGATGTCCCAGGTGACCGACTTGGTCTCGACCATCGCCTTGATCTTGGCCGTCTCAGGCCCCGTGTCCTCTTCGAATTTCACGCCGCTCGCCTTGGCGAAGGGTTCCAGCCAGGCCTTGCGGATGGCCTCCTGATAGGCGCCGCCCCAACTGGCGAAGACCATCTCCTCGGCCGACGCCGCAGCGGCGGGGAGGAGCATCCAGGCGGCGACAGCCGCGGTGAGGAGAGTTCTGCGCTTCATGACGAGACCTTCCGTTTCAGGTTCGAGGCTTTGCGGGGGACGTCTTGCTTCATGTCCGTCGGCGCCGGCGGTCAGGCGCTGCGCCGGGCCGCTCCGGCCGCATCGTCGGCGACCAGCCGGGCAAACCGGGTCAGCATGGTCTTGGCCGGCAGGGCGTCGTCGGCGCTCGCCTGCAGTTCGGCGATGACCGCGCCGTCGTCTTCCAGCCGTGCCCGGCTTTGCTCGAACCAGGCCACCGCTTCGGCGCGGGTCACTTCCGGATGCCCTTGGATGCCCCACGCGCGATAGCGCGCATGGCGCCAGATCTGGTTCGGGCAGAGGTCCGACGATGCCAGGATCTCCATGTCCGGGTGTCCGGCACGGACCTCGTCGTTGTGCCAGACGAACATGTAGACCTCCGGGCCAAGCTCGGCGGCGAGGCGGTCCCGGCCTGCGGCCGGCGTGGTCGACAGCCACTTGTAGGCGACTTCGCAGGAGGTCCGGCGGAACACCTGGTCGCGGCCGCACAGTGCGGACGCAAGGATTTGATGACCGAAGCAGATGCCCAGCATCGGGATGTCCCGCGCCGCGGCATCGCGGATCAGGTCATGCTCGCGCTCGATCCAGTCGATCGTCTCGTAGGCGCCGTGCGGGCTGCCGGACAGGAAGATGCCGTCATAGACGCCGAGATCCTCCGGGAATTCGCCGCCATAGGCCCACAGCATGTCGACCGCGAGCCCTTCGTCGCCAAAGAGATCCGGCAGGCGGGATGCGGTGGTCCGCGTGGTGCCGTTCAGAAGGTAGAGCAGGCGCGGTCGGGACATGGTCGGTTCCGTCGGCTGACTGAGGTCTCGTGAGGGGCGGGGCGAGGATCGGGGCCGCGGCAGGCGGTTCCGGACAGACGGGACGGCAGGGCATGCGGAGGGTCTCCGGACGACCGCGCCCCGAGTTAGCGTTTCAGCAAAGCCGGACCGGCCAGGGTGTCGAGGATGGCCAGCCGGGCATTGTCGATGTGAAACCGCATCGCGGCGGCGGCAGCGGCGCCGTCGCCCTCGCGGATTGCATCCAGGATGGCGAGATGCTCGGCCTTGCCCGGATCGAAGCGGCGGGGGATGCGGGCGAGGCCGAACATGCGCGTGCGCGCGCGCAGGTCGCTGACGAGGCGGATGAGGAGCTTGTTGCCGGTCGCGCGTGCGATCGTCAGATGGACGAGATCGTCGACCGACCAATGACGCTCCGGCGTCACGTCGGCGGGCGAGAGCATGCCGGTGACCGCCGCACGCACGTTTTCGATCAATGCCGGTTCGCAGCGCCCGGCCGCGATTTCCGCGGCCTCGCCTTCGACGGCCCGGCGGACGGTCAGGATCTCCAGAATGTCCTCGACCGAGACCGGGCTGACCGTCAGCATCCCGCCTTCCCGCTTCACATAGCCCTCGCCGACGAGACGACCGATCGCTTCGCGCACCGGCGTGCGGGAAAGCCCCAGCCGTTCGGCGAGCCGCCTTTCCTGTAGCCGAACGCCGCCCGGCAGCGACCCGCCAAGGATCATGGCGCGCAGAGTGTCGAAGGCACCCTCAGCCAGATTGCCGCCGTCGTCTTCGGCGCCCGGCCCCGGATTGGGGGCTGCACGCGGCGGCGAGGGCGCGCCGGCGGTATCCGTGCCGGCCGCTTCGAGCACCGAGGAGCCGCCCTCGGAAGGCCATGGTTCGGTTGGAGTCGTCATGGCATGACAATGGTATACCAGTGGTATGGTGGCAAGGTGATACTTTGGGCAGGCTGCCCTTCTGCGGGCATGGTCCGGTTCGGCCGGGGCGCCCGGCATCGGCCCGGTAGGGGGCCGGGTACGGACCCGGCAAGGGCCGCGCCGCAGGCTCCCGCGGCCGACCCACGGCGGCCCCCGGGGCTCCGACGGCCGTCGGTCCGGCCACCGCGGGCCGCGCCTATCACGCGCGCCGGCCCGCAGGCCGGCGGGAGACCGCACGCTTCCGGCACGGGTCCAGTGCCTGCCGGCATATCGGGCATCTGCCGCCTCCATCGGCACACGGCGCGGCGGAAGGTTTGGTTTCCGGTCGATATTGTATCCTAAAGATGATAATTTCGACCGAATAGGCGACGTTATCGTACGTAATTTCTGATTGGCCTGAAATTTGTATCCAAAAACCGGTCTGTGACCCTGCGGGGTTGCGTCCACCTCCGTGTCGAGCGAGCCGCCCATGTCCGATCTGCACTTCCTGACCATCGCCGAGGCGTCGCGCCTGATCGCGACCCGCAAGCTCTCTCCGATCGAGTTGACGCAGGCCTTCATCGCGCGGATCAAGGCGCTGGATTCCCGGTTGAACGCCTTCATTCTGCTCATGGAGGAAAGCGCGCTGACGGCGGCGCGTGCCGCCGAAGCGGAAATCGCCGCCGGGCGCTACCGGGGGCCGCTGCACGGCATTCCGATCGGTTTGAAGGACATCTACAACACTGCCGGGACGGCCACGACCGGCCACTCCGCGCTGTTCAGGGACCACGTTCCCGACGAGGACGCCCACACGGTAGCCCTGCTCAAGGCCGCGGGGGCAATCATTCTCGGCAAGCTGGCAACCCACGAATTCGCGACCGGCGGTCCGTCCTTCGATCTGCCATGGCCGCCCGCCCGCAATCCCTGGGATCTCGCCCGCATGCCCGGTGGATCTTCCTCCGGCTCCGGCGCGGCGGTCGCCGCCGGACTATGTCCGGGTGCGATGGGGACCGATACCGGCGGCTCGATCCGCTTCCCCGCCGCGATGTGCGGCATCGCCGGCCACAAGCCGACCTACGGCCTGGTCAGCCGCCGCGGCATCCTGCCTTTGTCCTTCAGTCTCGATCACGGCGGCCCGATGTGCTGGACCAGCGAGGATTGCGCCCTGATGATGGACGCGCTGGCCGGCTACGATCCGCTCGACCCGGCCAGCGCCGACGTGCCCAAGCCGGATTTCCTGCACGGCCTGTCCGACGGCATTGCCGGCATGACGATCGGCGCGATCCGCCATTTCCACGAGACCGACCTGGACTGCGATCCGGAGGTCGCGGCCGCCTTCGAGGCCTCCGTGAAAGTGCTGGAAGCGCTCGGCGCCACCGTGAAGACCGTCACGGTCTCGCCGCTCAGCCACTATGGCGACGTGCTCAACGTGATCTCGCGTGCCGAGGCCTATTCGATCCATGAGCGCCATCTCACCCGCACGCCGATGCTCTACGGCGCGCTGGGCCGCCGCCGATTGGCCGCGGGCGCCTTCCTGCGCGCCTCCGACTATGTCACCGCCGTCCGCCATCGCGGCCGTCTGGTCGCCGAGATGGCCGCCGTCCTGACCGGTTGCGATGCGGTCGTCACGGCCGGTTGGCACAGGCCTGCGCCGGAATTCGGCGAGGGCGCCGTTCCCCGCGGCCTGAACCTGACCTCCGTCTTCAATGTGACCGGCAGTCCGGCCCTGTCGGTCTGCAACGGCTTCACCGCCGCGGGCCTGCCGGTCGCCCTGCAGATCGCCGCCCGGCCCTTCGCCGACCCGACCGCGCTCAGGATCGGCTCGGCTTTCGAGAAGGCGACCGCCTTCCGCTCCCGGCGCCCCGCCTTCGCCACCGACGCCGCGCTTGCCGCCTGAGCCGCTCCGCACCGGAAGGAACCGAACATGTCGAAGCCGACTTTCGTCGAACGCATGGCCGAACTCGGCCTGAACTTCCCGCCGGACGAGATTCCGGCCTTCGAGGCTTTCGTCAGCGATTTGGAACAGTCGGCCGCGGCCCTCCGCGCGTTCGACCGATCCTACGCCGAGGAGCCGAGCAGCATCTTCACGCCCGCACCGGCGGCCCTGAAGCTGCCGGGCTGACGCCCGGCACCCCGATCGCCGCGTTTCGGTCGCGCCCCGCAGGCGGCCGGCGGCCCCGTGCCCGATCCGATGGAGCTCCCGCATGTTCTCGATGCCCGATGCCGCCGGTCTCGTCGATCTTGCCGCCACGCTCGGCATCCACCTCGCACCGGAAGAGGCCGCGCTCTACGGGCCGGTGATGCGCGACGCGCTGCGCGACCTCGATGCCTTCGTCCAGTCGCGCACGGACGACGGCGCCCCGACCGTGCTCCACCCCGAACGGGCCCGCGGCTACCGACCCGGACCGGAGGAGGACCGATACCGGGCCTGGCTCTGGAAATGCAGCATCGGCGGCGCTCCGACGGGACTGCTGGCCGGCAAGACGGTGAGCTTCAAGGATCACATCAGCGTCGCCGGCATTCCGCAGGTCTTCACCTCGCAGGCCATGGAGGGCTTCGTGCCCGACATCGACGCCACCGTGGTGACGCGTGTTCTGGCCGCCGGCGGTCATGTCGTCGGCAAGATGATGATGAACGGCTTCGTCGGCGACTACGGTCGCCCGCTCAATCCGCACGACCCCGCCCGCCTCACCGGCGGTTCCTCTTCGGGATCCGGCGCCGCGCTGGCGGCCGGCGAGGTCGACATCTCCTTCGGCGGCGATCAGGGCGGCTCGATCCGGCTCCCCGCCGCCTATTGCGGCGTCCTCGGCCTGAAGCCGACCTTCGGGCTGGTTTCCCATTTTGGTGCCGGCTTCGCCTTCGAGCCGAGCCTCGATCATGTCGGCCCCATGGCCCGAACCACCGAGGATCTCGCCCGCGCGCTGCAGGCCGTGGCCGGCTACGACGACCTCGACCCGCGCCAGCGCCGGGGCATTCCGGACGGTATCGATGTCCTGAGCGGCCTCGACGGGGGTGTCGCGGGGCTGAAGATCGGCATCCTCGAGGAAGGCTTTGCAGAGCCGATCCAGCCCGAAGTGGCCGACGGTGTGCTGGCCGCGATCGCCACGCTGGAGCGGCTCGGCGCCGAGGTGCGCCGGATCTCGGTGCCGGCTCACGTCGAACTCGCCGGTGCCTATGCGGCGCTCGTCTTCGAAGGCGCGCTGTCGGTCTTCCAGTCCGGCTTCTTCGGCTTCGGCGCGGTGACCCACTATCCCGCATCGGTGATCACCGCCATTGACCGGATGTGGAGCCAGCATGCCGATCTTCTGCCCGCGCGCACCAAGCTGAACCTGCTGGTCGGCTTGCTGGCGCGGCGCAATTTCCATGGCGGCGCCTATGCCAAGGCTCACAACATGCGCAAGGCCTACACGGCCGCCTTCGACCGCGCCCTTGCCGAGGTGGACGTCCTGGCCCTGCCGACGGTGCGCACCGTCGCCCCGTTCCCGGACAGGATCCCGAGCGACCATCTCGCCGCCGTCGACATGAACCTGCGCCAGAACTGGATGGTGCTGCCGGTCGCCGGCAACACCAAGCCGACCAACTATACCGGTCATCCTGCCCTCGCCGTGCCCTGCGGCAAGGCAGGCGGCCTTCCGATCAGCCTCCAGCTGATCGGCCGCCATCTCGACGACGGGCTTCTGCTGCGGATTGCCCATGCCTACGAAAAGGCCGTCGACTGGAAGGCCTTCACCGCGCCGGAATAGCCGCGCGATCCGACCCGGCGGATGCCTGCCGCCGCCGGGATCGCCATCGGTCCCGGGAAGGTCATCGGGCCCGGCAAGGCCATCGGCCGGGACCGACGACCTGGGGAAAAGGTGAAGGGCGATGCCCCGCCAATCAGCCCTGCGGATTGTCGGGGTCGGCCGGCAGGCGGATCGCGCTTGTTCCGATGATTGCCGTCTGCTCGACTGGCGCCCGGCCATGACGCGGCAAATCGGAATCGGGGCATGACGATCGAACGGAGACCTGGAACGTCCGGTTTCGGCCGGGACGGCAATCCGGACAAGGAGCTGTCCGCGCTGGTGGAGGAACCGGAAAGGTCCCATCGCGCGCCGGGCTGCGGGACCGGCAGCGACATCTTCGACAATCGCCTGATCTTCGGCGACAATCTGCCGGTGTTGAAAGCGCTGGTGCCGGACTTCGCCGGTCGTGTGAAATGCGTCTTCATCGACCCGCCTTACAATACAGGCAGCGCCTTCGCGCATTATGATGACGGATTGGAACATGCCGTCTGGCTCGACCAGATGCGTCAGCGGATCGAGATCATCAAAGTCCTGATGGCCGAGGATGCCGCGCTCTGGGTCACCCTGGACGACAACGAAGCGCATTATTTCAAAGTCATGTGCGACGAAGTCGTCGGCAGGAAGAATTTCGTCTCCGATATCACCTGGCAGAGGGTCTATTCCGTGAAGGGGTCGGCCAGGCATATTTCCGGCATGCACGACCATATCCTGCTCTATGCCAAGAACATCGACGTCCTGACGATCGGCCGCATTCCGCGTACCGCCCGCAACAACAGGCTCTATCGCAACCCCGACAATGACCCTCGCGGCCCGTGGCGTCCGGGCCCCCTGGCTGCCAGAAACCATTACAGCCTCGGAACCTACCCGATCACATGTCCGTCCGGCCGCGTCATCGAAGGACCGCCGAATGGCTCCTATTGGCGATATTCGGAGCAAAGACTGCGCGATCTCGATGCCAGGGGCATGATCTGGTGGGGTCGGCACGGCAACAATGTTCCCGCCCCCAAGATATACCTGGAGTCGGTTGCCGGCGGGACGAGGCCGACGTCGATCTGGACGCACGACGAGGTCGGCAGCAATCAGGATGCGAAGCGCGAGATCCTGGACCTTTTCGGCGAGGATATGTTCGCGACGCCGAAACCGGAACGATTGCTCGAACGAATCCTTCACCTGTCGACCGCGCCGGGCGACCTTGTCCTCGACGCGTTCGCCGGCTCCGGCACCACCGGCGCGGTCGCCCACAAGATGGGCCGCCGCTGGATCATGGTCGAACGGGGCGAGCATTGTCACTCCCACATCGTCCCCCGCCTGAAGAAGGTCATCGACGGCGAGGACAAGGGCGGCGTGACCGAAGCGGCCGGTTGGCGGGGCGGTGGCGGCTACCGCTATTTCAGGCTCGCATCGTCCCTGCCGCCTTCGAATGCACCCGCCCGCGAGCCCGCCCGATCGGCCTGAGGGGTCCTTGGCCGGCGAAGGAGGGCCGAAGTCCGGGGCCGGGCTACCCCATCACGGCCTGCCCGGCCTGACCCGACAGAGCCGAACACCAAGCGCATGCATTCTTGAGCTGCTTTCGCATGCACTCTGAGCATGGAATAGGCTGTCGCCATCGAGCGGGCCGCGGTCGGGCCGTGGAAAACCGGCTGCGGCGATAGGCTTCCGGCGGATTCGGGCGGTCGTTCGGGTTGGCATGGGAATTGTGTATGAGGCAGTGCATGCGGTCATCGCATGCGATCTCGACCAGCACGAGGGCCGTCCCATGCAGAAACGATTCCTTCCCGACCTCAGCCGACGCGGCTTCCTGCGCGCGGGTGCCGGCGTTGCGGCGCTCGCGGCGAGTTCGCGCTGGTCGCCCGCCGATGCCGACGAACCCAATGTGCTCAACTATCTGTCCTGGCCGGGCAATGCCGATCCCTATCTGGTCGGCGAGTTCGAGAAGCAGAACAACTGCAAGATCCGGATCAAGGAATATGTCGGCGGCGACCAGATGCTCGCCGTGATCAACCAGTCGCCGCCCGGCTCCTTCGACGTGGTGCTGGCCGACGCCGAATACATGCACCTGCTGCGTGCCGCGGACTATCTCGAGGAACTCGACCCGGCCGACTATCCGCTGAAGGATTTCTGGCCGGAGTTCCAGAAATTCCCGCTGCATTGGTTCGACGGCAAGCTCTACGGCGTGATGAGCGATTTCGGCTATCTCGGCCTGTCCTACAACACCGAGGTCTACAAGCCGGACGAGGTCGGCTCCTACGAGGCCATGTGGAAGCCGAAGGCCAAGGGCAAGGTCGGGTTCTTCGACTGGTACCTGCCGTCGATGGGTACGGTCAGCCTGGCGGCCGGCAACCACCCGCCCTTCGACCTGTCGGATGCCGCCTTCGCGGCGGTGAAGAAGAAGCTCTTCTCGCTCAAGTCGCAGGCCTCGGGCTTCTATACCATCGCCGACATCTTCTCCTCGCTGACCAACGGCCAAGCCCATCTGGTCCCCGGCATCGGCGAATGGATCACGCTCGGCCTGCGCATGAGCGGCAAGCCGCTCGACACCATCATCCCGGCCGAAGGCGGCCTGCAGTGGACCGAATCCCTGTCGATCGCAAAGGGCACCAAGAAGCGCGATCTGGCGCGCAAGTTCATCCAGTATACCGCCTCGCCGGACGGCCAGGTGCGGCAGGCCACCAAGGTCGACAACAAGAAGTCGATCCCGTCGATGGCCGGCTGGAAGCTGCTCAACGACACCATGCCGAAGGAAGCCCAGATCCTGCGGCTGGAGCTCGGCAAGCCGAACGTCATGGACGAATACAAGAAGGGCCGGATCGCGTTCCGCGAACTGCCGAAGAAGCAGAAGATCGAGGACTGGAACGACGTCTGGTCCGAGTTCAAGAGCCTCTGACGGGCGAGGGGAACCGGCATGCCGCCTGCGTCACCGAAGCCGCCGATCCCGGACGCGTTCCGGCCCTCGGCATCGATCTATTCGGGATCGCCGGCGGCCGTGCCGGTCGCCCTCGGCCTGCCGGTCATGGCATGGCAGGCCGTCTTCTTCCTCGCCCCACTCGTCTTTCTGGTCGTGATCACCTTCTGGCAGGTTCGGTCCTTCCGGCTCGAACCGGCCTTCGTACTCGACAACTGGACGCGCATCCTGTGGTCGACGCCGTTCCACCGCGCGCTCGGCCACACGCTCCAGGTCGCCGCGACGACGACCGTGCTGGCCCTGCTGCTGGCGCTGCCGCTCGCCTATACGATCGCCTTCCGCTTGTCGGCGCGGGTGCGCGATCTCGCCGTGTCGCTGCTCGTCGTACCGGTCTTCTCCAGCTACATGCTGCGCATCTATGCGTGGCAGGTGGTGCTCGGGGCGGACGGCATCGCCAATGCGGTGCTGGGCGCGATCGGGATCCCGAAGCTGCAGCTTCTCGGCGGCGCCTTCTCGCTGCAGGTCGGCCTGCTCACCCTGACCCTGCCGGTCGCGGTCCTGATCCTGGTCTTCGCCATGGTGGGCGTCGACCGGACGCTGATCGAGGCGGCGGAGAATCTCGGCTGTCGGCGCGCCCAGGTGATCGCGCGCGTGCTGATCCCGTCGATCCGGCCGGCCATCGTGCTCGCCGGCACCACGACCTTCCTGCTCGCCTTCGGCGACTATATCGGCCCGCTGTTCATGACCGGGTCGAAGCCGCCGACCCTGTCCATCCTGCTGGTCGACACGGTCAAGTCCGGCTCGCAATGGCCGCGCGCCTCGGTCGTCGGCGTCTCGATGCTGGTCATCCTGGTCCTGGTCTTCGCGCTCGGCCGGCTGGCCGGCAGCGTGCGCATCCGCCGGAGGTCGCCATGATGACGCCGCGCCTCGCCCGAGGCCTGTCGCGAACCCTCCAATATGGCCTGCTCTGCCTCTTCTTCGCCTTCGTGGCGATGCCGATGGCGGTGATCGTGGTCTTCTCCTTTGATGCCAACCGGTTCCCGTCGATCCCCTGGGGCGGCTTCTCGCTCGTCTGGCACGAGGCGGCCTGGGCCGATCCGATGATCCGCGAGGCCTTCGTCAATTCGATCTGGGTCGGTCTCGGCACCGCGGTCCTGTCGACCGCGATCGGCTTCGCGGCGGCCTATCTCGATTTCCGCCACCGCTTCTTCGGCAAGCGCCTGTTCGTGTTTGCCGTCGCCATCCCGCCGGCCGTGCCGACCACCATCCTCGGCATGGCCATGCTCGCCTTTGTGTCGCGGATCGGGCTGTCCGGACGGCTGGAAACCATCGTCGCCTGCCATGTCGCGGTCGCATCGTCCTTCGCGATGGCGCTGATCCGGCTCCGGCTCGGTGAGTTCGGCCGCGATCTCGAACCGGCGGCGTGGAATCTCGGCGCCTCGCCCTGGGCCGGCCTGCGTTTCGTCGTGCTGCCTTTCTGCCGGCCCGCGCTGATCGCCGCCTTCTTCCTGTCGGCGGCGGTCTCCTTCGACGAATACATGATCGCCTGGTTCGTCGGCGGGGTGCACGAAACGCTGCCGGTGCGCATCCTGAACCAGCTGCAGGGTCAGGTGAATCCCAAGATCAACGCGATCGGCGCCGGCGTGCTCGCCATCAGCCTCGCCCTGGTCTTCCTGGCGCGCCGCTTCACCAACCTCCGCCCGGAGCCGATGCACGGGCCGGAACCGCGCGGAGACAGCGCATGACCTCGTCCTTCGTCGCCCTGAAGGCGCTCGACAAGCGCTATCCCGGCCATCACGCCGTGCGCGGCATCGATCTCGACATCGCGGCCGGCGAGTTCGTCGCCATCATGGGGCCGTCGGGCTGCGGCAAGTCGACCACGCTGCGGCTGCTGGCCGGGCTCGAAGAGCCGACCGGCGGATCGATCGCGATCGGCGGGCGCGATCAGGCCGGCATCCCGGCGCATCTGCGCGACACGCCGATGGTCTGGCAGAGCCTGGCGCTGTTTCCATTCCTGAGCGTCGCCGACAATGTCGCCTTTCCGCTGCGCATGAAGCGGCTCGGCGCCAAGGAGCGCCGGCGCCGGGCGCTCGAATGGCTCGACCGGCTCGGTCTGGCCGGCATGGCCGACCGCGACATCGCCCAACTCTCGGGAGGCCAGCGCCAGCGCGTGGCGCTCGCCCGCGCGCTGATCACGCAGCCGTCGATCCTGCTGCTCGACGAACCCTTGAGTGCCCTGGACGCGCATCTGCGCGTGCGCATGCAGACCGAACTGTCGCGGCTGCACCGCCAGCTCGGCATCACCTTCGTCTACGTCACCCATGCCCAGTCGGAAGCTTTCGCGCTCGCCGACCGGATCGTGATCATGAGCGAGGGCCGGATCCGGCAGGTCGGCCGGCCGCAGGACGTCTATCGCGCCCCGGCCAATCCCTTCGTGGCCGAATTCATGGGCATGAACAACCTGTTCCGCGGCGTGTGCCGGGGGCGGGCGGACGACATGGCGACGATCGAGACCCCGGCCGGCCTCTATGCGGTGCCAGCCCGGCGCCCGCTGGCGGCCGGCGAGGCGGCCGCCTTCGTGGTTGCCGCCGACCGCATCACGCTGGCCCGGGCCGAGGACGGACCGCCGCCCGGTCCCGCCGTCCGCGGCACGGTGCTCGGGCTCGAATTCGTCGGCTCGACCCAGACCATCTTCGTCGAGACCGAGGGCGGGCAGGAATTCCGCGTCCAGAAGCAGCAGCACGAGATCGAGGCGCTTGATCTCGTGCCCGGGCGGGCCGTGCATCTGGCCTGGGAACCGCGCCACGCCTGGCTGCTGCCCGAGACCGAGTGATCCCGGCGGTCGATGAGACCGACCGGCGACGGACCGCAGTCCGCGCGCGCGGACTGCGGATGCCATTTCGCCCATGGCCCGTCCGGGCCGCCTCGGCGGCCCGGCGCGGCATTTCAGGCTGCCGGCACGCCCCGGCCGCGATGCCGGCCCACACAATCATCCAGGGAGAAGACCGTGTACGAAGAGCGATTCATGCAGCGGGCGATCGAGATCTCGCGCCGGGCCCTCGGCGAGCCGGGCACCGAGCCGTTCGGGGCGGTGGTGGTCCGCAACGGGACCATCGTCGGCGAGGGCCTGAACCACTCGAAGGCGCATTTCGACCCGACCTCGCATGGCGAGACCGAGGCGATCCGGGATGCTGGCCGGCGGCTCGAATGCGTGGACCTTTCGGATTGCGAACTCTACAGTTCCTGCGAACCCTGCGCGCTCTGCATCGCGGCCATGCATATCGCCGGCATTCGCCGGCTCTACTATGCGGCCTCGAGCGGCGGGGCCGGTCAGGCCATGGACGGTCTCACGACCGCCATGCGCCACCCGATCGACGTCGCGCGCCTGCGGGCGGATTGCGCCGTGCCGGCCGATGCGGGCTCCATGCAGGTCAGCCGCCATCGGGAGGCGGAGGCGGTCGAAGTGATCGCGGCCTGGACCGCGATGAAAATGGGAGAGTGATCTCGATGCTGCATATCAAGGACGTTCGCAGCCTGGATCGGGACGTGAACGACCCGACCGCCAAGGGCAAGGGTCCGCCGATCCGGATCGACCCGATGGTCGGAGCCGGGGGCGCCAAGCCACCGGCCTCCCGGACCGAAGCCGTTCACGAAGCCCTCCGCCAGGCGATCATCGAACAGCGCCTGACCCCCGGGGCGAAGCTCCCGGAGGATGCGATCGGAGAGGCCTTCGGAGCCAGTCGGACGATCGCCCGCGAGGCCCTGGGGCGCCTCGCCGTGGAGGGGCTCGTGGAACTGAAGCCGAACCGAGGCGCCTTCGTCGCCAACCCGACCCTCGACGAGGCCCGCGAGGTGTTTCTGGTCCGCCGCGGCATCGAGCGCATCGTCGCCGAAAGCCTGGCCGGAAAGCTCTCCGCCGAAGCCGTCGAGCATCTGCGCGATCTGGTCCGCCGCGAACGGCGCGCGATCGGCAGCAACGATCCCGAATCGATCCGGCTCGCCGGCGAATTCCATCTCTCGCTCGCCCGCCTGACCGGCAATGCGCTGCTGATCCGCTACGTGACCGAGGTCGTTTCGCGCTGCTCGCTGATTCTCGCCATGTATGGGCGCCCGCATTCGGCCGAATGCGGCGCGACCGAGCATGTCGAGATCATCGAGGCGCTGGTCGCCGGCGACGGCGCGCGTGCGGCGGCGATCATGGATGCCCATCTCGACCATGTCGAAGAGCGGGCATTGCTCGGCAGCCGGACCGAAACCGACCTGCGCGACATCCTGGCCCCCTACGCGGCCCGCATGCGGGAGATGTGACGCGGACGGCTCGGGCCGGGATGTCATCGGATCGCCGGAAAGCTGCGCTGCGGGTCGTAGGTCTCGAAGCTGGTCAGGCGTTGCCGATTGCACTCGGCCTGCCAGATAGAACCCTGCTGCACGCCCGACACGCAGCGATAGGCGGCGCGGTAGGCGTCGGTGGTGGCGTTCTCCTCGATGGCGATGGCCGCGAGGCCGACGACGCGTCCGCCCTGGCGCTCGACCAGCCGGATCGCGCCGTCGACCGTGCCGCCGGTCTCGATCCATTGGTCGGCGACCAGCACCTTGGTACCGGCCGCGAAGGCCGGCTTGCGCATCTCCATGTCCTGGTTGCGCCCGGAATAGTTGGTGAAGGCGACGCGGTCGGTTTCGACGCACAGCTTGCCGGCCTTGCGGATCGGCAGGAAGCCGACGCCGAGCCGGGTCGCCAGGGCCGAGCCGAGCACAAAGCCCATCGCGTCGAGCCCGGCCACCACATCGACCACCAGGCCGTCGAGATCGGCGACGAGATCGTCGAGCAGGTCGGCGAAGGCCGATCCGTTGATGTAGATCGAGGTCGGATCGAGCCAGGCGAAGCGCTCGCCCTTGGTGTTCGGCGCCATCAGGGAGAGATACCAGCGGTCGTTCCGCGGGCCCTTGTCGTGGGTCACAGCCGGGCTCCATGTTGGCGGCAAATCGCGAGCAGGGCGCGCAACCGCTCCGGGTCGATGTTGTAGAAGTCGCCGGGCGTGTTGATCCCGGTCGCGACCATGAAGGCGTCGACATGCCCCGCATAGGCGGCGGCATTCTCGGGCGTGATGCCAGAGGCGAGCGCCAGGGTGCCGTCGCCGATCGCGTCGCGGAACGTCGCGATCTTGCCGAGATCGGCCGCCTGTCCGGTGGCGGTTCCGGAGGTGCAGACCGCGTCCATGAAGTGCGTCGCCGTGGCGGCGGCCGCGGCGAAATCCTCCGGATCGACCGCGCGCTGCTTCTTGAAGGCGGTGCCGCCGAAATAGAGGCCCGACCACCCGGAAGCGCGACGCGCGGCATCGACGGCCTTGGCTTCCGTCTGGGATTCCGGCGGCCGGCGCTCGTCGATGCACGCATCGTCGGCCCAATAGGCGTCGATGCGGACGCCCTCGCAGGCGAGGTCGCCAAGCACCGGGAAGGCCTCGCGCCCGGTCACGGCCAGGAAGTTGACCCCGAGCCAGAGGTCCGGCCAGAGCCGCCGCAGATGGCGGACGATCGGCAGCAGGTCCGGATAGGCGAAGTCGTGGTTGATCAGGAACAGGCCGGGCGCCCCCTCGGCGATCGCCACTGCGGCATTGCGCGCGGCCTGCTCGGCGTCCAGCACATGGACGACCGGCAACACCACCGGGCCGGGCGACTGGAAGAGGCGATGGAAGGCACGACGGTTCATGCGAGCCACTATGCCCTTGTCGATCCATATAGAAAAATTTATTCTCGACATGCCTTCATAAGGGGACGCAATTGAACGAAATCAATCTACCGATCGACCTGCTGCGTGCCTTCGTGACGGTAATCGATCTCGGCGGCCATACCCGGGCCGCGGAGGTGCTCAACCGCTCGCAGCCGGCGGTCAGTCTGCAGATGAAGCGACTGGAGGACCTGCTCGAGAAGAAGCTGATGGTCTTCGAGGGGCGGCTCCTGAAGCTGACCGAGGACGGCGAGGCGCTGGCGGTCTATGCGCGGCAGTTGCTGCGCCTCAACGACGAGGCCGTCGCCAAGCTCCTCGCCCGCCACGCGCACGGAACGTTGCGGATCGGTCTGCCGACGGATTTCGCCGTGGCCTTCCTGCAGGAGGCGATTTCGGACTTCATCCGAGAGCGGCACCTGGTCGATGTCGAGATCGTCTGCGGCCTGTCGCGCGACATCCTCGATCGGCTGCACCGCAACGAACTCGACATCGTCGTCGGCCTGCTCGGCGCCGAGGCCAATCCCTATCTGGTGCGCGCCTGGGAGGAGCAGCCGATCTGGGCGGGCTCCCGCCTCAACGATGTCCGGCGGCTTCAGCCGGTGCCGCTGGCCGCCCATCCGGAGGGCTGCGAATATCGCCGGCGCATGTTCGCGGCGCTCCGCTCGGCCGGGCGCGCCTGGCGGGTCGCCTATACCAATCCGGAAATCGGCGGGCTGCAGAAGGCGGTCAGCGTCGGCCTCGGTGTCACGGCGCTGACGCGCAAGACGCTCCTGCCCGACATGGTCGTCCTGACCGCCGAGGACGGCTTTCCGCCGCTGGAGACAATCCGAATCGGCCTCTTCTACAAGCACGCCCTGTTGACCACCGCGGGCCTGCAACTGGTCAACTGCCTGATCGCCAGCCTCGACGACGCGGCCGGCCCGGCGCCCCGGTAGCGCTCGCGGTCCTCGCAGGTCGGCCGTCAGCGCGACCGCGACGCCAGATCCTCGGCGCGGATGCCGAGGGCGACGAGGTCGTCGGCCAAGGCGCCGGTCGTGATCAGTTCGGCGGTGATCCGCGCCAGGGTCGGCGCCATCATGATGCCGAAGCCGCCCTGTCCGATCAGCCAGAAGAAGCCGGCGCGCTCCGGATCGAAACCGGCGACGGGGTTGAGGTCGGGCACGAAACTGCGCAGACCCGCCCAGGCGCGCGGCGGCGTGCGGATGGCGAGATGCGTGTGCCGCTCCAGCCAGTCGGCCAGCACCGCCACGTCCATGTCGTCCGGCTGCGCGTCCTGCGGCGGGACGGGCGTCTCGTCGGCAAGCGAGGCCATCAGGCGCCCGCCGTCGGGCTTCAGATAGGGGCTGTGGCCGACGAACTCGACCAGCGGCATGGTGGCGACGACGAGTCCGGCCGGGGGGGCGACCACGATCGCGGTGCGCCGCTTCGGCTGCAGGCTCTGCGGTGCGGCGCCCGCCATCCGGCCGATCACGTCGCCCCAGGCGCCGGCGGCATTGACCACGAACGGCGCCTGATGGGTCTCGGCTCCGGCGGTCACGGTCCAGACGCCGTTCTCGCGGACGAGCGCGGTCACGGGCGCGTTGCAGAGCAGGCGCCCGCCGCGGCGGCGCAGCCCCCGGAGAAAACCCTGGTGGATCGTCGCCACGTCCATGTCGGCGACGCCCGGCTCATAGGCGGCCGCGCCGATCAGGTCCGCGCGCATCACCGGCGCCAGCCGCGCCGCCTCGGCGGCCCCGATCCGCTCGATCGGATCGCGCGGCGTCGCGGCGGCCAGCACTTCGGCGAGGCGCGCCTCCTCGCCGGGCTTCGCCAGGGTCAGGCCGCCGCGGCGGCGGAGCAGCGGTGCGGTGGCAAAGCCGTCCGGCGGGGTCTCGAAGAAGGCGCGCCCGGCCGCGTTGATGCGGCAGACCAGCGGGGTGCCGAAATTCGGCGTGTAGAGCGCCGCCGAGCGGCCGGTCGCGTGATGCCCGGGCAGGCTTTCGGCTTCGAGCAGCAGGACCGACCCGTGCGCCGCCAGGGCATGGGCCGCCGCCGCGCCGGAAATGCCGGCCCCGATGACCAGGAAATCAGCCGTTGCCATCGTTCGACCCTTGGCCTGCCAGGTGCCGTTCCGCCGCCGGCGGGGCACGTCACTCTTCGGCGAATACGCCGGGGCGACCGAAACTGCAAGAAAGTTTTCGCATATTGACCTATTGCAAGAAAACGGACAGAGTTTCGATCCAGAAGGCGGGACCCCCGCCAGGAGAGGCCCCATGGACGGTCCGATGCGGCAGCGGTTGGAGGCATGTCTCGTCGACGGGACGAAGGCCGACCGCGCGCTTGCCGCCTATATCCTGGCCCGCCCCGAGACCATCCCTTTCGAGACGGCAGCGACGCTGGCCGAGAAGGTCGAGGTCAGCGAGGCGACCGTCGGCCGCTTCTGCCGGTCGATCGGCTACGACAACCTGAAGGATCTGAAGCAGCAGCTCGGTCAGGAATTCGGCGACCGGCCCTGGCTGATCGCCGATCGGCTGCGTGATTTCCAGGCCCAGGCGCGCGAGGCCGAGAACCCGCTCGGCCGGTCGCTGGAACTGGAGATTGCCGGCCTCGTCGCCGTCTACGAGATCGCCCAGAGCCCGGAATTCCGCAGGGTCGTTCAACGGCTGACCACGGCGCGCCGCGTCTTCGTCTGCGGCTTCCAGACCGAACGCGCCATGGCGCAGATGTTCGCCTACCAGCTTCAGTATCTGCGCGACGGTGTGCAGTTGCTGGACCTGGAAGGCGGTCATTTCGCCGAGCTTTTCGCGACCGATGTCGAGAACACCGCTCTCGTCCTGTTCGAGGCTCGTCGATACTCGCGACTTGCCCGCGTCGTCGCCCGCGAGGCGACCGCGATCGGCGTGCCCGTGACCCTGGTCACCGACGCTTTCTGTGACTGGGGGCGCGGCCTCGTCTCCGAACTGCTGGCCGTTCCGACGGAGTTCAATCTGTTCTGGGATTCGACCGCCCAGATGGCAAGCCTCGTCAACCTGTTCATGAACGCCGTGTCGATCGAGATCGGCCCCGCCGTCGAGGCGCGCATGACCAAGGTCTCCGAGCTCTATGCACGGTTCACCGGTCACACCGGGGATCCGTCCGGTCCGAAATCGTGACATCGCCCGCTCACCATCCACGCCTGGTTTCAGGAGGAGTGCCCGCCATGACGTTGCCGTTCCGAGTGACTGTCCTCTCCGCCGCCGCGCTCCTCGGCGCGGTCGTGTCGGCGCCGGCACAGGAGGTGACCTTCGCCATCACCGCCCGCGAGGTTGGCACGCCGAGCTACAACCCGATCACCGCCACCCGGCTGAACAGCGCCAATTCGCTGATCTACGACCGGCTGGTGCTGCAGGATGCCGACCAGAGCTTCCATCCCTCGCTGGCCGCGTCCTGGGACCAGACCCCGGACGGGATGCAGTGGACCTTCAAGCTGCGCCCCGGCGTGAAGTTCCACGACGGCGAGCCCTTCAACGCCAAGGTGATCGCGTGGTGGGTGCCGAAATTCGCCGGCACCGAGAATGCCGACACGGTCGCCAAGGTCGACCGGGTCGAGGTCGTCGACGACCTGACCGTGCGCTTCCACATGAAGGCGCCGGACCCGAACCTGCTCTTCAACCTCGCCTCGTCCTTCATGGGCATTCCCTCGCCCAAGGCCTATGACGCGCTCGGCGACAAGTATGGCGTGACGGCGGCGGTCGGCACCGGGCCGTTCAAGATGGAGAAGTTCACCGTCGGCCAGCAGACCGTTCTGGTGCGCAACGACGACTTCACCTGGGGTTCCGATCTTTCGGTCAACCGCGGCCCGGCCAAGATCAAGAAGATCACCGTGCGCGAGATCCCCGAGGATTCCACCGCCTTCCTCGAATTGCAGACCGGCGGCGTCGATCTGCTCTATACCGTGCCGGTCGACTTCATGCCGCGCCTGAAGGCGGAGAAGTCCGTCAAGGTGATGACCATCCCGGGCACCGAGATCGTCTATATGCCGATCAACACCCAGTCGGCGCCCTTCACCGACATCAAGGTGCGCGCGGCCGCCGCCTATGCGATCGACCAGAAGAGCATCTGGCAGTCGCTCTATGGCGGTGTCGGCAACACCGCCAACGGCTTCCTGATCTCCAGCCTGCAGGAGGCCAAGATCGATCCGAAATATCAGATCTCCTACGATCCCGAGCGCTCCAAGAAGCTGCTCGAAGAGGCCGGCTGGAAGGTCGGGCCGGACGGCATCCGCGCCAAGGACGGCGCCCGGCTGCAGGTCAAGCTGTGGACCTCCAACGGCACGGAGTTCAAGCGGCTGGTCGAGGTCGTGCAGTCGCAGCTGAAGGCGGTCGGCTTCGCCGCCGACATCACCATCTTCGACGCCTCGACGATCAACGCCCAGTACAAGAAGAAGACCGAGCACCAGCTCGCCGTCCGCTCCTATTCCTGGACCAATGCCGATATCATCGACTGGTTCTTCGCCGCCCGCCGCGCCGGCTATCCGAACGTGTCGATGCTCGACGATCCGAAGGCGGAAGAGCTGAACGTGACCGCCATGACCAAGTCGCGCACCTGGGACGAGCGTGTGGCCAACTTCAAGGCCTATCACGAGTATATCCTCTCGCAATATGCCTTCGCGCCGATCTACGAGCCGGCCAACGTCTTCGCCTATTCGACCCGTCGCCTGAAGCTGCCGGAGACCATCCGCGGCACGCGGCTGACCAGCCAGACGATCCTCGACGCCCAGGTCTCCAACTGAGCCGTCTCTCCAAATGAGGCGTCGGGGCGCCGGCGAACGGGAAGGTTCGGGATGCTCGGCTATTTCGTCAGACGTATGGTCATGCTCCTCCCGGTCTTCCTGGCCATGTCGGCGATCGTCTTCCTGATCGTCCACCTCGTGCCCGGCGACCCGATCGACCACATGCTGCAGATCGGGGCGTCGGCCGAGCGGCGCCAGGAACTGGCCGCCAAGTTCGGGCTCGACCGGCCGCTGGTCGTCCAATACGCGCTCTGGCTGAAGGCGGCACTGACCGGCGATCTCGGCGACGCAATCATCCTGAAGCAGCCGGTGCTCGACCTGATCCTCGCCAATCTGCCCTACAGCCTCGCGCTCGGGCTCTCCGCCCTGGTCTTCTCGACCGTGGTCGGCGTCTCGGTCGGGGCGGCGGCGGCCTATTTTGCGGGATCGTGGTTCGACCGCATCGTCATGGCCGGCATCCTGATGGGATCGATGCTGCCGAGCTTCTGGCTCGGCCTCCTGATGATCCTGATCTTCGCCGTCGAGCTCGGGCTGTTTCCGGTCTCCGGCGCGCGCAGCTGGGACGCCCTGGTGCTGCCGGTCCTGACCGTCGGCATCGGCGGCGTCGCGCTGATCGCCCGGGTCACGCGCGCCGCCTTCGTCGAGGTGGCGCAGCAGGACTTCGTCACCCTGCTGCACGCCAAGGGCCTGACCCGGCGGCGCATCTTCTTCCGCCACCTGGTCCGCCACGCGCTGATGCCGGTGGTCACGATCCTCGGCCTCAAGGTCGGCTGGATCCTCGGCGGCGCGGTGACGGTCGAATATGTCTTCGCCCGGCCGGGCCTCGGGTCGCTCCTGATCACCTCGCTCGGCCAGCGCGACTATCCGGTCGTGCAGGGCTGTCTCCTGATGCTCGGCATGGGCGTGATGCTCGGCACGCTGGTCGGCGATCTCGCCCAGGCGGCGATGGATCCGCGCGTGCGCGACAGGATGAGCTGAGATGGCGATCGGCACGGCCCTTCTCTCCGCCGCCCGGACCGCCCGGGGCGCGCCCGCGGCGATCGTTCTCGTCGGCGTCGTCGTTGCCGCGATCTTCGCCGACCGTCTGGCGCCCTATGCCTATGACGTGCAGTCCCTGATGCAGGCGAACCTGCCACCCTCGTCCGCGCATCTGCTCGGCACCGACGAATTCGGCCGCGATCTCTTCTCCCGCATCCTGCACGGCGCGCGCATCTCGCTCGGCGTTGCGGTCACGTCGATCGGCGCCTCGGTGGCGCTCGGCCTCGTCTTCGGGGCGATCGCCGGCTATGCGGGCGGCTGGGCCGACCGGCTCCTGATGGCGGTGGTCGATCTCACCTGGGCCTTTCCGGAAATCCTGATCGCGCTGGTGCTGATTGCCATCCTCGGGCCCGGACTCGGCTCGACCGCGGTGGCGATCACGGTCGGCTACATGGCGCAGTTCGCCCGGCTGGCGCGGGCGCAGATCATCGCCCTGAAGGGCGAGACCTATGTCGAGGCGACCGTCGGGCTTGGCGCCGGCCATGCCCATATCCTGCTCAGCCACCTGGTCCCGAATGCCCTGACGCCTGTCTTGGTCGCCGGCATGCTGGCGACCGGTGATGCGATCGTGCTGGAGGCGACGCTCGGCTATTTCGGTCTCGGCGCCCAGCCGCCGCTGCCGAGCTGGGGCGCGATGATGAGCGCGGGCGTCGGCCAGATGTTCCTGGCGCCCTGGGTCATCGTCTTCCCGGGCCTCGCCATCGCGATCACCGTGGTGGCGATCAATCTCTACGGCGACGCGCTGATCGACGCCCTGCAGATCCGCAATCGGCTGAGGGAAAGCTGAGATGGCGCTGCTGGAGGTCGAAGGGCTCACCATCGGCATCGGCCGCTTCACGCCGGTGCAGGAGATCGGTTTCTCGCTCGACCGGGGCGCCGTGCTCGGGCTGGTCGGGGAGAGCGGCTCGGGCAAGTCGCTGACCGCCATGGCGCTGATGGGCCTCCTGCCGCTGATCCGCGGCGAGGTCCGGGCCGGCTCGATCGTTTTCGACGGCGTCGAACTGGCCAACCGGCCGCCGGAGTTGCACCGCCGCCTGCGCGGCCGGCGCATCGCGCTGGTGACGCAGAACCCGATGACCTCGCTCGATCCGATCCGCACCATTGGCACCCAGATCGACGAGGTTTCGCGCCTGCATGGCGGGCTCGACGGACGGGCCGCGAAGGCGCGCAGCCTCGACCTGATGGAGGCGATGCGCATCCCGCGCGCCGCCGTCGTCCACGGACAATATCCGCACCAACTGTCCGGCGGCATGAAGCAGCGCATCGTTATCGCCATGGCGCTGGCCGGCGATCCCGATCTGCTGGTCGCCGACGAGCCGACCACCGCCCTCGACGTGACCGTGCAGGCGCAGATCGTCCGCCTGATGGTCGATCTGGTGAAGGCGCGCGGCTTGGCGCTGGTGCTGATCACGCACGACATGGGCGTGGTCGCACAGGCCTGCGACCGGGTGGTGGTGCTCTATGCCGGCCGCATCGCCGAGGCCGGACCGGTCGAGACGATCTTCGCCGCGCCGTACCACCCCTATACGCGGGCGCTGATCGGCTGCATCCCGGTCGAGGGCCAGGCCCGGGGCACGCTGATCGGCATTCCGGGCCAGGTGCCGGGTCTGACCGACTATCCGGCGCATTGCCGCTTCGCGCCGCGCTGCCCGGCCGTCTCGGCGCGCTGCCGGGCCGAGGCGCCAATCCCCGCGATGATCGGCGCGTCGCGCGTCGCCTGCTTCCACCCGCTCGGGAGGAGCGCATGACCGACGGGCCGATCCTGCGCTTCGAGGACGTGATCCGCGATTTCACCACGCCCGGCGGCTGGTTCGCCCGGCGCCGCGTGCTGCGCGCTGTGAACGCCGTCACCCTCGACGTGCCGGCCGGCCAGGTCACCGGCGTGGTCGGTGAATCCGGTTGCGGCAAGTCGACCCTGGCGCGGCTGGCGCTCGGCCTGATCCGCCCGACCAACGGCCGGGTCTCGTTCGAAGGCGAGGACCTGGCGACGCGCAAGCGGGCGCGGCTGCGGCAGCTGCGCGCGCGCATGCAGATGGTCTTCCAGGATCCCTATTCCTCGATCGATCCGCGCATGACCATCGGCGATGCGGTCCTGGAACCCTTCGTCGTGCAGGGCATCCGGTTGGCGGGCGCCGCGCGCGCCGCCAAGGCCGAGGCGCTGCTCGGCATGGTCGGGCTCGATCCGTCGCTGGCGCGCAACCATCCGCACCATCTCTCCGGCGGCCAGAAGCAGCGCGTCGGCATCGCGCGCGCCTTGGCGCTGGAGCCGCGCCTCGTCGTGCTCGACGAGCCGACCGCCTCGCTCGACGTGTCGATCCAGGCGCAGATCGTCGCCCTGCTGGAGGCCCTGAAGGCGCGGCTCGACCTCACCTATCTGTTCATTTCCCACGACCTCGCGCTGGTGCGCTATTTCTGCGACCGCATCGTCGTCATGTATCTGGGCGCCGTGGTCGAGATCCTGCCTTCGCCGGATGCGCCGATCCGCCATCCCTACACCCGCGCGCTGCTCGATTCGGCCTTCGTGCCCGATCCGACCCGGCGCCAGACGCTGGCGCGCGCCACCGGTGAGATCCCGTCGGCCTTCGACCTGCCGCCCGGCTGCGTCTACGCGCCGCGCTGCCCGCTGGCCGACGAGACCTGCCGGCGCGTCCGGCCGCAACTCGACGGCACGGCCCATCCGGTCGCCTGCCATCACCCCCTCGATCGCGCCGGAGCCGGTTCATGACGCGCACCATTCTCACCGCGGAATTCCAGCACGAGAGCAACACCTTCAGCCGCATCGGCGCGACGCTCGACTCCTTCCGTCAGCGCTACTGGTTCACCGGCGACGCGGCGATCGAGGCGCGCGGCGACGCCAACACGCCGCTCGCCGGCTTCCTCGATGTCGCCCGACGCGAGAGCTGGCAGGTCGTCCACCCGATCAGCACCGGCGCCACGCCGTCGGGACCGGTCGCCCGCGAGGCCTACGAGACCATCGCGGGGCTGATCGTCGACACCGTCCGGGCCGAGCGCGACCGGCTCGACGGCATCCTGCTCGGGCTGCACGGCGCGATGGTCGCCGAGCATCTGGAGGATGGCGAGGGCGAACTGCTCGCCCGCATCCGCGCCATCGTCGGTCCGGACCTGCCGATCGGTCTGACGCTCGATCCGCATGCCAACGTCACCGCCGCGATGGTGCGCCACGCGCAGATCATCGTCGCCTACAAGACCTATCCGCATGTCGACATGCGCGAGCGCGCCGTCCAGGCGGCCGAGATCCTGCGCCGGACGATGGCGGGCGAGATCGCGCCCATAACCCTGCGCGAGGCACCGCCGATGCTGGAGGAGGTGACCGGCGGGCGCACCGATATCGGGCCGATGGTCGCCCGCATCGCCGCCGCGATCGCCTACGAGCAGGAGCCGGACGTGTTCGCCGTCTCGGTCGACGGCGGCTTCGGCAATGCCGACATCGCCGAGACCGGGCCGACCGTGCTGGTCACCTGCCAGGGCGATCTTGCCCGCCATCGCGCCTTCGCACACGGCCTCGCCCGCGACATGTGGGACCGGCGCCACGAAAGCCCGAACGTCTTCCTGACCGTCGAGGCCGCGGCCGCCGAGGCGCGCGACTTCGATGCCGCCAGCGGCCCGCTGGTGATCGCCGACTATGCCGACAATCCCGGCGGCGGCGCCTATGGCGACAGCACCACGCTGCTCGCCGCGCTGCTCGCCGCCGGCGTGGAGGATGCCGCGCTTGGCGGGCTTGTCGATGCGGAGGCCGTCGCCGAACTGGCGCGCCATCCGGTCGGATCGCAGGTGCGCGTCGCGCTCGGCGGCAAGACTGATCCGCGCATCGGTGGCGGCCCGCTGGTGCTGGAGGGCGAACTGCGCCACCTCTCGGATGGCCGCTATGTCGGCGAGGGGCTGATGATCGGCGGGCTCGAAGGCAGCTTCGGGCCGACCGCTGTGCTGCGCGTCGGCGGTCTCGACCTGCTGGTCATTTCGAACGCGGCGCAGATGCTCGATCTCGGACAGTTCCGCGCCTTCGGCATCGTGCCCGAAGACAAGCGCGTGCTCGCGGTCAAGTCGATGCAGCATTTCCGCGCCGCCTTCGAACCGATCGCCGGCCGCGTGATCGTCTGCGACGGCGGCGGCCTGTGTTCGCCCGACCTGACCAAGCTCCCCTACCGCCGCGTCCGCCGTCCGATCTATCCGCTCGACGCCGCCGCGGCCTGGCCGGCCTGATTGCCGCATGGCGTCCCTGCCGTTCCGCCGTGGCCGCCGGCTTGACGAACCGGCGGGGCTGGCGCACCGATGGCTTCAGGCCCGGATACCGCTGGCCGACAAGGGGCCGGCCGGCGCTTGACGGCGGCCTGCGGCATGCGCGTCCGCATGAGGCGGGTTCCGGGAGCCGGTGCCGATCGAACAGACGGACGTCATGGAAAAGAAGCGCATCAGTCGCGGCACATTGGGGATGATGACCCGTCATCGGCCGACCATGCGCGCGCCGACCGTGCATCCCGGACCGGAGCGCGGGCCGGAGGATCCCGGACGTACCAAGACCAACGAGGCGCACGCGCTCGCCAGCTCGGTCGGCGAGCAAATCCGCTCCCTGCGACGGGCGGCCGGGTTGACGACGGTCGAACTGGCGGCCCGGGCGGGCCTGTCCAACGGCATGCTGTCGAAGATCGAGCGCGGGACGGCACACCCCTCCTTCATGTCGATCGCTTCGATCGCGCGAGCTCTGGAGGTGCCGGTCGCGCGCCTCTTCGCGAGCTATGACAACCGGCGCGACTGCTCTTTCGTACGGGCAGGACAGGGCTTGATTGTCGATCGGCGCGGATCGAAATCGGGCCATTCCTACGAACTTCTGGGCCATCTTCTGTCAGGCGAAATCTATGTCGAACCCTATTTCGTGAAGATCGAAAAGACCGGTTCCGGCAGTGCAAGCTTCCAGCATACCGGCATAGAGTTCATGTATATTCTGTCCGGGTCGATGAAGTTCCGCTATGCCGACCGCATGCTCGACGTGGGGGCCGGGGACTCTCTTCTGTTCGATGCCAACGCAGTGCACGGGGCCGAGGAAATCCTCAAAGGTCCGGTCAACCTGCTGTCGGTCGTGATCAATCTGCGCGCCTAGAATATCATCCGATCTGAAAGGATCGGACGATGCGCGTTCCATCATGGGCTGCGCACGCCCTTTCTCCGATCAGGGCGGGTCGCTCAGATCGGACCGTGCTCCCGCTTCCGCTCGGTCCTGCAGGCGATGGGCAGGCGACCAGGAAAGCCCGCAGCAGGCTGGCGGCCGAGACAAATTCTTCATGCCATGAAAATTTATCTTCCCATGTTGACGCCGCGCCATGGCGTCCAGCACCCTGGTCTCCAGTTTTCGGAATCCGGAGCATAGCGAAAGCAATTTCGCGGCCCGCTCCGAATTGTTCTCATGCGAGGGCAAGGAGAGATCGATGCGAAATACTCGTCACGGCATGTCGATCGCCGCCTCTCTGGCGGCCATGATCATGATATTCATGATGACGGCGGTTTCTGCTCAGGAACGCCTGAAGCTTGCAACCGAAGGAACCTACCCGCCGTGGAACTACCGGGAGACGTCCGGCAAGCTGGTCGGCTGGGATATCGATATCGGCAACGCGATCTGCGACCGCATGAAGGTGCAGTGCGAATTTATCGCGCAGGACTGGGACGGGATCATTCCGGGGCTGAACGCCAAGAAATACGATCTCATCGTCGCCAGTATGGGAATTACTGCGAAACGGAAGGAGCAGGTTGCCTTTTCCAACCGGTACAAGGAAACCATCTCCCAGTTCGTCGCACGCAAAGGCGCCATCAAGGATGCCTCGCCGGACGGCCTGGCCGGCAAGCGGATCGGCGTGCAGCGTGGATCGATCCAGCACGACTTCCTGATCAAGACCTACCCGAAATCGGAGATCGTCGTCTACGACAAGACGACCGATGTCGAGCTTGATCTCCTGGCCGACCGTATCGATCTCATGCTTCAGAACAAGCTGACGAGCTATTCCGGTTTCTTCAAGAAGCCCGAGGGCGCCGATTACGAGTATGTCGGCCCGGATCTGAAGGGCGGCCTCCTCGGCGAAGGCAACGGCATTGCCATGCGCAAGGAGGATACCGACCTGCGCGACCGGGTGAACAAGGCACTCGCCGAGATCATCGCCGATGGTACCTACGAGACCATTTCCAAGAAGTACTTCCCCTTCAAGCTGATGGGCGAATAAGGATGCGGAGAGCCGGGACCTTCCGGCTCTCCTTTCCTCAAAAAGATGGGGAGATGCTCAGTGATCACTTTCGCAACGCTCGGCCCGAGCGGAACCAATCATGAGTTGGTAACGAAGCGATATATCGATTTTCATCGCATTGTCGGTGCCCGGATCGTCTTTGTCGACGACTTTTCTGTGGCGGCAGACGGTCTTTTGAACGGGCGGATCGACTACATCATCCAGTGCGCGGTGCATCCGGATACTCCGAAAACAATGGGAGCGCACTTCAAATCCATGTTCGTGGTCGACACCTTCATTTCGCCCAGCAAGGAATTGGCGATCCTGACCCGGAAGTCGGTCGAGACCCCGACATCCATCGGATTGTTGCGGCCCGCGACCGAAAGCTACGCCGATCTGTCGCGCTGGACGCATCGGTTCCACGAAAGCTCGATCCCGTTCATCTACGAGAAGCTATTGTCCGGGGAGTACGACTCCGGCCTCGTCTATCTCGAATATGCCAGCCAGCATCCGGATCTCTTCCGGATCGACGAGGTCATCGGCAGCCCGGACGATGCCTGGATCGTCTACGGCCGCGAGCGGACCTATCGCGACCGTGTCCTGGCCTGGCCGGACAGCCCGGTCGTCGAGCAGTTCCGCCGTCTCGAAAAGCGGGATGCGGCCTGAGGCCGACCCGTCCCTCCTTCCAGCAAGGCACGGCCGCACCGATGGGTTATCTGCCGCAGCTGATGTTTGGCGCGCTGATCACGCTGGGCGTCGCGCTATCCGCGATCCTCTTCGGCGCGGCCTTCGGCCTCTTGGGCGCGATGGCGAAGCTCTCGACGTCGCGTCCGCTGCGCACCGTCGCGGAGGCCTATACGATCGTGGTCCGGGGAACGCCCGATCTGATCATCATCCTGATCGTGTTCTTCGGCGGCACCATCGCCCTGACCCGGCTGTTCGGCCGCACCGTGGAGGTGAGCGAGTTCGCTGCCGGGGTCGCGTCGCTCGCCTTCGTCTTCGGAGCCTACGCAACCGAGATCTTCCGCGGTGCCATCCTGGCCGTCCCGATCGGACAGATCGAAGCGGCGCGCGCCCTCAGCCTGCCGGCTCCCATCCTCTTCCTGCGGATCGTTCTGCCGCAGGCGTGGCGGGTCGCGTTGCCGGCCTTCGGCAATCAATCGATCATCCTGCTCAAGCAGACATCGCTGATTTCGGTCGTCGGCCTGGAGGAATTGATGCGCTCGGCATCGATGGCCGCCGGGGCCACGCGCGAGCCGTTCAAGTGGTACCTCGCTGCGGCGTGCCTCTATCTCGTCATGACGGGTCTCTCGACAATCCTGCTCCGGTATGCGGAGCGCCGGGCCAACCTCGGTTTCGAGAGGCGCTGAGATGCTCGACTTCAGCCTGATGGTCGAAGTGCTGCCGAAGCTCTGGCAGGGCGTCGGCATGACCGGCCGCCTTTCGCTTCTGATCCTTCTGCTCGCACTCGTGATCGCCGTCCCGCTCGCCTTCGCGCGCAACGCACGGACGCCGCTCCTGAACGTTCCGGCACAGGCCTATATCCTGTTCTTTCGGGGCACGCCGGCGCTGATCCAGGTCTTTCTCGTCTACTATGGCGCCGGCCAGTTCGTCTGGGTCCGGACTTCCTTCGCCTGGACGGTCCTGCGCGATCCCTTCTGGTGTCTGATCATCGCATTGGGGCTCAACGGCGCGGCCTATAGCGGCGAGCTGTTCGCCGGCGCCATGCGCAACGTGCCGTCCGGTCTGGTCGAAGCCGCCCGCGCCCTCGGTCTCAGCTGGTATTCGACCATGCGGACCGTTGTCTTGCCGCTGGCGATCCGCTCTGCGCTTCCCGCCTACAGCAACGAGATCGTGCTGACGATCAAGGCGACTTCGCTCGCCAGCACGATCACGATTCTCGACCTGACCGGAATGGCACGGCTGGAAGTGGCGCGAACCTACGCACCCTATGAAGTTTTCCTGGTGGCGGGCCTGATCTATCTCGCGATCATCCTCGTTCTGACCCGCGGCCTGCGGGTGCTGGAACGCAGATGGACCGTGACGCGCTGAGGATCATCATGTTCGGCTCCGGGCGGGCCGGAACGGTATCGGGGGGCGACGCGCCGCCGTGGACGATCGGCGTCACGCCGGCCCGACGCCGATCGTCGGCTGCAAGTCTGGCGCCGGTCGATTGTGCATGGGCATGCGACTCGAACCGCCTGATCAGGCGCCTATGGCCGCAGCGTCCTGCCGAGACAGGGTCCGGGCGCCGCTCTGCACCGCCTCAAGTCCGGCCCTGAGCAGGCGCAGGAAGTTGCGGGCCGGGATCGACAACTCCCCTTCGCTGGAGGTGATCAGGCCGAATTCGTAGCGGATGGCCGGCACGAAGCGGCGGAATACCGCCCGGCCCGCGTAAGTGCCGGCCGTGATCGGATCGATAATGCCGACGCAGTTGCCGTCGGCGATCAGCGCGGCGGCCGACATGAAATACTGCACCTCGGCCACCACGCGTCGCTGGGCGTTGGCGGTCTGGAAGGCGGCGGCGATCTGCGGAAAGGTCATGTGGTCGCGCAGGATAGAGACGAACGGAACGCCATCGAGATCGTGCGGCGTGATCGTTTCCCGGGATGCCAGCGGATGGCCCAGCGGCATCATGCACAGGCATTCGAGCGCGACCGGCTCGATCGCCATTTCGGAGTGGGACACCGGCAATTCGCTGATCGTGATGTCGAATTGCCTGGCCGAAGCGAAATCCCGGATGACATGCGAACTGCGGGTGACCAGCCGAATCTCGATGTCCGGATGGTCGCGACGGAACTGTGTCAGGAGGCTCGGAACGAACGCCACCGAGATGCTTGGATAGGCCGCGATGGCCAGCGTGCCGAGGCGGCCTTGGCGAATCTGGTCGGCCGCCAGCCGCGTCTGGCTCATCGCCTCCAGCGACCGGATCGCATAGGTGAAGAGGTTGCGGGCCTCCTCCTTCGGCACCAGCCGGCCTCCGCGCCGGTGGAACAGGGCAAAACCCAGATCGCGTTCGAGGCCGGCAATCGCGACGCTGACGGCCGGCTGGGTGATGCCGAGCAGTTCCGATGTCCGGGTCATGGTCCCGGCGGTCATCAGGGTGCAGAAGACTTCGAGCTGATTGAACTTCATGGGACCGAACTATTAGCAGAGTTTATAGCGACCTCGGAATCCGGAATTGGAAATGAGTGTCGCCCTGTGGTCACAATCGACGCCGTCAGAGGGTCCGCCCGCGAATGGGGATCCGCGAGCCAGGCAGGAGGGCGACATGAGTGACGTAACGCCAGATCAGGAGATGCGGGACACCGCTACGGAGGGACAGAATCGGCGCGAGGCACTCGGCTTGGCGCTCGGCTTCGGCACCCTCGCCTCCCTTGCGGCGGCGGCGCCGGCGAAAGCCCAAGTCGCCACGGATTCGACCTTTGAGCGGGTCCGCTCCAGCAAGGTGGTCCGGATCGCTGTGCTGCCGGGCGAGCTGCCCTATTTCCAGAAGAACCTCTCGACCGGCGAATGGTCCGGCTTTGCCATCGAGATGGCCAAGGACATCGCCAAGACGCTCGACGCCAAGCTTGAATTCACCGAATCCACCTACGGCAATTCCGTTCTTGAGCTGCAGTCGGGCAAGATCGACATCGCCTTCGCCTTGTCGGCCACGCCGCAGCGCGCGCTGGTGATCGATTTCACCCGCCCGGTCTTCAACCATCCGTTCGGTGCGATCCTGCGCAAGGGCCTCGATCTGAAGACCTGGGGCGAGATCAACAACCCCGATCTGCGGCTTGCCGTGGATGCGGGGTCGGCCAACGAGACGGCGGCCCGGCGCTTCGCCCCCAAGGCGCAGATCAAGACGCTCAAGACGCGCGACGAGGTCATGCTCGAGATCGCCTCGGGCCGTGCCGACGGCACCGTGATCGCGCTGATCCTCGGCCTCACGGCCGTTGCCAAGAACCCGAATCTCGGGACCTACCGCATCCTCGACAAGCCCAAACTTGCCATTGCCAGCTGCATGGGCATCCGGCGCGAGACGGACCAGCGCTGGCACGACTTCCTGTCGACCTGGGTCGACTACAATCGCGGTATCGGCCAGATGCGCGAGTGGTTCCAGTCGGGTCTGCAGCTGAGCGGCGTCAGCCCCGACGCGCTGCCGGTCGATCTCGACATCTGATGCCGCCGGTCCGCGATGCCGAGGCACCGGACCGGCGAAACCACGCGGATGTCTCTCCTGCGATGGCGGCCTGAGACATTCGCGTGCCGAACGACCGCCGCCCCCTCGGCGGCCTCGAAACGACCTCCGGCGACGGATCGCCGGAACTTCAACGCCAGGACGACACTTCGGGCGATGCTGGACCGGATGGCGGCGCGGACCCACACTGCTCGATGCCGCGATCGGCGCGGCGTCGAAGGCGCGGCGGAACCATGAATTACATTTGGGACTTCGGCATCCTCTGGAAGTACTCGCACCTGTTCTGGCTCGGGGCGGCCTACACATTCCTGTACACGATCGGCACGGCCTTTCTGGGGATGATCATCGGCTTCCTGTGCGCGGCCATCCAGTTGAAGCGCTGGCGGCTGGCGAACTGGCTGGTAATGGGCTACGTCGAGATCTTCCGCTGCACGCCGCTGCTCGTGCAGATCATCTGGTTCTACTATGCCTTCCCGGTCGTCATCGGGGTCAACATCCCGCCCCAGGTCGCGGCCGTGGGGGTGCTCTCGCTCTATGTCGGCGCTTTCTATGCGGAAATCTTCCGCGGCGGCATTGAATCGATCGAACGCGGCCAGTGGGATGCGGGACGGGCGCTCGGCCTGCGGCCCTGGTATGTCCTGCGCCTGGTCGTGTTGCCGCAGGCGGTCAAGCGGATGCTGCCGCCCTTCGTGAACCAGACTATCATCCAGCTGAAGAACACGTCGCTGATCTCGGTGATCGCGGTTCCCGATCTGGTCTACAATGCGACGCTGATCACGGCGGAGACCTACCGGCCGCTCGAAGTCTACACGATCATCGCCGCTATTTACTTCCTGATCCTTTTTCCCGCCACGCTTATCGCACGCCGGCTCGGAAACGCGCTGTCCGGCCAAAGAGAGACCGCATGATCTACGCAGACACGATCCGCGCCCTCGACGTCCGTTTCGTTCGCTGGCCTCTGAAGATGAAACGGCGCCACGGCGTCGGCGATGTCGAGAAGGTGCTGCCGGGTGTCGTCCTGCGGCTCGAAGCCGAGGACGGCAGCGTCGGCTGGGGCGAGGCGGCGCCCTGGGCCGTCTTCTCGGGCACCGCGGAGGCGAACGCGGCCGCGATTGACGTCTATCTCAGACCCTTGCTGATCGGTCGGCGGGCCAGCGAGGTCGCGCGGATCATGGACGAGGCAGCCCATGCCATCGTCGGTCATGGCGAGGCCAAGGCGGCCGTCGAAATGGCGCTCTACGATCTGTGGGGCCGGATTGCAGGCGTTCCGGTGGCGGCACTGCTCGGCGGGGTCTTTCGGGATCGGATTCCGCTTTCCGTCTCGATCGCCAATCCGGACTTCGAGGCCGATCTTCTGTTTCTGGAGGAGCGGCTGGCCGACGGAGTCCGTCTTTTCAAGGTCAAGACCGGCTTCCTGACGCATCGGGAGGACCTCGTCCGCCTGGAGGCTTTGAAGACGCGGCTGCCCGACGATGCCGAGATCCGGATCGACTACAACCAGGGCCTCGAACCCTATGGGGCGGTCGCCAAGCTGCGCGACATGGAGCGTTTCGCGCCGGGCTTCATCGAGCAGCCGGTGAAGCGCGACCAGCGCGATGCGATGGGCGATCTCGCCCGCGCGATCGACACGCCGATCCTGGCCGACGAGAGCGTCTTCTCGCCCGCGGAGGCGATCGATCTGGTCTCGCGCCGCTATGCGGATGCGGTGTCGATCAAGCTCATGAAGGCCGGCGGCTTCACAGCGGCGCGCACGATCGCCGCCATCGCGGGCGCGGCCGGCATGCCGGCCTATGGCGGCACGATGTACGAGGCCGGCATCGCGCTCGCGGCCGGCATCCACCTCGTCGCCGCGACGCCCAACATCTGTCTCGGTGCGGAATTCTACACCTCGCGCTACGTGCTCGGGGTGGAGATCCTGCGCGAGCCGATCCGGCTCGATGACGGCGCCTCGCATCTGCCGGCCGGATCCGGCTTCGGCATCGAGGTCGACGAGGAGGCGCTTGCAAGCGTCACGGTCGACAGGCGGACCTGACCAGGCCCGGCACGGAGCGGCGAGGCATGGCCTGCGCCGCCCGGTCAGATGGAGAGGCCGCCAAGCGACTTGCCGCCGTCGACGAACAGCGTCTGGCCAGTGACGAAACGCGTCGCCGGATTGGCAAGAAAGGCGATGGCGTGGGCGATCTCGGCGGGGCTCGCGGCCTTGCCGGACGGCTCAAGCGCCTCCCAGGCGGCAAACATTTCGGTCGGGGCCGAGCGGGTCATCGGCGTGTCGGTGAAGCCGGGCGCGACGGAATTGACCGCGATGCCGGCCGTGCGCAGTTCCATCGCCATGGCGCGGGTAAGCCCGATCACGGCTGCCTTCGAGGCGACATAATGGGCGAAGCGGGTGCCGCCGAGCGCACCGCGCGACGAGATGGTGACGATCCGCCCGCCGGGCTTCATCCGTCGTGCGGCCTCCTGGGCCGGGATGAAGGTACCGACCACATTCACGTCGAGCATGCGGCGGAAGGAGTCCTCGTCGAGGTCGAGGAAGGCGGCGTCCTGGTAGAGGCCCGCGACCGTGACCATGACGTCGACGCGCGCCTCGGCGGCGAGCACGGCGGCAACACCCGCGCGATCGCAGATGTCGACCGGACGGGCGACGATGTCGAGGCCCGTGGCGGCAAGCCCGGCGACGGCTTCGCCGAGCCGTTCGGCCGAACGGTCCATGGCGACGACCCGGAAGCCGTCGCGGGCCAGCCGTTCGGCGGTGGCCCATCCGATGCCCTGGGCGGCACCGGTGACGAAGGCGGTCTCGATGGTCGGTTCGGACATCGCAATCTCACTCGTAGCCGAACAGGTGCGGCAGGAAGAGGGTGATCGACGGGAACAGCGTCAGCATCGCCAGCACGCCGCCGAGCGCGAGCACGAAGGGCCAGATCTCGCGGATGATCAGCACGAGGGGCACCCGGGTCAACGAGGCCATGACGAAGAGCAGCAGGCCGTAGGGCGGCGTGATCAGCCCGATCATGAAGTTCAGCGTCACGATGATGCCGAAATAGGTCAGGTCGATGCCCAGCGCCTTCGCGCTCGGCAGGATCAGCGGCACGAAGACCAGCATCATGACCGACCCGTCCAGGAAGCAGCCGAGCACCAGGAAGAGCAGGTTGACGAGCCCCATGAACTGCAGGGGGCCGAGCTGCAAGTCCGTGATGGCGAGCGCCAGCCGCGCGGCGAGGCCCTCGTTGGCGATCGCGTAGTTGAGGATGAAGGCGCTGGCGATGAGCAGCATGGTGCCGGCCGACTGGCGCGCGCTCTCGCCGAACACCGAACCGAGCGTCGCGAAGCCGATGCGGCGATAGACGGCCGCGCCCAGGATCAGGGCCCAGAAGGCTGCCACCGCGGCGGCTTCCGTCGGCGTGAAGATCCCGGTCCAGATGCCGCCGAGCAGCACGACCGGAAGCGTCAACGACAGGGCGGCGCGGCCGAACACCGCCGGCATCTCGCGGATCGGCACGACCTCGCCGACCGGAAGGTCCCGGCGCCCCGCCACGGCCCGGATCGCCAGCATCAAGGCCCCGCCCATCAGGACACCGGGCACCAGGCCGGCGAGGAAGAGCGCACCGATCGAGGCGCCGGAGATCAGCGCGTAGATGACGAGCGGAATCGAGGGCGGGATAATAGGCGCGATGGTCGCCGAGGCCGCCGTGATGGCGCAGGCGAGACCGGCCGGATAGCCGCCGATCTTCTGCATCTGGCGCGTTGCGACCAGGCCGGGACCGGCCGCGTCGGTGACGGCGCTGCCGCTCATGGAGGAGAAGATCATGCTGACCACGACGGTCACGTGGCCCATCCCGCCGCGGAACCGGCCAACCAGGGCATTGGCGGCGGCCCAGAGGCGATCCGAGATCGAGGCTGCATTCATGAAATTGGCGGCCAGGATGAACATCGGGATGGCGACCAGGACATACATGGCCGTCATCTGGTTCATCACCTGCCCGACCAGCAGGCCGATATCCTGCCTCGTGGCGAAGAGATAGGCGGCCCCACCGGCGAACATGACCAGCGCCAGCGGCAGCCTGACCAGTCCACCGATCACCACGGTGGCGAGGAGCGTCCAAAGGCCCGTGGTCATGCGCCACCTTCGCTTGTGTTGCGTGTCGTGTCGGGGCCGTCGTCGCCGCCGTCGAGGTCCGCGCCCGACCAGTGCGCCACCTCGGCACGCCAGCCTGCGCCGACGAGGCGGCGGATGACGAGGACGAAGCGCAGGAGCATGACGGCGAAGAAGGCGGGGAAGACCGCGTAGACCCAGTCGAGGCGGAGCAACATGACGTCGGTCCGCTCGCGCCAGAGGAACAGCGTGTAGTCGACCATGCCGGGCATCGCCGCGCCCATCAGGATCACGAAGCCGGTCGCCCCGGCGAGGAGGAGGACCCGCTGCGCCGGCGCCGCGACGTTCGCATAGACCACGTCGAAGGCGATGTGCTCCGGCCATTTCAGCACGAAGGCGGCGGTCCAGAAGGTCGACCAGACGCTGATCAGCGTGACCGCCTCGTCGACGAAGCCGACCGGGCGGTCGAACAGGTAGCGCATGGCGACGCCGTAGACGAAGAGCGCGAAGACGACTGCGATGCCGGCGGCGGACAGGAAGCCGGCCGCGCGGCGAAACGAGGAGGCGAGGCCGCACCCCCTCGTGCCGGCCGCCGTCACCGGATTGCCGTGATGCGGTCGAGGAGGCCCGCCTTCCACTTCTCGGTCATGCCGGCCTTGCGGTATTCGTCCATGACCGCGGCCCGGAAGGCCGGAACGTTGGGATCGACCACCTTGATGCCGGCCTGCGTGAAGGTCTCGATCGCCGCCTTTTCGTCGGCGAGCGTCTTGGCGATCTCCTGGTCGGCCGCCTCGCGGGCCGCCGCGCGCAACTCCGTCTGCTGGGCGGGCGAGAGCCTGTCGAAGGCCGGCTTGGCCATGGCGATGAAGACCGGCTGGACGAGATGACGGGTCAGGATCACCTGCTTGGTCACCTCGTGGAACTTCCAGTCACGGGTCATGTTGGTCGGGTTGTCCTGGGCGTCGATCGAACCGGTCTTGAGGCCGAGATAGACCTCGGTGATCGGCATCGACACCGCCGTGGCGCCGAGCGCCTTGGCGAGCGTCTGGAAGGCCGGCCCGGGCGGCATGCGCATCTTCACGCCGGCAAGATCGACGGGTTCCTTGACCGGCTTGTCGTTGCGCAGATTGACGTTGCGGGTGCCGAGATAGGCGGTGTCGAGGATGACGATGCCCATCTTGTCGGCGACGTCTTTGGTGAACTCGGCACCGATGTCGGACCGGAAGGTCTTGATCAGGTGGTCGGCGTCGCGGAACAGATAGGCGGCGCTGAAAACCCCGTATTCGGGAAGTTGCGCCTCGATCTCGAAAGTGACTGGGCTCGCCATTTCCAGGTTGCCGCGCTGCATGGCGGGCAGTTCGGTGCCCTGGCGGAACAATGCGCTGGCGGTATGGACGGAGATCTTGAGTTCACCCGGGAACTTCGCCTCCATCCGGGCCTTGATGGCACGGAAGGCATCCGACAGCGGCGACTGGTCGGGCGCGGCGGTGGAGATGCGGATCTCGGTTTCGGCGGCGGCGGGTGCCGCGCCGGCAAGGCACAGCGGAGCCGTCAGAACGACGGCAGCGGCGGCGAAGGCGAGGAATTGTCTCATCGGTCTACCCCTCTCGGATATTCGCCGCCGGACGGATCTCGTCGGGCAGCCTGGCCGCTTCCGCGGCCGCTGGCAGCCTTTGCCGCTCGGGCAAGGCCGCCGCTTGAGTTCCTCGAGCCGCTCCCGCCTTTCGAACCGGACCGATCCGAGCGGAATGGGCTCTCCTGGTTCAGGCGTGAGCGGCTCGGTGCCATCCGTCTCGGCATCCGAACCGCTCACGCCATGACTGCGTCGTCCGTTCAACCCGACCTTTGCCGGACGCAAGATCGCGGGCCGATCGCTAGCGCGGCGCCTGGATCGTGACGGAAAGCCGGCCGATCGCCTCGATCTCGGCATCGACCCGATCGCCGACCTTGAGGAAGGTCTGCTTCGGCATGCCGACGCCGGCCGGCGTACCGGTCAGGATCAGGTCGCCCGGGTCGAGCGTCATGATCCGCGACGCGATCGAGATCTGTTCGGCGATCGAGAAGATCATGTCGGCGGTACTGCCGTCCTGCTTGATCTCGCCGTTGACCGAAAGCTTCAGCCCGATCGCCTGCGGGTCGGCAAACGTCGAGGCCGGCACCAGCCGAGGACCGATCGGACAACAGGTGTCGTTCGCCTTCCCGGCCACCCAGTCGAGCTTGTAGAAGGTCTCGGGCGCCCGATTGTGGTCTCGGGCGGAGAAATCGACCGAAACCGTGTAGGCGGCGACGTGGTCGAGCGCCGCTTCCGGACTGACATTGCGGGCCGTGCGGCCGATCACGGCGGCCAGTTCGATTTCCCAGTCGAAGGCACGGGTGCCGATCGGCATATGCACGGTCGGGCCCTCGCCCACGATGGCGTTGCGCGGCGGCTTCATGAAGAAGAACAGGCGCTGTTCCTCCTTCTTGGCCCCCGGCATGCCCATCTCGGCGAGATGGTCGAAATAGTTCGCCCCCGCGCAGAGGATCTTGCCCGGATACTGCAGGGGCGCGAGGCGGCGGTCGAAGGCGATCCGGTCGGTCTCGTCGACCAGGCTGGCGGCGCGGTCGAGCGCGGTGCTGGAGCGGTCCCAGTCGTCGAAGAGGTCGATGACGCGGGTCATGCCCGCAAGGCCGGCCCTGGCGAGGCTCGGCTCCAGCGCATAGGCGGCGTCCCCGACTTCCAGGCACGCGATCGCGGTTCCCGCGCGGTCCACGGTCGCAAGCGACCAGCGGCCCGGGGCAATGTCGTTCGGCATGTCGATTTTTCCTTTGCTATGAAGGAAGGATGATTTTATAAAATCTGACTGTCAACACAAATTCTGCCGGAACCGGATTCGGCCTGCCATGAACGGCCTGCTCAACACGGACGACCTCGAATCGCTCTCACAGGCCGAGCGGGCCTATCGCCGCCTGCGCGGCGAGATCCTGCATGGCGACCTGATGCCCGGCGAGCGTCTGCGCGCGGCCGACCTGCAGGACCGCTACAGCCTGGGCCTGACGCCGATCCGCGAGGCCTTGATGCGCCTCGCCTCGGAGAGCCTGGTCGAGGGCGAGACCAATCGCGGCGCGCGCGTGACGGATGCTTCGCTCGACGAACTCGCGGACATCATGGCGACCCGCCGGGCGATCGAGCGTTTGTGCCTGACCGCCGCCATGGCGCGGGGTGGGGCGGACTGGGAGGCCGAGATCGTCGCCAGCATGCATCTGCTGTCACGCACGCCGCTGCCTGCCGATCCGGGCGACCGGGAGGCCGCCGCGCGCTGGGAAGCGCAGCATCGGCGCTTCCATCTCGCGCTGGTGTCGGCCTGCGGATCGAAGTGGCTGCTCCGATTCTGGGCGACGCTGGCGGACCACTCCGAGCGCTACCGCAAGGTCCGGCTTCTGCATCATCACGAGGCAGAGGCGGAAGTGCGCGACATCAACGCGGAACATGCCGCCATCATGGCCGCCGTGCTCGACCGCGACCCGGTCCGTGCCACCGATCTGATGGACCGCCACCTGACCAACACCGAGACGTCGGTCGCCCGTCTCCTCGCCCCGAAGGGATCGAAGCCTTGATCATCCGTACCGCCGTCCTGGAAGGCACCGTCCCGCCAGCCGAACGCGCCGGCTTCGACGCCCGCATGCGCGACGGCGTGCTGCCGGCCATCGCCCGCTATCCGGGCCTGCGCCGCGCGACGCTCCGGCGGGCGGCCGAGCAGGAGCCCGGCGCGCCGAGCGTCTACATGACCTTCGAACTCTGGTTCGACGATCTCGCCGCCATGGAGGCCGCCCTGGCGAGCCCGGTCCGCCAGGAGGTGCGCGCGCGCATCGCCGAGGCGATGGGGCCGTTCGATGGGCGCGTCTATCATCTGGTGATGGAGGAGGCCGGCGAAACCGGTCCAGTCGCGTGACGATCCTGGTCACAGGCGCCGGCCTGATCGGCCGGCTGACCGCCGAGCGGTTGGCGGCGCGCGGCGAGGCGGTCGTGCTCGCCGACGTGAAACCGCCGCCGCCGGTCGCCGGCGATGTCACGGCGGTCGTCGCGGATGTGACCGACTTCGCCGCGCTGGCGGCGATCCTCCACCATCACCGCATCACCCGCATCGTCCATACGGCCGCCATGCTGTCGACCGGCATCCGCCAGGACCCGCGCCGCGGCGTCGAGGTCAACGTGCTCGGCACCACCAACGTGCTGGAGGCGGCGCGGCAGGCGGGGATCGGACGGGTGGTGGTCGCCAGCTCGACCACGGTCACCTACTCGGTCTTCGGTTCGCTCGGGCCGGAGCCGATCGGCGAGGATGTCCGCATGGCGGTCGTCTCGGAGCGGCCGGGTAGCATCTATGCCGCGACCAAGCTTGCCGGCGAGCATATGGCGCTGGTCTATCACGACCTCTACGGCCTCGACGCCATCGTTCTGCGCTACGGCGCCGTGATCGGTTCGGACGGCGGGCCGTCGACCAGCGTGCCCGGCCGCCTGCTCGACAGCCTGATCGCGGCCGGCCGGTGCGGTCGGCCGATGGCGCTCGACGATCCCTATCTGCTCTGGGGCGGCGAGGAGGAGTTCGTCGACGCGCGCGACTGCGCCGATGCCAATGTGGCGGCCCTGGATGCGTCGCACCCGGAAGCCCGGGTCTATACCATCGCGACGGGTCGGACGGTCACGCTTGCCGGCTTCGTCGATGCGGTGCGGACGGTCCTGCCCGACCTTGCGGTCGAATGCGGCCCCGAACCGTCGACCGGCTTCGCCGGCTTCCGCCATCGCCGCCCGGCACCGTCCTCTCCGGACGCGGCCGCCCGCGATCTCGGCTTCCGCTGCCGCCACGATCTCGCCTCCACAATCCGCTGGACCGCCTTCGGCCGCGAGCAGCCGACCTGAAGCAAGGCCCGACCAGAACGACCGGCTCCGATCGGAAAACGCTGGCTGCATCGGGAGCGCCGGGGAGCATGTGCGGATCCGGCAGCCAGGGTCGCATCGGACGGACAGGCGCCTGAGAAAAGTTAGCCGCCCGGGTAACTGTCTCTTCCACACCGTCCATCGACGTGATAGTTAGCTGTATGACTAAGCATGATCCCGATCTCTCGCAGGTCTTCCATGCCCTCGCGGATCCGACCCGACGGACGATGCTGACCCGGCTCGCCCGCGGGCCGGCGCCGGTCAAGGAACTGGCCGATCCGACCGGACTGCGCCTGCCGACGGTGATGCGTCACCTCTCGGTCCTGGAGGCGGCGGGATTGATTGCGACGTCCAAGGATGGGCGGGTCCGAACCTGCGCACTCGTGCCCGAAGCCTTGTCGGCACCGCGGACCTGGATCGACGACCAGAGGGCGCTCTGGGAAGCCCGGCTCGATCGTTTGGACGCCTGCGTGATGGCCTTGATGAAGGAAAGCCGGACATGATGACGACCCTGAGCCTTGGACATGCGCCCGGCTGCGGTGCACCGCCTTCGTCCTCCGCCCGTCGCGGCGCATTACAAAGCCAGAAGACGCGCACGGCAGGGAGCACCGGCCGTGGCCGGACGATGCGACGGCGGGACGCCGATGCGGAAGGGGCGAGCCGATGAGCGGCCGCTTCGCCACGCTCTCTTTCGAACGCTCGGTAGCCGCGCCCGTATCGGCACTGTGGGCCGCGTGGACGGCACCGGCTGCGCGGGCGCTGTGGGCAGCGCCTGCGGCATCGGTCACGATCGAATGGCTCGAGGCCGACACCAGGGTGGGCGGTCGCGAGGTTTCGCTGTGCAAGATCACAGGCGAACCCGCCATTCGCTGCGAGGTGCGCTGGCTGGTGCTGCAGGCCGAAGCCCGGAGCGTCAATTCCGAGGCCCTTTCCGTCGACGGCGTCCCCCAATCGGCGGCGCTGGTGACCGCCGATCTTACGCCGGCCGGCGACGGAAGTCGGATCGCCGTGACGGTACAGCTCTCTTCGCTCGCCGAAGATATGGAAGCGGGTTATCGGCAGGGCTTCGGCGCGGGGATGGACAATCTGGCCGACGTGGCGGCGCGAACCATGGTGCTGCGACGGGTCATTCAAGCGCCGCGCGCCGTGGTCTGGGGTGCCTGGATGAACCCCGAGACGCTTCCGCTCTGGTGGGGGCCGGATGGGTTCTCGTGCCGGACCCAGCGGATCGACCTCCGCGCGGGCGGCGAATGGGTCTTCGATATGATCGCGGCGGACGGTACCGTCTATCCGAACCACCACCGTTATGGCGAAGTCCGGCCGCTGGACGGTTTCGCCTATACGCTGCACTGGGGCGAGAACGGACCGAAACATGCCGATGCCTGGGCCTCGTTCGAGGAGCAGGACGGTGCGACCGTGGTGACGCTCGGCATGGTCTTCAACACCGCTGCGGAATTCCGGGAAGCCAAGGGATTCGGCGCGGAGACCCTGGGCCTTCAGACGCTCGGCAAGCTGGCCCGCTTCGTCGGTGCGACTTGACCGCGCGCTGCGTCAAGCGATCGCGCTCCTCGACGATGATCGGTTTGCTCCAGAGCGGTCACGCATCGTGCATCGAACCGCCGCCCGGGCCGCAGCGGTCCGGCCCAGGAGGGGTTGGCCCGGGGGGACCTGATCTGGGCGTGGCGTGAGCGGCGAACCGGCAGGTCCGGTCAGGCCGGGCCGGAGATCAGCAGACGAGCAGGCGGGCCTGGCGCAGGGCCGCTGGGTTCGGCGAGGCGGTGCAGAAACAGGCGGCGCGGAGCTGGTCTTCCATGATGCGAAAATGCGCCATCACAGCCTCCGTGGAGGCGACCGCGCCGTCCAGCACGGCGGCCGCCTGACCGACCAGATCGGCGCCGAGCGCGATCGCCTTGGCGGCATCGAGCCCGGTGCGGACGCCGCCCGATCCGATCACGACCGCACCCGGCACGGCCTCGCGCACCGCGCGGATCGCCATTGCGGTCGGGATGCCCCAGTCCGAGAAGACCGCGGCGACCCGGCGCTGGTGCTCGGTCTCGGCCCGTTCGCCCTCGATCGCCGCCCAGCTGGTGCCGCCGGCACCAGCCACGTCCAGGATGCCGACCCCGGCCTCCGACAGCCGGCGCGCAACGGGGGCAGACAGGCCGCAACCGACCTCCTTCACGACGATCGGCACATCGAGGGCCGTCACCAGGCGTTCGATGGCGGCGAGCGCTCCGCGCCAGCGGCGGTCGCCCTCCGGCTGCAGGATCTCCTGCAGCGGATTGAGATGGATGATCAGCGCGTTGGCATCGATCATCTCGACGGCGCGGCGGGCTTCGTCCAGGCCGTATTCGGCGACGATCTGCGCGCCGCCCAGATTGGCCAGGAGCGGGATGGTCGGCGCGAGGCGACGCAGTTCGCGCGTCACGCCGCCGTCGCCCGAACCCGACAGTGCGACCCGCTGCGAGCCGACCGCCAACGCGAGGCCGAGGGCCTCGGCGGCCTCCGCAAGATGCCGGTTGATGGCGGCCGCGCGCTGCGGGCCGCCGGTCATGGAGCTGATCAGGAACGGCGCCTGCAGCGTCCGGCCGAGGAACGGCGTGGCGAGGTCGATCTCGTCGAAATCGAGTTCGGGCAGGGCGCAATGCTCGAAGGCGATCGCCTCGAAGCCGGTTTCGGCCTGCCGGTAGCGGGCCGTCCGGCCATCGAGCACGATGTCGAGATGCTGGTCCTTGCGGTCCAGGATGCCGCCCTCCGCGCCGCCGGCCAGACGCAGGGCCGCTGGCTTGCCGGACCGGTCGCGGTCCGGGCGGCTCACGGCCGGGTTCCCCAGGGCGTGATCATGCCGAACAGATGGGCGAAGTCCTTCATCATGATGCGCAGATGGGTGCCGAATTCATGGCGCACCAGTTCCTTCTCCAGATAGGAGGACCAGGTCAGCCGCTGCACGTCGGGATCGCGGCAGATGCTGACGAAGCGCTCGCGGCGCTTGTCGGAGCCGTACCAGAAATGCTGCATGATGCGCAGGATCAGGAACACCTTGCCGTGCTGGCGCATGAAGCCCCGGCGCGCCTCGGCGAGCCGGCGCGGATCGTTGCGGGTCAGCGCTGCATCGACCGCCTCGGCGGCGAGCCGGCCGGTCGCCATCGCGTAGTAGATGCCCTCGCCGGAGGCCGGCGCGACCACGCCCGCGGCGTCGCCGGCGACCACGACATCGCGGCCGTTGTCCCAGCATTTCAAGGGCTTCAGCGGCAGCGGCGCGCCTTCATGGCGGATCAGACGGGCCTGGTCGAGGCCCATCCGGCAGCGCAGCCGCGCGATCGTCTCGCGCAAGGGGAAGCCCTTCTGCGCGCTGCCCGTGCCGATGCTGGCCGTGGCGCCATGGGGGAAGATCCAGGCGTAGAAGTCCGGCGAGACGGAATCGCCATAGAGAATGTCGCAGCGCGTGCGGTCGTAGTCGGCCGGCATGACGCCGTCGGTGGCGACGATCTCGTGATAGGCGAAGACCAGCGGCGGCCGGGCCTGCGCGGGCAGCAACTGGCGGGCGACCTGCGAATTGGCGCCGTCGGCGCCGATCACCTGGTGGGCCAATGCCGAGACTTCGCGACCGGCCGCGTCGGCCCAGACGATGCGCAGGCGACCACGCGCGTCGCGCTCGCACCGCTTGAACGTGCCGGTCCGCCGCTCGGCGCCGTCTGCCTCGGCCCGCTCGCGCAGGAATTCGTCGAAGCTCTCGCGGTCGACCATGCCGACCTCGCCGCGTTCGATCGCCATGTCGACGGTCCGCCCGGACGGCGCGACGATGCGCGCGGACCGTGCCTTGGCGACCAGGAGCCGATCAGGGATGTCGAAATCGCGGATCGCCCGCGGCGGGATGGCGCCGCCGCAGGGCTTGATCCGGCCGCCGCGGTCGAGCAGCAGAACGGCCCGGCCGGCGCGCGCCAGATCGGACGCCGCCGTCGCTCCGGCCGGGCCGCCGCCGATCACCACCGTCTCGAAAACATCCTCGGTCATCGGACCCTCCCGGTCGTCATTCCGCGGGCGTGATGCGCTCCCCCGCGCCGAGCGCCGTCTGGTCCGTCGATGGGCGCGCCACGATGGCCAAGGCCAACAGGGCGGACGCCAGGAACATCACGGCCTCGGCCAGAAAGACCGCCTGATAGGCCGTCACGGTGAGCCCGGTCGCCCATCGCACGGCATCGACCGCGACCGTTCCGGCCAGCCCTCCGGCCCCGAAGGCGATCGCCTGCGCGGCGCCCCACAGGCCCATGCGGGTGCCGCGAGACTGCTGCGGTCCGCTGCCGGCGAGATCCATCATCATGCTGATCGCCGCCACCGCGAAAGCGCCGTTGGCGAAGCCGAGCGCGGCGACCAGTGGCCGGATCGGCAGATTCAGCGCCGGGCTCTCGGCAATCGCCGCCAGCGCGGCGGCCGAGGCGACGCAGCCGGCGATCATCATCGCGCCGATGAAGCCCGGACGCCGGCCGGCGAGATGTCCGGCCAGACCGACCGTGACCATGCCGGCCAGGACGCCGCCATTCTGCAGGCCGCCGAGGCGCGTCGTTTCGCCGGGCGTCATTCCGAAGACGATCCCGGCATAGGGCTCCAGGATCAGATCCTGCGCGCTATAGGCCAGCATCGAGGCGAAGATGAAGAGCGTGAACCGGCGCGCGACTGGATCGGCCCAGACTGTCCGCAGCATGGCCGAGAAGCCGCCCTCGCGCTCTGCCCGGTTCGCGGTCGCCCCGGGCACCCGGGCGCGGACCGGTCCTTCAAGCCCGGCGACGGCGAGTACGGAAAGCAGGAAGGCGAGCAGGCCGACCACCGCCGCGACCTCGATCAGCCGCTCCGGCGAATAGGGATCGAGCGCGCGGCCGCCGAGCGCGGCGGTCACGATGAAGCCGGCGATCATCATCACCCAGACGATGGTGGCGGCCGGTGCCCGGCGGTCGTCCCCGACCCGTTCCGCGAGCAGGATCAGTGTGTTGGTCCCGGCGGCGCCGACTCCGAGCCCGATCAACGTGAAGGCCGCGACGGCCAGGACGAGCCCGGCCGCCGGTGTCGTCGCCATCCAGGCGGTCGCGATCGCTGCGAGCAGGCCGCCCGCGGCCAGCACGGCCATCCCGCCGACGATCCAGGGCGTGCGCCGGCCGCCGCGATCGGAGGCGTAGCCCCAGCGCGGGCGCAGCGCCTGACAGGCATGATGGAGGGCGACGAGCAGGCCGGGCACCGCCGCCGGCATGGCATATTCGACCACCATGACGCGGTTGAGGGTCGAGGTGGTCAGCACCAGGATGGCGCCGAGCGCGGTCTGCAGGAGGCCGAGACGGAGGATGCCGAGCCAGCCGAGAGGGTGCGGGGTCATGGGGCCGCTCCATTGAGCGTCGAGATGGCGAAGGCAGCGGCCAGCATGCCGAGCACGTAAAGCGTGGTGCCGGTGGCGTTGTACCAGGGCGCCCGGGCGCGTGGGGAAGCCAGAAGCCGAGCCATCAGGACGATCTGGACGGCAAGCAGGAGGCCGATCAGCGCCGCATGGTACGGCCGGCCCCAGGATATCAGGAGCAGGATCACCACGCCCTGCGGCACCGCCATCACCCAGCAGGCGAAGCGGGCGGCCTGGTCGACCCCGAGCTGGGCCGGCAGCGAGCGGATGCCGGAGCGCAGGTCGCCCTCGACCGACTTGAAATCGTTGAGCGTCATGATGCCGTGCGCGCCGACACTGTAGAGCAGCGCCAGGGTAACGGCCTGCGGGGTCGGCATGGCGGCGGACGCCAAGGCGGCGCCGACGAACCATGGTAGGCCCTCGTAGCAGACCGCAACCGCAGCATTGCCCCACCAGCCGTTCTGCTTCAGCCGGAACGGCGGCGCGCTGTACGACCAGGCGAGCACGAGACCGAATACAGCGGCGGCGAAGATCATCGAGCCGAGTGCGGCCGAAACGACGAGCGACAGGACCGTCCAGGCGAGCGCGATATAGAGCCCCCAGCGGCCCGGAATGCGGCCGGACGGGATCGGCCGGTTCGGTTCGTTGATGGCGTCGACATGCCGGTCGAACCAGTCGTTCGCCGCCTGGCTGGTCGCGCAAACGAGCGGGCCGGTCAGAAGGATGCCGCCGGCAACCAGAACCCAGTGTTCGCCGAGCGGCCGCCCTGCCGAAGCGAGGCCGCAACCGAAAGCCCACATGGGAGCGAACCATGTGATCGGCTTGAGGAGCTCAACGCTTGCCTTGAGGGAAGGGAGGGACATAAGGACATGGTAGACTTGACAGTCATGAGCGTCAAGTCAACCTTACAGTCAGGCGTCGATCCAATGCGACATGATGATGCCCGCCGCAACTTTTCCCTGCCGAATAAAATCGTCTCAGGCTAGTCCTGACTTGAAAGGTCGCCGAGCCCGAAACGATGCAGCTTCGCATAGAGGCTTTGCCGGCTGAGGCCGAGAATCTGGGCGGCAGACGCGCGGTTGTCGTCGGTCAGCTTCAAGGCGGCTTCGATGCACATCTGCTCGATCATGTCGGTGGTCTCGCGGACCAGATCCTTGAGCGGCATGGTTCCGATCAAATGGGACAGGTTCTCGACCGTCGACTGGACGCCGGCCTCGCGGACCAGCGGCAGGGCCGAGCGACGGCGCACCGGCCGGATCAGCATGCCGACGCAGGGTTCGTCGACATCCTGAACATAGACTGCCGTCACGTCGACCTCTTCGCGGGCGCCGAGCTCGCCTCGGATGAGGGTGGCGAAATCGCGCAGCGAGCCATAGTCGCGCAGGTTGGTGGCGATCAACGAGTAGTCGATGCCCGGCCGTCCGAGCCAACGCTCCAGATGGGCACCGCGCGCTAGGTCGGCGGATGCGAGCTGGCAGAGGTCCACGAAGGCGTTGTTGACCTCGAGAATTTCGCCGTCGAGTTTGAAAGCCACAAAGGCGTCCGGAAGACGTTTCAGGACTTCAAGCGCCGTCGACGGGAAATCCGTCTCGCCTTCCGGCGTATTCGTCACGGAAAGCCGCATCAGCAGGAATTGGCGGTTATCCTGCCGGTATTGCGACACCGCCATGATGATTTCCCGCCCGGAATCGGCGAGGCGCAGCGATTGGTCCTGCAGTTTTCCCATCGACCGGGCGATGGTCATGGCGCTCTGAAGACCGCTCGCCGAGGTCGGTTCGAACAAGTCCCGAACGGACTTGTCAACCAGACGTGACGGTGCCACGCCGAGGAAACGGGCGGCCGCCGGGTTGGCTTCGGTGATCCGACCATTCTCGGCGTCGATGACCAGCACCGGCTCGCTCGCCATATGGAAGAGCAGGCGGTAGCGCGATTCCGCGTTGCGGAGCCGCGCATAGTCGGCCTCCATCTCGCGCTGGATGTCGATGACGCGCTGCTGCAGGCGGGCTTCGGTGGCGAGATCCCGGCCGAACAGCACGACATCCCCGTCCGCTGAAAGGCGAACCGCGGTGAAATTTAACGGGATGCTGCTGCCCGACGGGATCACGACATTCACTTCACGCCAGCGCGTGCGGGCGTCAAAGGTGGCATCGCGCAACAGCGCCGCTGCCTTGCTGCGACTGTCGATATTGACGATGTCGTGCAGCGTCTTGCCAATCCAGGATTCAAGGTCAAGCGGATAGTAATCTTCGTTGCCGAGGGCGATATCCTGGACGACACCTTTGCCGTCGATGATCAGACTGACATCGGACGAGGCGGCGAACAGTGCGGCTGCATGGCGCGCGTCGACGGCCGAGAACCAGGATTCGGGCGATTTGAACCGCTGCAGCGACTTCAAGGCGGTCGTATCCATGACGGTGTCAGCCTTCTCGCCTCAGGATCTGTCCGAGATGTACGCTTCCTCTGACATATAGCTGTGTATGTGGCTGATCGCCTGACTTCCGTCAATGGCGGTGAAATCCGCCCCCACCGCTTTCACCATGTCGGGGTTGTCGACGAAATAACGACCGCCGACCATGATCACGGTGCTATTCGCCTCGGGGAGGCTACGTAGTTCCGCGATCAATCCCTTCATTTCTTCAAAGCGCTCGTCCGTGGAAAGCGACAGCCCGATGGCGCGGGCGGGGAGACTTTTCATTGATGCGATGATGTCCTCCCGTGTGCATCCAGGCAGGCATTCCACGTCCCAGCCGTCACGCCGGAAGAACTCCTCAAGCATCAACAGGCCAAAGACATGTTGTTCCGACGGAACCGTCGCCAGAATGATGCGCCCGCCGGGCCTGAAACGATCGGCCGCGGCAGACATCGAGTTGGCGAGATTCCGCATCAGGCGCTGAAGACGGCTCAGTGCCATGGTGACTTCGGTGAAAGACAGTTCGTCCTCGCTCCAGCCATGTCCGAGCCAACGGGCCGTCGGCGCGAGCAGGTCCAGAAATACAGATTCGAGTGGTAGGCCACTGGCCAGCAGTTGATAGATAAAATTGAGCGCCGCGTCGTCGTGGCGCTTCAAAACAATGCGCGCAAGTGTCTCAGGTGTCGAAGCATCAAAGTCGACGGCCTCAACGTCGTTCGCCGTGTGACGCAAGTCGCTCCGGTAGGTCAAGAGCAGCCGCGGAATGATGCCGCTTTCTATGGTCCGGGCCAGATGCATCCAGCGATCCGGGGAACCAACACGGTCGTCGTTGCAGCGTACATGACCTTCGCGCGGTCGCGGCCTCGCCGCTGGCGCTTCGAAACAACCCGTGTCAACGGACGCCAGGTCAACATCGACCATTGGTGTCCTCCCATGGATCCCGACTTTTCAATGGCGCGGGAATGACCACTAGGGCACACCCGTCCAGTCATCCTGTCAAGGTGGGGAATCGCAGGCGTCGCTGCAGGTGACAAAAAAACATGACAGTCTCACTGTCAGATGAGCGATCGAGTGTCATTTTAAAAAAACGTCAAACCAGATTGACACTCGTGCCCCCTCGGTCCTAGCCTTCATAAAACGGCTAGGGAGGCCGCGTGATGAACCGGCAGCCGAAGCAGGGACAGACAGGTGGGGGGCTCTACAGCGCGGCGGAACGCGTCCGCCGGGACGCCTCGCCCTGGACGCTGGTGCAGGGCATCCTGGCGCCGGTCCAGTTCGCCGTCTTCCTCGTCAGCCTCGGCCTGGTGCTGCGCTTCCTGGCCACCGGCGAGGGCTATGCCGCCGCAACCGCCTCGATCGTGCTGAAGACCCTCGTGCTCTACACGATCATGGTCACCGGGGCGATCTGGGAGAAGGACGTGTTCGGCCGCTACCTGTTCGCGCCGGCCTTCTTCTGGGAGGACGCGGTCAGCATGGTGGTGATCGCGCTGCACACCGCCTATCTGGCCGCCCTGTGGACCGGCACGCTTGATGCCGCCGCCCAGATGGGCCTCGCGCTCGCCGCCTACGCCACCTATGTGGTCAATGCCGCGCAATTCCTCTGGAAGCTGCGCATGGCCCGCCTGCAGGCGTCCGCCGCACAGACCGAGACCCTGCTGGAGGTGCGGACATGACGGCGCAACCGCTTCTCGCCCCCCGTTCCGCCTGCGATCTGCCGGTCCTGCGCCAGCGCGGCCAGCGCGAGGTGTTCTGCGGCCTGACCGGTATCGTCTGGCTGCACCGCAAGATGCGCGACGCCTTCTTCCTGGTCGTCGGCTCGCGCACCTGCGCCCATCTGCTCCAGTCCGCCGCCGGCGTGATGATCTTCGCCGAGCCGCGCTTCGCCACCGCCGTGATCGACGAGCGCGACCTCGCCGGGATGGCCGATCTGCATGACGAACTCGACCGCGTCGTCGGCCGGCTGATCGACCGGCGCCCGGACATCCGGACGCTGTTCCTGGTCGGCTCCTGCCCGTCGGAAGTGATCAAGCTCGACCTGTCCAAGGCGGCCGCGCGGCTCTCGCTCGGCTTCGGCAACCGGCCCCGGGTCCTGTCCTATTCGGGCAGCGGCATCGAGACCACCTTCACCGAGGGCGAGGACGCCTGCCTGGCCGCGCTGGTGCCGGATCTGCCGGCCGAGAGCCGCGATGCGGAGGCCTCGCTGCTGGTGGTCGGCACGCTCGCCGACGTGGTCGAGGACCAGTTCCGCCGCCTCTTCGCCGATCTCGGCATCGGCCGCGTCGCCTTCCTGCCCGGCCGCCATCGCGAGGATCTCCCCGCCGTCGGCCCGGCGACCCGCATGCTGCTGGCGCAGCCCTATCTCGCCGAGACCGCCCGGCGGCTTGAGGATCGCGGCGCCCGCCGGCTCGCCGCGCCGTTCCCGCTCGGCGCGGAAGGCACCACCGACTGGCTCTGGGCCGCCGCGACCGCCTTCGGCGTCCCGGCCGAGCGCTTCGAGACGGTCATCCGTCCGGCGCGCCAGCGCGCCCGCGCCGCCGTCGCGCGCCACCGGGCCGCGCTGGAAAACCGCCGCATCTTCTTCTTTCCGGACTCGCAGCTCGAGATCCCGCTCGCCCGGATGCTCAGTTGCGAACTCGGCATGATCCCGGTCGAGGTCGGCACGCCCTACCTGCACCGCGCCCATCTGGAGCCGGATCTGTCGCGCCTGTCGCCCGATCTCGTCCTGTCCGAGGGGCAGGACGTGGAGGCCCAGCTCGACCGCTGCCGCGCGGCCAAGCCCGACCTGGTGGTGTGCGGCCTCGGCCTCGCCAATCCGCTGGAGGCGGAGGGGTTTACGACCAAATGGTCGATCGAGACCGTCTTCACGCCGATCCAGGGCTACGAGCAGGCCGGCGATCTCGCCGAGCTGTTCGCCCGCCCGCTGGACCGCCGCAACCGGCTGGAGGTGTGACATGCAGCTCACGGTCTGGACCTATGAGGGACCGCCCCATGTCGGGGCCATGCGGGTCGCCACCGTGCTGACCGATGTCCACTACGTGCTGCATGCGCCGCAGGGCGACACCTATGCGGATCTGCTGTTCACGATGATCGAGCGGCGCGGCGCCCGCCCGCCGGTCACCTACACCACCTTCCAGGCGCGCGACCTCGGCGGCGATACCGCGGAGCTTTTCAAGCAGTCCGTCCGCGAGGCCTGCGAGCGGTTCAGGCCTGCGGCCGTCCTGGTCGGGGCCTCCTGCACGGCCGAACTGATCCAGGATGATCCGGGCGGGCTCGCCCGGGCGCTCGGCCTCGGCATCCCGGTGATCCCGCTGGAGCTGCCGGCCTATCAGCGCAAGGAGAACTGGGGCGCGTCGGAGACCTTCTATCATCTCGTCCGCGCGCTGGCCGGCCCGTCCGCGCCGCCGCCCGGCACGCCGCGCCCGGCCCGTCCGGCCGACCGTCGGCCCCGCTGCAACCTGCTCGGGCCGACCGCGCTCGGGTTCCGCCATCGCGACGACGTGGTCGAGGTGACCCGCCTGCTCGCCTCGATGGGCGTCGACGTGTCCGTGGTCGCCCCGCTCGGCGCCTCCGCGGCCGATGTCGCCCGCCTGGGCGAGGCCGATTTCAACGTCGTGCTCTATCCGGAGACCGGCCGCCAGGCCGCGACCTGGCTGGCGCGCAGCTTCTGTCAGCCGATGGTCGATGTGGTGCCGATCGGCGTCGGCGCGACGCGCGACTTCATCGCCGCCGTCGCCGCCGTGGCTGGGGTCGACCCGGCGCCGGCGCTGGCCGCCGAAACGGCGCGCAGCCCGTGGTACGCGCGCTCCGTCGACAGCACCTACCTGACCGGCAAGCGCGTCTTCGTCTTCGGCGATGCGACCCACGCCGTCGCGGCTGCTCGCGTCGCCCGCGACGAACTCGGCTTCACGGTGGTCGGCCTCGGCACCTACCAGCGCGAATTCGCCCGCGAGGTGCGCACGGCCGCCGCCCTCTACGGCCTGGAGGCGCTGATCACCGACGACTATCTCGAAGTCGAGGCGAGCATCGCCGGCCTGCATCCGGAACTCGTGCTCGGCACGCAGATGGAACGCCACATCGCCAAGCGGCTCGGCGTGCCCTGCGCGGTCATCTCCGCGCCGGTCCATGTCCAGGACTTCCCGGCGCGCTACTCCCCGCAGATGGGTTTCGAAGGCGCCAACGTGCTGTTCGACAGCTGGGTCCATCCGCTGATGATGGGCCTCGAGGAGCATCTCCTCGGCATGTTCCGGGACGATCCGGAATTCGCCGATGGCGCCGCGCCCTCGCATCTCGCCTCGGTGGCGCCGATCGCCGCCGCGCCCGCCGAGCCGATCCTCGCGCCGGTCGCAGCATCCCCCGTGCCCGTGCCCGCGCCGGTACCCGTGACGGGCCCGGTCGCCGCTACGGGACCGGACTGGACCGCAGAGGCGGAGCGCGAGCTGCGCAAGATCCCCTTCTTCGTTCGGGGGAAAGCACGCCGGAACACGGAAATCTTCGCCCGCGACAAGGGTTGCGCGTCGATCACGGTGGAGACACTTTACGATGCCAAGGCACATTTCGGTCGCTGACCCGACGCCTGTGCGCGTCGTCATCGTAACGCTCGACCACCACCTCTCCAGCGTGGTCGACCGCGCTGCCCTTCGGCTCGCCGCCGAACTGCCCGGCCTCGTGCTCGACCTGCACGCCGCGGCCGACTGGGAGGGCGACCCGGCGTCGCTCGACGCCGCCCGCGCCGCCGTCGCCAAGGCCGACATCGTCATCGCCAGCATGCTGTTCATGGAAGACCACGCCCGCGCCATCCTGCCGGCGCTGCAGGCGCGCCGGGATGCGTGCGACGCCATGGTGATCTGCATGTCGGCCGCGGAGGTGACGCGCCTGACCCGGATCGGCGGCTTCGACATGTCGGCTCCGAAGGGCGCGGCCATGTCCTTCCTGAACAAGCTGCGCCCGAAATCCTCGCAGACGCGCGGCGGCGCCGGCCAGGGCCAGCTCAAGATGCTGCGCCGGATCCCGCAGTTCCTGCGCTTCATCCCCGGCACGGCCCAGGATGTGCGCGCCTATTTCATGGCGCTGCAATACTGGCTCGCCGGGTCCGAGGACAACATCGCCAATCTCGTGCGGATGATGGTCGAGCGCTATGCCGCTGGCCCGCGCGCCGGCCTGCGCCGCGCCGTCAAGGCCGGCGCGCCGGTCGAGTATCCGGATGTCGGCCTCTACCATCCGCGCCTGCGCGGTCGCATCGGCGCGGAAGTGACCGCGCTGCCGCGTCCGGCCGGGCCGGTTGTCGGCACCGTCGGCGTGCTGGTGATGCGCTCCTATGTGCTCGCTGGCAATACCGGCCACTATGACGGCGTCATCGCGGCGCTGGAGGCGCGCGGCCTCACCGTCGTGCCGGCCTTCGCGCACGGCCTCGATGCCCGGCCGGCAATCGAGCGCTTCTTCGTCGCCCCCGGCCCGGGCGGCAAGCCGCGGCCGATCGTCGATGCGGTCGTGTCCCTGACCGGCTTCTCGCTGGTCGGCGGCCCGGCCTACAACGACGCCAAGGCGGCGGAAGAGGTTCTGGCAGGGCTGGACGTGCCCTATGTGGCGGCCCAGCCGCTGGAGTTCCAGACGGTCGAACAGTGGCGGGAGTCGCCGCGTGGCCTGCATCCGGTGGAATCGACCATCATGGTGGCGATCCCGGAGCTCGACGGCGCGGTGGTGCCGATGGTGTTCGGCGGCCGCTCCTCCACGTCGGCCCCCGGGGCAGCGCGCGACATGACGGCCGATCCCGAGCGCGCCGCCATGCTGGCCGCCCGGGTCGCGCGCCTGGTCGCCCTGCGCCGGACGCCGGCCGCGGAGCGGACGCTCGCGATCGTGCTGTTCAACTTCCCGCCCAATGCCGGTGCGACCGGAACGGCCGCCTATCTGTCCGTCTTCCCCTCGCTCTTCAACACGCTCAAGGCCCTGGCGGCGGAAGGCTACCGCGTCGACCTTCCGGCCGACGCCGAGGCGCTGCGCTCTGCCATCCTCTACGGCAATGCCGCCTTCGCCGGCACGGCCGCCAACGTCCATTGCCGCATCCCGACCGACGACCATGTCCGCCGCGAGCGCCATCTGCGCGAGATCGAGGCGCAATGGGGCCCGGCGCCGGGACGCCAGCAGGCGGACGGACGCGGCATCCAGGTCCTGGGCGCGCGTTTCGGCAACATCTTCGTCGGCGTCCAGCCGGGCTTCGGCTACGAAGGCGATCCGATGCGGCTGCTGTTCGAGCGCGGCTTCGCCCCGACGCATGCCTTCTCGGCCTTCTACCGCTGGATCCGCGAGGATCTCGCCGCCCACGCCGTGCTGCATTTCGGAACCCACGGCGCGCTCGAATTCATGCCCGGCAAGCAGACCGGCCTGTCCGGTGCCTGTTGGCCCGACCGGCTGATCGGCGACCTGCCGAACATCTACCTCTATGCCGCCAACAACCCGTCGGAAGGCCTGATCGCCAAGCGCCGCGGCTCCGCGACCCTGGTCAGCTACCTGACCCCCTCGATCACCCGGGCCGGCCTCTATCGCGGCCTCATCGACCTGAAGGCGGCCATCGCCCATTGGCGGGCGCGTGACGGCGAAGCGGGTGCCGCGGATGCGGCCGATACGGCCGAGCTGATCCAGGCCCTCTCCGCCGCCGTCGACCTGCGCCCGGCCGAACCGGCCTGGACGCTGGAGGCCGCGGACGCGGAGATCGCCACCCTCGCCCGCGAGGTCTACGAACTCGAGAACACGCTCGTCCCGCACGGCCTGCATGTGGTCGGCAGCCCGCCGGCGACGGCGGCCCGGGCCGACATGCTGATCTCGATCGCGGAGGCGAGCCATGGCCGCCGGCTGGAGCCGCGCCTCGCCACCGATCTCGCCGAGGGCATCCCGGCCGCTGATCTGGTCCATGCCTTCCCGGCCGAGGAGCGCGCCGCGGTTCGCCCGATCCTGGAGGAACTGGCCCGCACCGCCGACCTGCTGGCGCGCGACGCCGAACTTCCGGCCCTGATGCGCGCCCTCGACGGCCGCTTCATCCGTCCGGCCCCCGGCGGCGACCTGCTGCGCACCCCGGCCATCCTGCCGACCGGGCGCAACGTGCACGGCTTCGATCCGTTCCGCATTCCGTCGAGCGTGGCGATCAAGGACGGCACCCGGCAAGCCGCCCGGCTGATCGCCCGGCATGTCGCTGACGGTCATCCGTTCCCGGAATCGGTCGCTCTGGTGCTGTGGGGCACCGACAATCTGAAGAGCGAGGGCGGCCCGATCGCCCAGGCGCTCGCCCTGATGGGCGCGCGGCCGCGGTTTGACGGCTACGGCCGGGTCAGCGGCGCCGAGCTGGTGCCGCTCGCCGATCTGCGCCGGCCGCGGGTCGACGTGGTCATCACCCTGTCGGGCATCTTCCGCGATCTGCTGCCGATGCAGGTGCGGCTGCTGGCCGAGGCCTCCTACCTCGCCGCCGCGGCCGAAGAGCCGGTCGAGGAGAATTTCGTCCGCAAGCATGCGCTCAGCGTCGCCGGCGCCAAGGGCTGTTCGCTGGAAGACGCCGCATTGCGCGTCTTCTGCAATGCGGATGGCGCCTATGGGGCGAACGTCAATCATCTGATCGAGAGTTCGGCCTGGGATCAGGACGGCGAACTGGCCGAGACCTTCACGCGCCGCAAGGGTTTCGCCTACGGACGGGACGGCCGTGCGATGCGCCGGCCGGAGCTCTTCGCCAGCGCGCTGGCGTCGGTCGAGATCGCCTATCAGAATCTTGAGAGCGTCGAACTCGGGGTCACCACCCTCGACCAGTATGTCGACACGCTTGGCGGCATAGCGGCAGCATCGCGCCGGGCAGGGGGCACAGCGCCCGCGGTCTATATCGGCGATCAGACCCGCGGCGAGGATCGTGTCCGCAGCCTGGCCGAGCAGGTCGCGCTGGAGACGCGGACGCGGCTTCTCAACCCGAAATGGTTCGAGGCCATGCTGGAGCATGGCTACGAGGGCGTGCGCCAGATCGAGGCGCATGTGACCACCACTTTCGGCTGGTCGGCGACCACGCAGGCGGTGGCGCCCTGGGTCTACCAGCGGGTGTCCGAAACTTTCGTGCTCGATCCGGCCATGCGGGCGCGGCTCGCGGAGCTCAATCCGACCGCGGCGGCCCGTGTCGCCAGCCGGCTCATCGAGGCGAGCGATCGCCAATTCTGGTCACCCGACGCGGCGACGCTGGATGCGTTGCGGCAGGCCGGGGAGGAACTCGAGGACAGGCTCGAGGGCGTGTCCGTCGAGGCCGCGGCTTAAGGAGACGAAGCTCATGAACTATCAGCTCCCGATCCGGAAGCCGGTGCCGCGCCAAGACGGCGAAGGCAGCGTCCAGGTTCATCTCGACCCGTCCCTGAGGATCGACACCGCCAAGGTCTTCGCCGTCTACGGCAAGGGCGGCATCGGCAAGTCGACGACCTCGTCCAATCTCTCGGTCGCCTTCGCCAAGCTCGGCAAGCGCGTCCTGCAGATCGGCTGCGACCCGAAGCACGACAGCACCTTCACGCTGACCAAGCGCATGATCCCGACGGTCATCGATGTGCTGGAAGGCGTCAATTTCCACACCGAGGAACTGCGGCCCGACGACTTCATGGTCGAAGGCTTCAACGGCGTGATGTGCGTGGAGGCGGGCGGGCCGCCGGCCGGCACCGGCTGCGGCGGCTATGTCGTCGGCCAGACCGTCAAGCTCCTGAAGGAACACCACCTTCTGGAGGATACCGATATCGTCGTGTTCGACGTGCTCGGCGATGTCGTCTGCGGCGGTTTCGCCGCTCCGCTCCAGCATGCCGACCGCGGCCTGATCGTCGCCGCCAACGACTTCGATTCCATCTTCGCGATGAACCGGATAGTCGGCGCCATCCACGCCAAGGCCAAGAACTACGGTGTTCGCCTCGGCGGCGTGATCGCCAACCGCAGCGCCGGCGTCGACCAGATCGAGCGCTACAACGACCGCGCCGGGCTGAAGACGATCGCCCATTTCCCCGATCTCGACGCCATCCGCCGCTCCCGCCTCAAGAAGCAGACGCTGTTCGAGATGGACCCGACGCCGGAGGTGGTTGCGGTCCAGGAAGAATATCTGCGTCTCGCCGCCTCCCTGATCGTCGGCAGCGAGCCCTATGAGGGCCGGCCGCTGAAGGATCGCGAAATCTTCGACCTGCTGGGGTACGACTGATGACCACGCAAACCTACGCCGCGCGGCGACACCAGCTCGAAACCTATTTCGACCGCACCGCCGTGGACGCCTGGGCGCGGCTGACCTCCGACGCGCCGGTCGGACGCATCCGCCGCACCGTCCGCGCCGGGCGTGACGAGATGCGCGCCACGCTCCTGTCCTGGCTGCCGCATGACCTGTCGGGCATGCGCATCCTCGATGCCGGTTGCGGCACTGGGGCCTTGGCGGCGGAAGCCGCCCGGCGCGGCGCCCGGGTGGTCGGCGTCGACATCTCGCCCAAGCTGATCGAACTCGGCCGCGAGCGCCTCGCCGGCGTCGGCCCCGGATCGATCGACCTGGTCGTCGGCGACCTGCTCGACCCCGCGCTCGGCGTCTTCGACCATGTCGTCGCCATGGACAGCCTGATCCACTACCCCTCGACGGATGTCGAGGACGTGTTGGCGAGCCTGGCGCAGCGCACCCGCCGCTCGATCCTGTTCACCTTCGCGCCGTCGACGCCGCTGCTCGCCAGCATGCATGCCGTCGGCCAGCTCTTCCCGCGCAGCGACCGTTCCCCGGCCATCGAACCGATCGCGGCGGCGCGTCTCGCCCGCCGCATCGACGACCATCCGGGCCTCGGCGGCTGGCTGCGCGGCCGCAACCGGCGCGTCGCGCGCGGCTTCTACATCTCCCAGGCACAGGAGCTCGTCAGGACATGACCGGCCCGTCCCTCCGGCTCGCCCGGGCGTGGAGCAAGCTCGGGCTTCGCTACCTGCCCTTCGCGGATGCGGCCAGCCCGGCGCTGCCGATGGGGCGGCTGCTGCGCCTGTCGCTGTTCCAGGTCACCGTCGGCATGGCGACCGCGCTGCTGGTTGGGACGCTCAACCGGGTCATGATCGTCGAACTGAGCCTGCCGGCCGTGCTGGTCTCCACCATGGTGGCGCTGCCGATCCTGTTCGCGCCGCTGCGCGCCTTCATCGGCTTCCGGTCCGACAACCATCGCTCCGTGCTCGGCTGGCGCCGCGTTCCCTATCTGTGGTTCGGCACCCTGCTGCAATTCGGCGGCTTCGCCTTCATGCCTTTCGCATTGCTTGTCCTGTCCAGCGAGGGCGACGGCCACGAGGTGGTCGGTTCGATCGCGGCGGCCCTGGCGTTCCTGATGGTCGGTGCCGGTCTGCAGACCACGCAGACGGCCGGGCTGGCGCTCGCCACCGATCTCGCCCGCGAGGAGGACCGGCCGCGCGTCGTGGCGCTGCTCTACGTGATGCTGCTGGTCGGCGTCGTGACCGCCAGCCTGATCTTCGGCTGGGTGCTGAAGGACTTCAGCGAGGTCCGTCTGATCCAGGTCGTCCAGGGTGCGGCGGCCGCCACCATGGCGCTGAACCTGGTGGCGCTCTGGAAGCAGGAGGCGCGCGAACCCGGCCGCACCCGCTTGGACGTGCCGATGCCGCGCTTCCGCGACGAATGGCGCGCCTTCACGTCCCGCCCGGGCGCGCGCCGCCTGCTGGTCGTGGTCGGGCTCGGCACCGCCGCCTTCTCGATGCAGGACATCGTCCTGGAGCCCTATGGCGGCCAGGTGATGCATCTCTCGGTTTCCGCCACCACGCTCCTGACCGCGCTTCTGGCGGTCGGCGCCCTCGCGGCCTTCTCGTTCGCCGGCTGGCGGCTCGGCCACGGCGCCGATCCGATGCGGCTCGCCGGGTTCGGCGCGGTGATCGGCCTGCCGGCCTTCGCGGCCGTGGCGCTGGCGGCACCGCTCGAAAGCGGACCCTTGTTCCTGGCCGGAACGCTGCTGATCGGGCTCGGCGGCGGGCTCTTCTCGGTCGGCACCCTGACGGCCGCCATGTGGCGCGACGACGCCCAGGACAAGGGCCTCGCGCTCGGCGCCTGGGGCGCCGTCCAGGCGACCGCACTCGGCCTCGGCACCGCTGCCGGCGGGGCGATCCGCGATCTTGTCGGCGCCGCAGCCGAACGCGGCCTGCTCGGGCCCGTCCTGTCGGACCGCGCGACCGGCTACTCGGTCGTCTACACGATTGAAATCATTCTGATCTTTGCAACGCTCGCCCTCGTCGGCCGGCTCGTCACTTATGAGCAGACCGCCGGACGGCGCTCTTCCCGCGGCTTCGGCCTCGCCGAACTGCCGGGATGACGCAAGCTCGATCCGGCCCGCCGCGGCGGGCCGGCCGGAACTGCGGTCCGCGCGCGCGGACCGTCGCCTGACCGAACAGGGCCGCGGAGGCGGTCCGGGAGGAAGTCATGGGTATTCCCAATATGGACCTGGCGCAGGTCGTCCTCTACGTCTTCTGGCTCTTCTTCGCCGGCCTGATCTTCTATCTCCATCGGGAGAACAAGCGGGAAGGCTATCCGCTCCAGTCCGACCGCAGCAACGAGCGCGTCTCGATCGTCGGCTTCCCGGAGCCGCCGCCGTCGAAGACTTTCCATCTGCCCCATGGCGGCACCGTCACGGTCCCGGACGACAAGATCGATCGCCGCGCGGTCGCCGCCGTGCCGGTCGCGCCCTGGCCGGGCGCGCCGCTGACCCCGACCGGCAACCCGATGCTCGATGGCGTCGGCCCGGCCGCCTGGGCGGAACGGCTCGACGAGCCGGATCTGACCGTCGACGGCGATCCCAAGATCGTGCCGCTGCGGGTGGCGACGGATTTCTATCCGGCCCCGCAGGATCCCGATCCGCGCGGCATGACGGTGATCGGCGGTGACCGCAAGGTGGCCGGGACCATCGTCGACGCCTGGGTCGACAAGTCCGAGTTCATATTCCGCTACTACGAGGCGGAACTGACCGGCTCCGGTCGCCGGGTGCTGATCCCGGTCAATTTCGCCGCCCTCGACGGCCGGCGCCGGATCCTTCGCGTCGACGCGATCTTCGCGGCCCAGTTCCAGTCGGTGCCGGGCCTGCGGAATGCCGACCTCGTGACCTTCCTGGAGGAAGAGAAGATCTGCGCCTATTTCGGCGGCGGGCTGCTCTATGCCGAACCGAAGCGCACGGAGAGCTGGCTGTGACCGACGCTCCCGCTCCCGATGGCCTGCCGGAGGCGCTGCCCAGGGGCGAGCGCATCCTGTGGCGCGGCCGGCCCGACCCGCTGGCCCTGATGTTCGCAGCCTTCCGGATTGGCTGGGTGGCGGCCTATTTCGCGGCGCTGTTCGTCTGGCGCGGCGCGGGCCGGCTCTATGCGGGTGCCGGGTGGCTGGACGCGCTCGGCTATGCCGCCTTCATCCTGCCGATCGCGGCAGCCGCGATCGGCATCCTGGCCCTGCTCGGCTGGCTCGCCGCGCGGACGACGCTCTACACCGTGACCGACCGGCGGCTCGTCCTGCGCATCGGCATGGCCCTGCCGATGACCGTGAACCTGCCCTTCGACGTGATCGCCGGGGCGGCCGTGAAGCCGCGCAGCCGGGGGTGTGGCGACATCGCCTTCGCCCTGAAGCCGGACGCCCGGGTCAGCTATCTGGCGCTTTGGCCGCATGTCCGGTCCTGGCGCTTCGCCCGGCCCGAGCCGTCGCTGCGCGCCGTTCCGGACGTCGATGCCCTGGCGTCTCGGCTGGCCGAGACGCTGCAGCGTACCGAGCGGCAGGCGACCGGCCCGGTTGCCAGGCCGATGCGGGACGGCATGCCGGCCGGCATCGCCGTGGCGGCGGAATGACCGGCGGGGAGAGAGGACCATGAGTGAGATCTTCGCCGAACACCCCATTCCCCGCGCCGCCATCGTGGGAGCCGGCCTGCTCGTCGCCGTGACGGTGGTGGCGGCCGGGATCGGCCGGCATACCGGCCTCGGCACCCAGGCCCATCCCGAAATGGCGATGGTCCAGGCTGTCGATCTCATCTTCCGCGACCGCCCCAACGGTGCGATCGCGGTCACCGGCCCGCACGGCACCGTCGTGCTGGAGTCCGGCGAAAACGGTTTCGTCCGCGGCATCCTGAGGGGGATGGCCCGCGAACGGAAAACCTACGGCGTGGGCACCGAGGTGCCTTTCCGCCTGATCCGGCGCGTCGACGGCCGGCTGGTGCTGGAGGATCCGGCAACCCGCCAGACGCTCGACCTGGGAGCGTACGGATCGGGCAATGCGGAGGCGTTTGGGCGCCTCCTGCACGGCTGAAGACGACCCATCCGAACCGTCCTGCGAGGGGCGGCGAAGACTGGCATCGAGGGAGGAATGAACATGATGTCGGACTGGTTCGAACCACAACGGCCGCGTCGTGTCGGCTGCACGGTTGACATCGAGAACACCGCCGAAAGACTGCACGCCCATGTCTCGCTCGACGGCTACGAGCCCGAGCCGGGCGATGAGGTGATCGTCCACGACGCCCCGGTCGACGTGCCGTTCGGCGCCCATATCGTGGTGCGCCGCGAGGCGACCGTGATCCCGGCCTCGCGCCTCGGCTGGTTGTTCAGCAAGGCCGCCGGCTATCTCGAACTGACCGAGCTCTACGAGGTCGGCTTCCAGGAAGGGAGGCCGTCATGATCCCGATGGAGGGTGGCGCAGTCGCCACGACCAGTACCAACGAGATGGCGCAGACCGACACGATCCTGTCGCCGCGCTTCTACACCACCGACTGCGAGGCGCTTGACGCGCTCAACGTGGAGACGGTCCGGGCCGAGTGGGACGAGATCATGGCGGAGATGCGCGCCGATCTGAACCGCGGCCATTTCCAGAAGAACGCCGAGTTCGACGACTTCAAGATGGAGGACCTGCCCGAGGATCTGCGCAAGGAGTTCACCGACTTCCTGGTCAGCTCCCTGACGGCGGAATTCTCCGGCTGCGTGCTCTATGCAGAGATCAAGCGGCGGATCAAGAACCCCGAATTGCGCGAGCTGTTCGGCTTCATGACGCGCGACGAATCCCGCCATGCCGGCTTCATCAACGAGGCCCTCAAGGATGCCGGGATCGGCATCGACCTGGGCTTCCTGAAGCGGGCGAAGAAATACACCTATTTCAAGCCCAAGTTCATCTACTACGCGACCTATCTGTCCGAGAAGATCGGCTACGCGCGCTACATCACCATCTACCGGCAGTTCGAGCGTCATCCGCAATTACGGTTTCACCCGATCTTCAAGTGGTTCGAGAAGTGGTGCAACGACGAGTTCCGGCATGGCGAGGCCTTTGCGCTGATCATGCGGTCGGACCCGAAGCTGACATCCGGTCTGAACGAATACTGGGTGCGTTTCTTCCTGCTCGCCGTTTACGCGACCATGTATGTGCGTGATCACATGCGCCCGGCCTTCCACAAGGCGATCGGGGTCGATCCGACCGACTACGACTACCAGGTGCTCCGGCTGACGACCGAGATCTCGCGCCAGGTGTTCCCGATCACGCTCGACATCGAGAGCCCGGCCTTCCGCCAGGGTTTCGAGAGGCTCTGGCACCTGGCCGAGCGGATCGAACAGGCGCGCCGGCAGGGTGGCGTGATCGGCTGGGCGAAGCGGATGGTGTGGGCCTCCGGCGCCGCCGTCACCTTCGCGCGGCTCTATCTGAGGCCGGTCAACCGCAATGCGGTGCCGGCCCGGGTGCGGCTCGCCCCGGCCTGGTAGGCCCGGCGCCCGCTTCCGCCTACGCGCGTGACGCCGCCCCGCTGACGGGGCGGTGGATTTCCGGGAGGGAGGCCCGAGATCCGTGAACGCAACCGGCCTGGCCATCGCCCATGCCCTGTTCCTGTGGTGGTTCGGCACCGGCATCGTCCTCTATCTGGACGGGCTGCCGCGCCGGACCTTTCCGTGGACCGTGGCAGGGGCCACGGCGCTCCTGGGGCTGGCGCTCTGGGGGCTGGCGGCGACGCGGGACGACAGCTCGGTCGCCGGCGCACATCTCGCCTTCGCGGCGGCCATCGCGGTCTGGGGCTGGAACGAGATCCTGTTCCTGACCGGCTTCGTCACCGGTCCGCGCCGCGGCCTGCAGGCTGCGGGGGATCGCGGCTGGCGCCGCTTCACCGGCGCCGCCGGCACGGTGCTCTATCACGAGGTCCTGCTCGCCGCCTCTCTCCTGGTGGTCGCGCTGGTCGTCGCGGGGGGGACCAACCCGGTCGGCTTCTGGACCTTCCTCACGCTCTGGGGCATGCGGCTGTCGACCAAGGTCAACATCTTCCTCGGCGTCCGCAATCTCAGCGAATCCTTCCTGCCGGACCATCTCGCCTATCTGGCCAGCTACTTCCGGCGGGCGCCGATGAACCCCTTCTTCCCCGTCTCATTGCTCGTGTCCGCGGCCCTGTTTGCGGGCCTGGTCGCGGCGGCGATCGCGCCGGAGACGGGACCCTTCCTGGCCACCGCCGTGACCCTGGTCGCGACCCTGGTCGGGCTCGCGATCCTCGAACACGGTTTCCTGGTTCTGCCGCTCGATGTCGCCGCTCTTTGGCGCTGGGGCTTCCGATCCCGCCGTGCGGGTGCCTGCGGGCATCCGCCTGTTCTGACATGCGATCCGCCGCCGCGTGCGGCGGCCGACCATCCACCGAGGTCAGTCTGATGGATTACGAAGCCTTTTTCCTCAGCGGTCTTCAGTCCCTGCGCGCCGAGGGCCGCTACCGTGTGTTCGCCGATCTGGAGCGCCATGCCGGCGCCTTTCCGAAGGCGAGCCGGCACAGCCCGAACGGCATCCATGACGTGACCGTCTGGTGCTCGAACGACTATCTCGGCATGGGCCAGCATCCGGCCGTTCTGGCGGCGATGCACGAGGCGATCGACAGCTACGGCGCCGGTGCCGGCGGGACGCGCAACATCTCCGGCAACTGCCACACCCATGTCCTGCTCGAACGCGAACTGGCGGACCTGCACGGCAAGGAAGCCGCGCTGCTGTTCACCTCCGGCTTCGTCTCCAACTGGGCCGGCCTCGGCACGCTGGCGGCGCGCCTGCCGAACTGCGTCGTCTTCTCCGACGCCGGCAACCACGCCTCGATGATCGACGGCATCCGGCAGAGCCGCTGCATCAAGCGCGTGTTCGCCCACAACAACCCGCGCGATCTCGACCGGCAGTTGTCCGAAGTCGCGCCCGACGTGCCGAAGCTGGTCGCCTTCGAGTCGGTCTATTCGATGGACGGCGACATTGCGCCGATCGACGAGATCTGCGCTGTCGCGGAAGCCCATGGGGCGATGACCTATCTGGACGAGGTTCATGCGGTCGGCCTCTACGGTCGGCGCGGCGGCGGCGTCTCCGAGGCGACCGGTCAGGCGCACCGGCTGACCGTCATCGAGGGCACCCTCGGCAAGGCCTATGGGGTGGTCGGCGGCTATATCGCGGCCTCGCGCGCGCTCTGCGACTATGTCCGCAGCTTCGCCTCCGGCTTCATCTTCACCACCGCGCTGCCGCCCGCGGTCGCCGCCGGCGCGATGGCGTCGATCCGGCACCTCAAGGAGAGCGAGGTGGAACGCCTGCGCCAGCGCGATCGCGTCGCGCGTGTCCGCCAGCGGCTCGATGCGGCCGGCCTGCCGCATCTCGACAATCCCAGCCACATCATCCCGGTCATGGTCGGCGACGCGACGCTGTGCAAGCAGATCTCCGATCGCCTGCTCGACGACTTCGACATTTACGTCCAGCCGATCAACTACCCGACCGTCCCGCGCGGCACCGAGCGGCTCAGGATCACGCCTTCGCCGTTCCACAGCAACGAGGACATCGAGCACCTCGTCTCCGCCCTGTCGGAGATCTGGGCGGACATCGGACTGGAGCGGGTCGCCGCCTGAAGGACCGGGCGAGAGACCAAGGGGGAACCGACATGCTGACCCGCGTCGACGAGACGGACGAAACGGCCGCGACGGGCCCGGCCCGCGGCCGGACCCACTTTCCCTTCACGGCCATCGTCGGCCAGGAAGAGATGAAGCGCGCGCTGATGCTGGCGGCCGTCGACCCGGGTCTCGGCGGCGTGCTGATCCTCGGCGATCGCGGCACCGGCAAGTCGACCGCGGTCCGGGCCCTGGCGGCGTTGCTGCCGGAGCGCCGCGCCGTGGCCGGCTGCCGGTTCGCCTGCGATCCCGACGACCGCGACGGCCAGTGCGCGGATTGCGCCGCCGCGGGCCCGCGCAGCCTGCGCGTCGTGCGAGTGCCGATCCCGGTCGTCGACCTGCCGCTCGGCGCCACCGAGGACCGCCTGGTCGGAGCACTCGACCTGGAACGGGCCCTGACCCGCGGCGAGAAGGCCTTCGAACTCGGCCTGCTTGCCCGGGCCAACGGCGGCTTCCTCTATATCGACGAGGTCAACTTGCTCGAGGACCATCTCGTCGACCTTCTGCTCGACGTGGCCGCCTCGGGCTCCAACGTCATCGAGCGCGAAGGCCTCAGCCTGCGCCATCCGGCCCGCTTCGTGCTCATCGGGAGCGGCAATCCGGAGGAGGGCGAGTTGCGCCCGCAACTGCTCGACCGGTTCGGCCTGGCGGTCGATGTCGGCACCCCGGCGACGGTGGCGGAGCGCGTCGAGGTCGTGAAGCGGCGCACCGCCTTCGAACGCGATCGGGCCGGCTTCGCGGCGGCCTGGAGCAAGGACGAGGCGAAGGCGCGCCGCCGCATCGTCGTCGCACGCAAGGCGCTCGAATCCGTCGCGGTGCCGGATGCCGCCATCGAGCGCGCCGCCCGGCTGTGCATCGCGCTCGGGACCGACGGCTTGCGCGGCGAACTGACCATCATCAGGGCCGCCCGGGCGCTGGCGGCGCTGGAAGGCGCCGAGGCGGTCGGCGACGACCAGATCCGCCGGATGGCCCCGTCGGCGCTGCGCCATCGGCTGCGCCGCAACCCGCTCGACGATGTCGGCTCGACCGCCCGGGTCGAGATCGCGCTACGCGAGGTGTTCGCGTCATGACCGCCCCCGACCGGTCCCAGCATGCCTTCGCGGATGCCTCTCTGGCCGCCGATCTGATCGCGGTCGATCCGGTCGGGCTGGGCGGTCTCATTCTCGGCGGCGGGCGCGGCGCGACCGACCCGATCGTCGAGCGCCTGGTCGCGCAGCTTGGGCCGGACGTTGCTGTGCGGCGCCTGCCGGCCTCGATCGATCCGGGCCGCCTCGACGGCGGGCTCGATGTCGCCGCGACGCTGGCCGCCGGCCGTCCGGTCGACAGGCCCGGTCTTCTCGCCGAGGCGGCCGGGGGCCTCCTGGTGGTGCCGTCGGCCGAACGGCTCGGCACGGCCACGGCCGGCCGGCTGGCCGCCGCGCTCGACCGGTCCGACACCGCCCCGCCGGCCACCGCCCGGCGCTCGGCCCAAACGCTGCCCCCGATCGTCATCGCGCTCGATGAAGGCGGCCCGGACGATCCGCCGCTGCCCGGCGCGCTCACCGACCGGCTCGCCTTCCGGGTCGATCTGTCCGCGGTGCGGCTGGCCGATCTGGTGCCCGAGGACGAGCCGGACATCGAGGAGGCGCGGGCGCGGCTCGGTGCCGTCGACCTGCCGGATCCGCTTCTTCACGCGCTTGCCGAAGCCGCCATCGCGCTCGGGGTCGCCTCGCCGCGGGCTCTCATTCTGGCCGTGCGCGCCATGCGGGCCTCCGCCGCCCTGGCGGGCCGGCCGGTGCCGGCCGACGAGGATGTCGTGGTTGCCGCCCATCTGGTCCTGGCGCCGCGCGCCACCCGGTGGCCGACGCGCGAGCCGGAGGCCGCCGAACCGCCGCCCCCGCCGGCGAATGCCCCGGACGACGCCGCCGAGACGGGCACCGATCCGTCGGATCGCCCGCTCGCCGACCGCGTGATCGAGGCGACGGCCGCCCTGTTGCCGCCCGACCTGCTCGCCCGTCTCGCCACGGCCCGCTCGGCCCCCCGCTCCGGCGCGGACGGCCGGTCCGGTCCCGACCGCAAGACGCTGCGCGGTGCCGGCGGCCGCCCCCTGCCGAGCCGGTCCGGCCGTCCGACCGGCGGCGCACGGCTCGATCTCCTCGAAACCCTACGCCGCGCCGCGCCCATGAAGCGCCTGCGTGCCGCGCCGCCGCCCGGCATGATCGTCGCGGTGCGACCGGCCGACATGGCGATCCGCCGGCATCGCCGACATGCCCGCTCGACCACCGTCTTCCTGGTCGACGCCTCCGGGTCGTCCGCCCTGCACCGGCTCGCCGAGGCCAAGGGGGCGGTCGAGATCATCCTGTCGGATTGCTATGTCCGGCGCGATCGCGTCGCCCTGCTCATCTTCCGCGGCCGCTCCTGCGAGACCGTGCTGCCGCCGACCGGTTCGCTCACCCAGGCCCGGCGCCGCCTTGCCGACATGGCCGCCGGCGGCGGTACGCCGCTCGCAACCGCGATCGAGGCTGGGCTCGCGCTGGCGCTGCGTCTGGGACGGGCCGACGAGGCGCCGAACCTCGTCTTCCTGACCGACGGGCAGGGCAACGTCGCCCTTGACGGCGCCGGCGGGCGGGCCCGGGCGGAGGCCGATGCGCTCGCCGCGGCGGCAAGGCTGCGCGTCCACGCCGTTCCGACGCTGATGCTGGACATTTCCGATCGCCCCAATCCACGCGCCGGTCGTCTCGCCGAGGCGATGGGTGCCACCTACCTGCCGCTGCCGCGCGCCGATGCCGGTGTCGTCGCCGCGGCGGTTCGCTCCAGGGTGCCGGCCCGTCGCGCCGGCTGACAGGCGGGCTTCCCCGCCGAATTGCGGGTCCGTCCCGCCGACATGCGGGTTCGTCCCGCCAGATCGCGGGCTGGTCCCGCCAGAACGCGGGGTCGTCCCGCCAACACGCGGGCTCGCCCCGCCAATGAGGTGCTGACATGGCCCCGGAAGGAAACGCTCTCCTGTCCCACATTGCCGTGCCGGCCGACATCCGGGCGCTCGACCCCGCGCTGCTGCCGCGGCTCGCCGACGAGTTGCGGGGCACGCTGGTCCGCTCGGTGTCGCGAACCGGCGGCCATCTCGGCGCCAGCCTCGGCGTGGTCGAGCTGACCATCGCGCTGCACCGGGTGTTCGATACGCCCGAGGACATCCTGATCTGGGATGTCGGCCACCAAGCCTATCCGCACAAGATGCTGACCGGCCGGCTCGGCCGGCTGGAGACCATCCGCCAGGGCGGCGGCCTGTCCGGCTTCACCAAGCGGGACGAGAGCGCCTACGACCCGTTCGGCGCCGGCCATTCCTCCACCTCCATCTCCGCAGCACTCGGCTTCGCGGCCGCCCGCCGCCTGCTCGGCCGGCCCGGGCGGGTAGTCTGCGTGATCGGCGACGGCGCGCTGTCGGCGGGTCTCGCCTATGAGGGCCTGAACAATGCCGGCGCCTCCGGGCTGCCGGTCACGGTCATCATCAACGACAATGCCATGTCGATCTCGCCGCCGGTCGGCGCCCTGTCGGGCCATCTCGACGCTCTGGCCGGTGGCGCCAATGCGCCCGAGAACCTGTTCACCGCGCTCGGCTTCACCTATCGCGGTCCGGTCGACGGCCACGACATGGCGGCGCTGGTCGAGGCGCTCGAGGTGGTCCGGGATTGCGGCGGGCCGGTCGTCCTGCATGTGCGCACCGAGAAGGGCCACGGCTATGCCCCGGCCGAAAAGGCGGCCGACCGGCTGCACGGCGTCACCGCGTTCGATCCGGCCACCGGCGTGCAGGCCAAGCCGAAGGCGATCGCGCCGAGCTTCACCCAGGTCTTCGCCGACGCGCTGATCGCGGAGGCGCGCGACGACCGCCGCATCGTCGGGATCACGGCCGCGATGGCCTCCGGGACCGGCATCGAACGCTTCGCCAAGGCCTTCCCGGACCGCGCCTTCGATACCGGCATCGCCGAGCAGCATGCCGTCACCTTCGCGGCCGGGCTCGCCTGCGAGGGCATGAAGCCCTTCTGCGCGATCTACTCGACCTTCCTGCAGCGGGCCTACGACCAGATCGTCCATGACGTGGCGATCCAGCATCTTCCGGTGCGCTTCGCCATCGATCGGGCCGGCCTGGTCGGGGCCGACGGGGCGACCCACGCCGGCAGCTACGATCTGGCGATGCTCGCCTGCCTGCCCGGCATGGTCGTGATGGCGCCGGCCGACGAGGCCGAACTGCGCGACATGGTCGCCACGGCGGCGGCCTATGACGAGGGTCCGATCGCCTTCCGCTTCCCGCGCGGCGACGGCTTCGGTGCCGATCTTTCCGAGCCGGCGCGCGTGCTCACGATCGGCCGCGGCCGCATCTATGCGGAGGGCGAGGATGTCGCGATCCTGTCGCTGGGCACCCGGCTCGCCGCCGCCAGCGATGCCGCCGACCGGCTGGCCCGCGACGGCATCTTCGCCACGGTGGCGGATGCCCGCTTCGTCAAGCCGCTCGATGCGGAGCTGATCCTGTCCCTGGCGCGCCGGCATCGCGTCCTGATCACGGTCGAGGAGGCTGCCGGCGGCTTCGGCACCGCGGTCCTGAGGCTGCTCGCCGAAGCCCGCATGCCGGTCGGTCGGCTGGTCGTGCGCACCCTCGCCCTGCCGGACCGGTTCCTGCCCCATGACGGCCCCGGTGTCCTGCTCCAGGCGGCCGGGCTCGACGGGGCCGGCATTGCCGAGACGGCCCGGTCGGCACTCGAACAGGTCCGTCCGCGCATGGCCGCGCGGCCCGTTCTGGTCGCCGCCGGCATGCCGGGATTCGTGTCATGACCCCTTCGGGCTCGGTGGCGGCAGCCTCACCGTCGGCGCGGCGCTCGCTCGCCACGCTGGCGCGCCTGCGGTTCGACCGCGACGGGCAGGACTGGCCGAACCGGGCCGCGAGCCGCTTCGTGCGTGCCGACATCCTGTGGCATGTCCAGGTCATGGGAACCGGACCGGCGGCCCTGCTGATCCACGGCACCGGCGCTTCGACGCATTCCTACGCGGCGCTGGCGCCGCTGCTGGCCCGGCATTTCACGGTCGTGCTGTGCGATCTCCCCGGCCACGGCTTCAGCGAGCCGTTGCCGCCCGGCCGCACCAACCTGCCCGGCATGGCGGCGACCTTGGCGGCGCTGCTGCGCGCGCTGGAGGTCGATCCGGTCCTCGCCGTCGGCCATTCGGCCGGGGCGGCGATCGCGTTGCGGCTCTGCCTCGACGGCGCCATCCATCCGGGTCTCGTCGTCAGTCTGAACGGTGCGCTGGCCGGCTTCGGCGGGCCGCTCGCCCGGGCCGTGTCGCCGGTCGCGCGGTTCCTGGCGCTGAACCCGCTCCTGCCACGCTTCTTCGCCCGCCGGGCGCGCGATCCTGCCGTGGTCGATCGTCTCCTGGAGCGCACCGGCTCGCGGCTTGATCCGGCCGCCGCGTCCTTCTACCGGCGGCTGGCCGCCGATCCGGACCAGGTCGCCGCCGCCTTCGGCATGATGGCCGGCTGGGATCTGGAACCGCTGCTGCGCGACCTGCCCCGTCTGAAGGTGCCGGTGCTGCTGATCGCCGGCGCCTGCGACGGCATGGTGCCGGCGCGTCAGGCCGGCGAGACGGCCCGCCGCCTGGCCAGGCCCGAGATCGTCGAACTGGCCGGGCTCGGCCACCTCGCCCATGAGGAGGCGCCCGGCCGCATCGCGGCGCTGATCGAGGCCGCGGCGACGCGCCATGGACTTATGCCGGAGGTCTCGCCATGAGCGGACACGACGCCTCGCTGCATCGCGCCGAGCGCCCGGTCCGCCGCCAGCCGCATGCGGTGGTGATCGGCTCCGGCTTCGGCGGGCTCGCCGCCGCCATCCGGCTCGGCGCGCGCGGCTACCGCGTCACCGTCCTGGAACGGCTTGACCAGTCCGGCGGCCGCGCCCGGGTCCATCGGCAGGACGGCTTCACCTTCGATGCCGGCCCGACCATCGTCACCGCCCCGCATCTCTTCGCCGAATTATGGGCTCTGTGCGGTCGCGACATGGCCGCCGATGTCGATCTGCGGCCGATCGATCCCTTCTACCGCATCCGCTTCCATGACGGCTCGACGATCGACTGCTCGGGCGATCCGGCCCGCATGCGCGCCGAGGTCGACCGTCTGGCGCCCGGCGACGGCCCGGGCTACGAGCGCTTTCTCGCCCATGCCGAGGCGATGTTCCACATCGGCTTCGAGAAGCTCGGCGACGTGCCCTTCGACCGCGCCGCCGACATGGCGCGCGTGCTGCCCGAACTGGTCCGGCTCGGCGGCTGGCGGTCGGTGCATGCCCTGGTCTCGTCCTATGTGAAGGACGAACGCCTGCGCATCGCGCTCGGCTTCCATCCGCTGTTCATCGGCGGCAATCCCTTCACGGCCACGGCTGTGTTGGTCCTGGTCTCCGCACTCGAACGGCGCTGGGGCGTGCATTTCGCCATGGGTGGGACCGGCCGCCTGGTCGCCGGGCTGGTCGGGCTGATCGAACAACAGGGCGGGCGGATCCGTCACGGTGTCGACGTCGACCGCATCCTGGTCGAGAAGGGGCGCGCCTGCGGGGTGCGGCTCGTCGGCGGCGAGACGATCCCGGCCGATATCGTCGTCTCCAATGCCGATGCGGCCGCCACCTATCGCCAGCTCCTGCCGGCGGCGGCGCGCCGTCGCTGGACCGACCGCAAGGTCGGCCGGATGCGGCAGTCGATGAGCCTGTTCGTCTGGTATTTCGGGACCGACCGGACCTATCCGGAGGTGCCGCACCATACGATCCTGCTCGGCCCGCGCTACCGCGAACTGCTTGCAGAGATCTTCGGCGCCCGCGCCCTGCCGGCAGACTTCAGCCTCTACCTGCATCGCCCGACCGCGACCGATCCGAGCCTGGCGCCGCCCGGCTGCGATGCCTTCTACGTCCTGGCGCCGGTGGCCAATCTGGATGCGCCGATCGACTGGACCCGGGCCGCCGAGCCCTATCGCCAGGCGATCGCGGCCGAGCTGGAACGGACGGTCTTGCCGGGGCTCGGCGCCGCGCTGGTCACCTCGAAGGTCACCACGCCGCTCGATTTCGCCGCCGATTTCCTGGCCGAGAAGGGCGCGGCCTTCGGGCCGGAGCCGGTGCTGACCCAGTGCGCGTGGTTCCGGCCGCACAATCGCAGCGAGGATGTGGACGGGCTCTATCTGGTCGGTGCCGGCACCCATCCGGGCGCCGGCCTGCCGGGCGTGCTGTCCTCGGCCCGCATCCTCGACCGGGTGGTGCCCCATGCCGATGCTCTCGTCCGCTGACCGGCGCGCCTGCCGCAGGAGCCTCGCGGAGGGCTCGAAATCCTTCTTCGCGGCCTCGCTGCTGCTGCCGCCGCGGCTGCGCGGGCCGGCGACCGTGCTCTACGCCTTCTGCCGTGCCGCCGACGATGCGGTCGACGGCAGCGCCGATCCGGCCGCCGCGGTCGCCGACCTGCGCCGCCGGCTCGATCGCATCTATGCCGGCCGGCCGGGGGCCTGCCCGGTCGAGCGCCTTTTCGCCGATCTCGTCGAGACGATCGATCTGCCGCGCGCCCTGCCCGAGGCCCTGATCGAGGGCTTCGCCTGGGACGCGGACGGCCGCCGCTATGCCGATCTGGCCGCGCTGGAGGCCTATGCGTTCCGGGTTGCCGGCGTGGTCGGGATGATGATGTCGGTACTGATGGGTCGCCGCTCGGAGGCGGCGCTGGCCCGTGCCGCCGATCTCGGCATCGCCATGCAATATACCAACATCGCCCGCGATGTCGGCGAGGATGCCCGGGCGGGGCGGCTCTATCTGCCGCTCGACTGGCTCGCCACCGAGGGGCTGGACGGCGCGGTGCTGATCGGCGCGCCGGTCCCGTCGCCGGGCCTCGCCCGGGTGGTGGCCCGGCTGTTGGCGGCGGCCGAGACCCATTATGTCCGGGCGGAAGCCGGCATCGCGCTGCTGCCGCCGGATTGCCGCCCGGCGATCCATGCCGCCCGCCTCGTCTACCGCGAGATCGGCCACCGCCTGGCCGCCGCCGGTCACGATTCGGTCTCGACCCGCACGGTGGTGCCGGGCCGGCGCAAGCTGGTTCTGATGGCCGACGCGGTGGTGGCGGCGCTGAAGCCCGCGGCGGCCATGCCCTTCGCGCCGGTATCGGTCCCCGCGGCCGCTCCGGACAGCGCGTGCGACCTGATCGCCCGGCTCGCCGCCGACCGGCCCGGCCCGACCGCGGCGCGGCCCGGATCTGCCGCGCGGCTGATCGAAATCCTGACCATCCAGGAAGAGCGCCGGCGCGCGTCGCGGCAGCCGATGCCGGTGCGCGTCGGGGTCAGGTCATGACCGAGGCCGACGGCAGCAACTGGGCGCTCTTCTCGGCCTTCGAGATGATGCTGGTGTTCCTGCCCGCCCTGGCCTTCGCCTGGTGGGAGCTCAGGTCGCTGAAGCGGTTGCGCGAGGCGCGCGAACGCCAGGAGCGCGAGCGCGCTGCCGGGACTTCCGACGCGGGCTACCCTTCGGGCGAGCCGCGGCCATGACCCGCTCAGGCGCGCCGCGGCATGCGGAAGGGCAGCATCATCTGCACGACCGGATGGCGGAATCGATCCAGCGACAGGCTCTCGTGGATGCCCACGGCGGGCTGCCCGCCGATCGTCGCGGCGACCAGCGAGCGGGCATAGAAGGGCGCATCCTCGAGCGTCTTCAGGATGCGCGTGGTGCTCGCATCCTCCGAGGCGACCGGGCGCGCGATCCGCCACAGGGTCGGCGGCAGGGCGACGAAGGGCGGCAGCGGTCCGGGCGCCGGGGGGCCGGCCGGCGGGAAGGCCAGCGCAAAGCCGCGTGGTCCCTCCCGACGGCCCTCGACCGCGTAGCAGACCGTGGTGCCGGCCGGGTTGGTCAGGCGCGCCCAGGACCAGGACCGGAAGCCGTCCTCGATCGGCTCCATGCCGCGATTGTGGTCGAGATAGGCGTTGCCGCGCCAGGCGAGGCGCGGTTGCTCGAATTCGACCTCGATCCGGGCGACCGGCGCGATCGGCCGCCAGACATGGCGCTCCTCGTCGTCGAGGGCGTAGCCTTCGGTGCCGAGCGCCGGCAGGTCGAGCCGGATGATGCCCCGCAGTCGGCGCGGCCAGGGCACGGCGATCTCGTCGATCTCCACGATCAGCTGCTGCCCCGCGCGCCGCATCCGGCTCGGCCCGACCTGCAACAGGTCCGGGCCGCGCTTCAGGCTGCGGCGGCCACGCTCGGTCATCGCCCAGGCGGCCCCGCGCCCGTAGAGCGCGACATTGATGGCGACATGATTCTCCGGATCGGCGGCCCCGCGCCGGCGCGCGAAGGCGTAGTAGGGCGAGAACACGCTGCCGACGAAGCCGATCACCGTGATCGCCGACGCGCCGTCGTCGCTTACGCCGTCGAGGTACCACCAGGCATAGCCGCCCGGTGGGACCGGGCGGTCGAAGTCCAGTCCCGGATCGCCGACAGGGCCGCCAGCCGTCCCGACAGAGCCGCCATCGGCAGGCCCGGTCCCGGATGAGCGCTGCCGCCCGCCAGATAGAGACCCGGGATCGAGGTCCGCGGACCGGGCCGCCGGAAGGCCGACGACCAGCCGTGGGTCGCCCGCCCGTAGAGGGCTCCCCCGGTCGCCGGAAAGCGCCGGGCGAAGTCCGCGGGCGTCGTGATCCGGCTCTCCGCCGCCGTGATGGTCAGGCCGAGCCGCTTCAGATGGGCGAAGGTCGCGGTCTCGCATCGCGCGAACTCCTGCGGTTCGAGGGGGCGCAGATCGCCGTCCGCCGGCGCGTTGACGAGGACCAGCAGCCGTTCCGGGCCGCCCGGTTCGCGGTCCTGCTCGCGATCCTGGGCGCAGACATAGACGGTCGGCTCGGTCGGCAGGCGCCGGTGATGGAACAGATCCTCGAATTCGCGCCCGTAATCCGACGAGAAGAACACGCTGTGGCGGACCAGCGGAAAGCCGGAGGCCTCTCCGGCGATCGCCCAGGTGACGGCCGACAGCGACCGGGTCAGCCGCGGCATCGCGGGCGCGGCCGGGGCGGCGCCCGCGCCGAGCAGGCCGGCGCCGAGCGCGGCGATGTCGCCATTGTGGACCACGATGTCGGCCGGCAGGACATCGCCGTCGGCAAGCCGCACCCCGACGGCGCGGCCATGGGCGACGACGATCTGCGTCGCCTCCGCGGCGAAGCGGAAGCGCGCGCCGCAGCGCTGCGCCAGGTCCGCGACCGCCCGGGCGATCGTGCTCATGCCGCCCTCGACCGCGAAGACGCCGAGGCGCTCGACATGGGCGACCAGCATCAAGGTCGCCGGGGCGGCGAAGGGCGAGGAGCCGCAATAGGTCGCGTAGCGGGCGAACAGCTGGCGCAGGCGCGGGTCCTGGAAATAGCCGCCGAGCGCCTTCCAGAGCGACGTGAACGGGCGCAGGGCGATCAGGTCGGGCAATCCGCTCAGGCCTGCCCGGCGCAGCAGCCCGGCGAGGCTCGCCCCGTCGGCATTCAGATAGGGCTGGTCGAGCGTGTCGAAGACGTGCCGTGCGGCGCGGCAGAAGTCGAGGAAGCGTCCGGCCTCGCCCGGCCCGGCGAAACGGCCGATCTCGTCGGCGGTCTCGAGCGGATCGGCAAGCAGGTCGAGCCGCTTGCCGTCCGGCCAGGCATGCCGCGCCAGCACGTCGACCGGCACCAGCCGGACATGGTCGTCGAGCCGCGCACCGCCGCTGGCGAACAGCGCCTCGAAGATCGGCTTGAGGGTGAAGACGGTCGGGCCGCAATCGATCGGACCCGCCAGGGTGTCGATCACGGCGAGCTTGCCGCCCGGCCGTCCGGCGCGTTCGAGCACGGTTACGTCCATCCCGGCAGTGGCCAGTTCGACCGCCGCCGCGAGACCTCCCATGCCGCTGCCGATGACGACCACGCGGGCTGACATGGCCAGGCTCCCAGGATTGACACTCTCTGCCTTGCAGTGTCATATTTTTTGGACAGATATGAAAGTCAAAAATATCTGACAGTCACGGAGGAGCGCTCGCCATGGACGCTGCAGGCCGCATCGAGACCGCCCTCGAACTGGCACTGGCCACGGCCAGGGACGGATGTCCCCCGCGGCTCGGTGCCGCCCTGCGCGACGCCGTGATTCCCGGCGGCGCGCGGCTCCGGCCCCGGCTGACCCTCGCGGTCGCCTTCGCCTGCGCCGACGACCAGCCGGCCGCGGCCGACGCCGCCGCCGCCGCCATCGAACTGCTGCATTGCGCCTCGCTGGTCCATGACGACATGCCGTGCTTCGACGATGCCACATTGCGCCGCGGCCGCCCGTCGATCCATGCCGCCTATGGCGAGAATGTCGCGCTTCTGACCGGCGACGCCCTGATCGTGCTGGCCTTCTCCGAGCTGGCGCGGCGGGTTGCCGACCCAGTGCGGCTGCGGCGGCTGATCGGCATCGTCGCCGATGCGGTCGGGGCGCCGAACGGAATCGTCGCCGGCCAGGCCCAGGAATGCGAACCGAGCATCGGGCTTTCCGACTATCACCGCCGAAAGACCGGCTCCCTGATCTCGGGCGCCACCATGGCGGGCGCCGCCGCGGCCGGTTTCGAGCCGGAGCCCTGGCGGGCGCTCGGCATGGCGATCGGCGAGGCCTATCAGGTCGCCGACGACATCCGCGATCTGGTCTGCGAACCCGCCGAACTCGGCAAGCCGGTCGGCCGCGACGCGGCGCTCGGGCGGCCGAGCGCGACCCGGGAATTCGGCATGGTCGGCGCGATGGACCGGTTGAGGGTGCTGGTCGCCCGCGCCGTCGACGTGGTGCCGGTCTGTCCGGGCGACGCGATGCTCAAGGCCATGATCCTGCGCGAGACGCGCAAGTTCCTACCGGCAGAACTGGCGGCCGAGGCGGCGTGACATGACCGCCCAGACCGATGGCTGGGCCGGCAGGGTCAGGGACGGACCGTTCGCGCGTCTGCGCGACCGGCTCGCCCGCTGGCGCAACCGGCTGGTCGAAAGCCCGCGATTCCAACGCTTTGCGGCCGACCTACCTGTCGTCCGGCGGGTCGCCAGCCGGCATGCGTCCGATCTCTTCGACCTGTGCGCCGGCTTCGTCTATTCGCAGATCCTGCTCGCCTGCGTGCAGCTTCGGCTGTTCGATGCCGTCGCCGGGGAGGCGCTCGCGCTCGACGCGCTCGCCCTGCGCCTTGGGCTCGATCCCGAGCCCACGGCCCGGTTGGCGGATGCCTCGGTGGCGCTGGGGCTCCTGGAACGGCGGCCGGACGGCCGCTACGGGCTCGGCCTGCTCGGCGCCGCCTTGCGCGGCAATCCCGGCCTGCAGCGGATGATCGAGCATCACGCCCTGTTCTATCGCGACCTCGCCGATCCGGTCGCGCTCCTGCACGCGCCGCCCGGAGGGACCGAACTGGCGCAATTCTGGCCCTATGCGGCCGGTCCGGGCACGGAGGCGAGCCCGGCTGCGGCCTATTCGGAACTGATGGCCTCGACGGTCGGCTTCGTCGACGGCGACGCCATCGACGCCTACGATTTCGGCCGCCACCGGCGCGTGCTCGATGTCGGCGGCGGCACGGGCGGCTTTCTGGCCGCCCTGGCGGCGCGCCATCCGGCGCTCGACCTGGTGCTGTTCGACCTGCCGCCGGTGGCCAGGCTGGCCGAGGCGCGATTCGCCGGCCTCGGGCTTGGCCATCGCGCCCGCGTGGTCGCGGGCGACTTCCGCGGCGATCCGCTGCCCGCGGGGGCGGATCTGATCACGCTCGTCCGCGTCCTGCACGATCATCCCGACGAGATCGTCCTGACCCTGCTGCGCGCCGCGCGGGCTGCGCTGGCGCCCGGCGGCCGGCTCCTGGTGGCCGAGCCGCTCGCCGGCACGCCGGGCGCGGAACGCATGGGCGACGCCTATTTCGGTTTCTACCTGATGGCCATGGGACGGGGGCGGCCGCGCTCGGCCGACGCACTCGGCCGCCTTTTGGTCGAGGCGGGCTTCGCGGAGATCCGCCGTCATCAGACCCGCAGGCCCATGCTGGTGTCGCTCCTGTCAGCGACAGCGGACACAAAAGCGATCCCAGAACGTAAATAGGAATTGACACAAGAGACCGTCAGGCGTCTCTTACAGTCAATGTCATGTGTCGCCTCCGGGGAGGAGAAGCGTCATGGAAACCGTCGCCGTTGTCCTGCGAAATCCCGGTGCCCTGGCGCTTGAGCGCGTCGGGTGCCTACCCGCCGGCGCGGAGGACGTGCTGGTCGAGACCGCCTATTCGGGCATTTCCACCGGCACCGAGAAGTTGCTCTGGTCGGGTCGGATGCCACCTTTTCCGGGCATGGGCTACCCGCTCGTGCCGGGCTACGAGACGGTCGGCCGGGTGGTCGATCCGGGCTCGAGCGGGCTCGACGAGGGCACCTTCGTGTTCGTGCCGGGGGCCCGCTGCTACGGACCCGTCAAGGGCCTGTTCGGCGGCGCAGCGCAGCGGCTCCTGGTCGATGCCGGGCGGATCACGCCGATCGACGAGACGCTCGGCGCGAACGGGACCCTGCTGGCCCTGGCGGCCACGGCGCGGCATGCGCTCGCCGGCGGCCCGCTGCCCAAACTGATCGTCGGCCACGGGGTGTTCGGACGGCTGCTGGCCCGCCTGACCGTCGCCCTCGGCGGCCATCCGACCGTGATCGAGCGCAACCCCAGCCGCCAGATCGGCGCGCGCGGCTACCGCGTGCTCGACCCGGACGAGGATCCGCGCCGCGACTACACGGTCATCTATGACGCCAGCGGCGACAGCGAGGTGATCGACAGCCTGGTCGCCCGCGCCGCGCCCGGCGCCGAGATCGTGCTCGCCGGCTTCTATGAGGGCCGCCCGAGCTTCGCCTTCCCGCCGGCCTTCATGCGCGAGATCCGACTGCGCATCGCGGCCGAATGGCGGCCGGACGATCTCGCCGCCGTCCTGGCCCTGCTTGCCGAGGGGCGCCTGTCGCTCGACGGCCTGATTTCCCACCGGGCGCCCGCCGCCAATGCGCCGGAGGCCTATCGCACGGCCTTCAGCGATCCGGGTTGCCTGAAGATGATCCTCGACTGGAGGGCTACGGCATGAACACGATCGTCAAGACGCCGGATGCGGCCACGCCGACCCACGACCCGGACGAGCTGCCGGTGATCCCGGCCACCAAGACCACCCAGATCATCGCCATCTATGGCAAGGGCGGCATCGGCAAGAGCTTCACGCTCGCCAATCTCAGCTACAACATGGCGCAGAACGGCAAGAAGGTTCTGCTGATCGGCTGCGATCCGAAGAGCGACACGACCTCGCTCCTGTTCGGCGGCCGCGCCTGCCCGACCATCATCGAAACCTCGGCACGCAAGAAGCTGGCCGGCGAGGATGTGAAGATCGGCGATGTCTGCTTCAAGCGTGACGGCGTCTTCGCCATGGAGCTGGGCGGACCGGAGGTCGGCCGCGGCTGCGGCGGCCGCGGCATCATCCACGGCTTCGAACTGCTCGAGAAGCTCGGCTTCCACGAATGGGGCTTCGACTACGTCCTGCTCGACTTCCTCGGCGACGTGGTCTGCGGCGGCTTCGGCCTGCCGATCGCCCGCGACATGTGCCAGAAGGTGATCGTGGTCGCCTCCAACGACCTGCAGTCGCTCTATGTTGCCAACAATGTCTGCTCGGCGGTCGATTACTTCCGCAAGCTCGGCGGCAATGTCGGCGTGGCCGGCATGGTGATCAACAAGGATGACGGCACCGGCGAGGCGCAGGCCTTCGCCGATCGGGTCGGCATCCCGGTGCTTGCGGCCATCCCGGCCGACGAGGACATCCGCCGCAAGAGCGCGAACTACCAGATCGTCGGCCGTCCGGGCGACCGCTGGGCGCCGCTGTTCGACGACCTCGCCGGCAATGTCGCCGACGCGCCCCCGGTCCGTCCGCGGCCGCTCGGCCAGGACGACCTGCTCGGCCTCTTCAAGAGCGAGGATGTCGGCCGCGACTGGGTGCTGGAACCGGCCACGCTCGAAGACATGTGCGGGCTTTCCGATCTGTCCCGGCCGTCGCTCGAGATCGTCTATCAAACCGCTTGACCGGTGCAGCCATGACCGTCGTCCTCGATGAAGCAGGACCGTCCCCGGTCGCCGACAGCGTCGTCAATGACGGCTGTCACGGCGGGGCGGAGACCCTCAGGGCCGCCGCCCGTGCCGCGGGCGGATCGGAACTGCTCGACCGCCTGGCCGAGGACTATCCGGTCGGCCCGCACGACCGGCCGCAGAGCATGTGCCCGGCCTTCGGTTCGCTGCGGGTGGGCCTGCGCATGCGTCGCACTGCGACCGTGCTGTCCGGCTCGGCCTGCTGCGTCTACGGACTGACCTTCACGTCGCATTTCTACGGTGCCAAGCGCACGGTCGGCTACGTCCCGTTCAATTCCGAGACGCTGGTCACCGGCAAGCTGTTCGAGGACATCCGCGACGCCGTCCATGCGCTGGCCGATCCGGCCCTCTACGACGCCATCGTGGTCACCAATCTGTGCGTCCCGACCGCCTCCGGCGTGCCACTCCGGCTGCTGCCGAAGGAGATCAACGGCGTCCGCATCGTCGGCATCGACGTGCCCGGCTTCGGCGTGCCGACCCATGCGGAAGCCAAGGATGTTCTGGCCGGCGCGATGCTCGCCTTCGCCCGCCGGGAGGCCGAGAACGGCCCGGTCCTGGCGCCGCGCGGCGGTCCCTCGGACCGGCCGACCGTGACGCTGCTCGGCGAGATGTTCCCCGCCGATCCGGTCGGCATCGGCCGCATGCTGGAGCCGATGGGCCTCGCCGCCGGCCCGGTCGTGCCGACGCGGGAATGGCGCGAGCTCTATGCCGCCCTCGACAGCGCCGTGGTGGCGGCGATCCATCCCTTCTACACGGCTTCGGTGCGCGAATTCGAAGCGGCCGGGCGTCCGGTGGTCGGCTCCGCGCCGGTCGGTGTCGACGGCACCATGGCCTGGCTCGATGCGATCGCGGCGGCCGCCGGCGTTCCGGCCCGTCTCGCCGACGAGGCCAAGAACCGCCAGCTCGGCGCCATCCGCGGCGCGCTCGCCGGCTCTCCCGTCAAGGGCCGGATCACGGTCTCCGGCTACGAGGGTTCCGAGCTTCTGGTCGCCCGCCTGCTGATCGAGAGCGGCGCCGAGGTGCCCTATGTCGGCACCGCCTGCCCGCGCACGCCCTGGTCGGAGGCTGATCGCAACTGGCTCGAGGCCCGCGGCGTCGAGGTCGTCTACCGCGCCTCGCTCGAACGCGATGTCGCCGCCGTCATGGCCATCCGCCCCGATCTCGCCATCGGCACGACCCCGGTCGTGCAGAAGGCCAAGGAGATGGCGATCCCGGCGCTCTATTTCACCAACCTGGTCTCTGCGCGCCCGCTGTTCGGCGCGGCCGGCGCCGGTTCGCTGGCCCATGTCGTCAACGGCGCGATCGGCAACAAGGCGCGCTTCGACCGCATGGAAGCCTTCTTCGACGGGGTCGGGGAGGGCGACACCGCCGGCGTCTGGTCCGGCGAGCCGCTGAAGCGCCCCGCCTTCCGCGAACAGATGCGCCGCCGGCGCGAATCCGCCTCCAAGGCGAAGAAGGCCGAGGAGATGATCTGATGCTCGTCCTCGACCATGACCGGGCCGGCGGCTACTGGGGCGCCGTCTATGTCTTCACCGCCATAAAGGGTCTGCAGGTGGTCATCGACGGCCCGGTGGGCTGCGAGAACCTGCCGGTCACCTCGGTGCTGCACTATACCGACGCGCTGCCGCCGCATGAGCTGCCGATCGTCGTGACCGGGCTCGGCGAGGAGGAACTCGGCCAGCACGGCACCGAGGGCGCGATGAAGCGGGCCCGCCGGGCGCTCGATCCCGACCTGCCGGCCGTGGTCGTCACCGGCTCGATCGCCGAGATGATCGGCGGCGGCGTGACGCCGGAAGGCTCCAACATCCAACGCTTCCTGCCGCGCACCATAGACGAGGACCAATGGCAATGCGCCGACCGGGCGCTGACCTGGCTCTGGAAGGAGTATGGTCCCAAGAAATTAAAGCCGGCTAAAGAACGCGCCGCCGATGCACGGCCGAAGGTCAATATCATCGGCCCGAGCTACGGCATGTTCAACATGCCGTCCGATCTCGCCGAGATCCGGCGCCTGATCGAAGGCATCGGCGCGGAGGTCGGCATGACCTTCCCGCTCGGCAGCCATCTGGCGGATGTCCCGCGGCTTGCGGAGGCGGAGGTCAATGTCTGCCTCTATCGCGAGTTCGGTGCGGCCCTGTGCGAGCAGCTCGACCGGCCCTGGCTGCATGCGCCGATCGGCCTGCACACCACCACCGCCTTCCTGCGCGCCCTCGGCGCGACGCTCGGCCTCGATCCCGAACCCTTCATCGCCCGCGAGAAGCACACGACGATCAAGCCGTTGTGGGATCTCTGGCGCTCGGTGACGCAGGATTTCTTCGGCACCGCGAGCTTCGCGGTGGTCGCCTCGCAGACCTATGCGCGCGGCATCCGGCAGTTCCTGGAAGACGAGATGGGCCTTCCCTGCACGCTGCAGACGGCGCGGATTCCCGGTGCCAAGACCGACAACGAGGCCGTCCGCAAGTCCCTGAAGGCCACGCCGCCGCTCGTCCTGTTCGGTTCCTACAACGAACGCATGTATGCGGCCGAGGCCGGCGGGCGCTCGATCTACATCCCGGCCTCGTTTCCGGGCGCGATCATCCGCCGGCATACCGGGACGCCCTTCATGGGCTATTCGGGCGCCGTCTACCTGGTCCAGGAAGTCTGCAACGCCCTGTTCGACGCCCTGTTCCACATCCTGCCGCTCGGTACCGATCTGGACCGCATCGATCCTACGCCAGCTAAACATCTTGCCGAACTGGCCTGGGACCGCAATGCGGAGGAGGCTCTCGAGGCGGCCCTGGAACGCCATCCGGTGCTGGTCCGCATCTCGGCGGCACGTCGCCTGCGCGACGGCGCCGAACGCGACGCCCGCCGCCGCGGCGATCTCCGCGTCACCACCGCATCCGTCTTTCGCGCGACCAGCGAACTCGAAGGCGCCGTCTGACGACGGCGGCCCGCGCCGCCGAGGGCGGCATCAGAGAACGACAACACGGGGGAAGTTTCGATGTCCACCGCCCTGCCGATCGGGCTCCGGCCCGAATTGCGCCGCCAGCGCGAGGCCACCGCCTATCGCGTGCTGTTCTTCGCGACCTTCCCGGTCTTTCTGATCGCCGCGCTCTGGCAGATCGTCCTGGAAGCTGCCGGCCTCGTGCCCGGCGCGCCGGGGCCGCGCTCCCTCGTCGGGCGTGCCCGGTCGATGGCCCGCGCGGCCATCCCCTACTGTTTCATGGGCTGAAACGAGCCCTCCAGAATTCGGTCGGGACCGCCCGACCGAATGCCGCTCCGGGACGTCCGGCGCGGCAGAACCCAGCCGCGCGGGCCTGCGCGGCAACGGCAAGACATTTGCGGAGGCCGACATGGCAGAGGCAAAAAGTTCGTTGTCCGGGCTGACCGACCAGGAAGCACAGGAATTCCACGGCATCTTCATGAAGAGCTTCATCGGCTTCGTGATGGTCGCTGTGGTCGCCCATGTGCTCGTCTGGATGTGGCGGCCCTGGTTACCCCCGCTGAAGGGCTACGCCTCGACGCTCCTCGACGGAGCCGAGCGGCTCGCCCAGCACGCGACCACGTTCCTGACCTGAAGGAGAGAAGACCATGTACAAGATTTGGCTTCTCTTCGATCCCCGGCGGGCGCTCGTCGCGCTGTTCACCTTCCTGTTCGTGCTCGCAGTGCTGATTCACTTCATCCTGCTCAGCACGGACCGGTTCAACTGGATCGAGGGCCCGCGCAAGAAGACGGCCGAGATTCAGCACGTGATCACCCCGCCGACCGCTTTGGTGGGTTGACCCGTCCCGGACGGCTGCCGGATCGCCCCCGGCAGCCGATCCATCCGCCGCAATTCCGCTGCGCGCGCAAACCCGAGAAGACAACGCCGGCCCGCCTGGCCGATCGTTGCCGGTGGAGGGCATCCTCATGGCCATGCTGAGCTTCGAACGGAAATACAGGGTCCGAGGAGGAACGCTCGTCGGCGGCGACCTTTTCGACTTCTGGGTCGGCCCGTTCTATGTCGGTTTCTTCGGTGTCACCACGATCTTCTTCGCGGCCCTCGGGACCGCGCTGATCGTCTACGGCGCCGCGCTGGGTCCGACCTGGAACATCTGGCAGATCTCGATCGCACCGCCGGATCTGAAATACGGCCTCGGCCTGGCACCCCTTCAGGAAGGCGGGCTCTGGCAGATCATCACGGTCTGCGCCATCGGCTCCTTCGTCTCCTGGGCGCTGCGCGAGGTCGAAATCTGCCGCAAGCTGGGCATGGACTATCATGTGCCCTTCGCCTTCGGCGTGGCGATCTTCGCCTATGTCTCGCTGGTGGTGATCCGGCCGATCCTGCTCGGCGCCTGGGGACACGGCTTCCCGTATGGGATCTTCAGCCACTTGGACTGGGTGTCCAACGTCGGCTACCAGTATCTCCATTTCCATTACAACCCTGCGCATATGATCGCGGTGTCGTTCTTCTTCACGACGACCTTCGCGCTGGCGCTGCACGGCTCGTTGATCCTGTCGGCTGCGAACCCGCCCAAGGGCGAGGCGATGAAGACCGCGGAGCACGAGAACACCTTCTTCCGCGACACGATCGGCTATTCGATCGGCACGCTCGGCATCCACCGGCTCGGCCTCCTGCTCGCCCTCAGCGCGGGCTTCTGGAGCGCCGTCTGCATCATCATCAGCGGCCCGCTCTGGACGCGCGGATGGCCGGAATGGTGGGGCTGGTGGCTCGACCTGCCGATCTGGAACTGAGGGAGGCCGGACATGAGCGACTTTCGCAACATCTTTACCCGTGTCCAGGCCCGCGGGCCCGCCTATGAGGGCGTGATCGACGCTGGCGCCGCCTGGTCGCGCCAGGGCGGCATGGGCTTCTCCCATCTGCTCGGCCGCTTCGGCGACGCCCAGATCGGCCCGATCTATCTCGGCTGGACCGGCCTTGCCGCGCTGATCTTCGGCATCACCGCCTTCGAGATCATCGGCCTCAACATGTGGGCGTCGGTGAACTGGGATCCGATCCAGTTCGTCCGCCAGCTGCCCTGGCTCGCCCTTGAGCCGCCGTCGCCGAAATGGGGCATCTCGATTCCGCCCATGGCGGAAGGCGGCTGGTGGCTGCTCGCCGGCTTCTGCCTGACGGCATCGATCCTGCTCTGGTGGGTCCGCGTCTATGTCCGGGCTCGCGCCCTCGGCATGGGCACCCATGTCGCCTGGGCCTTCGCGGCGGCGATCTGGCTCTACCTGGTGCTTGGCTTCATCCGGCCGCTGATGATGGGTTCGTGGTCCGAGGCCGTGCCCTTCGGCATCTTCCCGCATCTCGATTGGACGGCCGCCTTCTCGATCCGCTACGGCAACCTGTTCTACAACCCGTTCCACTGCCTCTCGATCGCCTTCCTGTATGGCTCGACGCTGCTCTTCGCGATGCACGGCGCCACCATCCTGGCGGTCGGTCGCTACGGCGGCGAACGCGAACTGGAGCAGATCGTCGATCGCGGCACGGCTGCCGAACGGGCCGCCCTGTTCTGGCGCTGGACGATGGGCTTCAACGCCACGATGGAATCGATCCATCGCTGGGCGTGGTGGTTCGCGGTGCTCTGCCCGCTCACCGGCGGCATCGGCATCCTGCTCACCGGCACGGTCGTCGACAACTGGTTCCAATGGGCCGTCGACCACGGCGTGGCCCCCGCCTATCCCCTTCCCGACAAGCCGGTGGTCAACCCGGCGGCTGGAGGCTGATCATGACGCCATCCTCGAAACGCGCCGCCGCCGCCCTGATGCTTCTTCTCGGCGCCGGCCTGCTCGCCGGCTGCAAGGAGCAGGTCGAGAGCAAGCAAAGCGGCTATCGCGGCACCGGCATGGTGCAGCTGTCCACCGCGAAGCAGACCGCGGCGCTCGCCGCGGCCAACCAGGTTCCCGAAGCGCAGCCGCCCGCCTCGCAGGAGGGCAAGCGCGCCAAGGAGGTCTACAAGAACGTCACCGTTCTCGGCGACCTCTCCGAGGAGGAGTTCAACCGGACCATGCTGGCGATCAACGAATGGGTCGCCCCCGAAGCCGGCTGTGACTTCTGCCACAACACCGACAAGATGGAGGACGACTCCAAGTACCAGAAGGTCGTCGCGCGTCGCATGTTCCAGATGACGCAGCATATCAATGAGAAGTGGAAGGCCCATGTCGGCGAGGTCGGCGTGACCTGCTACACCTGCCACCGCGGCAACGGCGTCCCGGCCTATAGCTGGGTGCAGAATCCGGGGCCGGCCGAGGCGCAGGGCATGGCGGCGACCGGCACGGGCAAGAACAAGGCGTCCTGGACCGCCGGCATCACGGCGCTCTACGACGATCCGTTCACTCCGCTTTTGACCGATCCGAGCAAGATCCGCCTGCAGACCACCTCCGCCCTGGCGCCCGCCATGTCCAAGTCGATCCAGGACACGGAGATGACCTACTCGCTGATGTTCCATCTGTCGCAATCGCTCGGGGTCAATTGCGACTTCTGCCACAACAGCCGCTCCTTCTCGAACTGGAGCGAAAGCAATCCGCAGCGTGTCACAGCCTGGCACGGGCTGCGCATGGTGTCGGAGGTCAACAAGGACTACATCTCGCTCCTGGCTGCGGTCTTCCCCGACAACCGCAAGGGTCCGCTCGGCGACCCGGCCAAGGCCAACTGCCAGACCTGCCACCAGGGTGCCAACAAGCCGCTGCTCGGAGCATCGATGCTGAAGGACTATCGCCCGGCACTGGCGACCGAAACCACGCCGAAGTAGCGGCGCGGTTCCTTTCGAAGGGCGGGGCGGGACCGTTCCCAGCATGGTGCCACCCGCGGTTCAGGACCTGCCGGGACCCCCCTCGATGCCTCCGGCACGGTGGTCACCCGCCATCGAAGCGACGCCCTCCGGTCCTGAACCCCGGGGGGCGTCTTCCTGTCCGGTCCCGGCCTCAACATGGGATTGGCGCAATCTCGACGGCGGCCCGTGGCGGGCGCGACGTGCCTCCGCCCGACGATGACGCCGCCGCGCGCGACGTCTCTCGGGGCGCCGACCTCTGGGCGCCGAACCGCGGCGATTGAAACTCCGAAGGAGCGGGCATGCTCGACAGTCTGTTCGCCGGCGGCCGCATGGCCGATCTGGCGCTCGCCGCCCTTCTCCTCGAAACCCTCGTGTCGCTGTGGCTCGGCCGGCGCCTTGGCCGCGGGCCGGGCGTCGCCGCGATCCTGTTCAATGCCGGCGCCGGCGCCGGGCTGCTCCTGGCGCTGAGGGCCGCCCTGACCGGTGCCGGCCCTGCCATGGTCGCCGGCGGCCTGATCCTCGCCCTCGCCGCCCATCTCGGCGAGGTGGTCCTGCGCTGGCGGCGCCGGGACGGCTGAAACGCCACCATGGAAGGCGGCCTCGGAGACTCCGGAGGTCCGCAATGGACGGTACTAGGCGCCCGGCCCGACCCGTGTTTGATTGGTGTCAAATTGAATTGACGCATCAAATGTCAATCTTAAATGACACCCGGGAGGCAGGCCATGCGGATCCTTTTCGTCCATCCCAACTACCATTCGGGCGGGGCCGAGATCGCCGGAACCTGGTCGCCCGCCTGGGTCGCCTACCTGACCGGCCATCTGCGCCAGGCCGGCTTCGACGACATCCATTTCATCGATGCGATGACCGACGACATCGCCGACGAGGAGCTGGCGCGGCGGATCGCGCGGCTGGCACCGGATGCCGTCGGCGTCACGGCGATCACGCCGTCGATCTACAAGGCCGAGGGCGTGCTGAAGATCGCCGCGGAGGTCGTGCCGGCCGCGGTCCGGGTCCTCGGCGGCGTGCACGCCACCTTCATGTACAAGCAGGTGCTGAGCGAGGCGCCGTGGGTCGATGTCATCGTCCGCGGCGAGGGCGAGGAGATCTGCACCGAACTGATGAGCGCCATCCGCGACGGCCGCTGGCCTGCCGACCGGCGTGCCATCAAGGGTCTCGCCTTCCGCGACGGCGACGAGATCGTGGCGACCCCGGCGGCGAGCACCGTCAAGGATCTGTCCAAGATCAAGCCGGACTGGTCGATTCTGGAGTGGGAGAAATACATCTACATCCCGCTCGGCACCCGCGTGGCGATCCCCAATCTGGCGCGCGGCTGCCCGTTCACCTGTTCGTTCTGTTCGCAATGGAAATTCTGGCGTGACTACCGGGTGCGCGATCCGAAGGACGTGGTCGATGAGATCGAGGATCTGGTCGTCAATCACGGCGTCGGCTTCTTCATCCTGGCCGACGAGGAACCGACCATCAACAAGAAGAAGTTCGTCGCCTTCTGCCAGGAACTGATCGCGCGCGACCTGCCGCGCCGGGTCAAATGGGGCATCAACACGCGGGTCACGGACATCTATCGCGACCGCGAGGAGCTGAAATTCTATCGCAGCGCCGGCCTCGTCCATGTCAGCCTTGGCACCGAGGCGGCGGCGCAGATGAAGCTCGACACCTTCAACAAGGAGACCAAGGTCGACGAGAACCGGACGGCGATCCGGTTGCTGCGTGAGGCCGACATCCTGGTCGAGGCGCAGTTCATCGTCGGGCTCGACAACGAGACCCCCGAGACGCTCGAGGAAACCTACCGGATGGCCTGGGACTGGCAGCCGGATCTGGCCAACTGGTCGATGTATACGCCCTGGCCGTTCACCCCGCTGTTCCAAGAGATCAAGGACCAGGTCGAGGTGTTCGACTTCAGCAAGTACAACTTCGTCACACCGATCATGAAGCCGGCGGCGATGGAGCGCGGCGAGCTGCTCGACGGGGTGATGAACAACTACCGCCGCTTCTACATGAAGAAGGCCCTGTTCCACTATCCCTGGCGCGGTACGGGGTTCCGCCGCCGCTATCTGCTCGGCTGCCTCTATGCCTTCCTGAAGGCCGGCTTCCAGCGGACCTTCTACGATCTCGGCAAGGCGGGCTATTGGGGGCCGCAGACCAAGAAGACCGTCGACTTCCATTTCGACGAGACGCGGACGCTGGCCGAGGCGCAGCTCGACGACTGGGATGCCGCCGCCGACCGCGCCGCGCGGGCAGCCGAGCGGCGGGAGGCCGTTCGGTCGCAGATGAAGGATCGGGCCGAGGTCCGGGCCTGCGGCGGCGGCGATCGGCAGCTCGAACAGGCCTGACCATGACGCCCGCGCGCCGGGACCGGATCGGGCCCAACGCCATCCTGCAGCTTCTGCCGGTGATCGACCGGCAGGACGGGCCGGAGGGGACGCGGCGGATGCTGGCGGCCGCCGGTCTTGCGGGGACCCCGGACGGGACCCGGATGATCCCGGAGACCGAGGCGGCCGGCCTGCACCGGGCGTTGCGCCGCCTGATGCCCCGACAGGCCGCCGGCATGGCCGCCGAGGCCGGGCGCGGCACGGCGGACTACATCCTCGCCCATCGCATCCCGAAGCCGGCGCAAATGCTGCTGAAGGCCCTGCCGGCGCCGCTCTCGGCCCGGCTTCTGGCTCGCGCGATCGCCGGCCACGCCTGGACCTTCGCAGGGACGGGGGAATTCCGGGTCGTGGATCCCTGGACCTTCGAGATCCGCGACAATCCGCTGATCCGCGGCGAGACTGCGGCGACGCCGCTTTGCGCCTGGAACGCCGCCGTGTTCGGGCATCTCTACGCCACCCTGGTCGACCGGACCTGCCGCTGCGTCGAGACCGACTGTGCGGCGGCAAGCGGCTCCCATATCTGCCGCTTCAGGATCCGGCGCGGCCAATGAGCCGCCAACGTCTTAGTGCGGCCGAGGACGGGTCGACCAGGCCGATCTCCGTTCGAGCCGAGTGCGTCGGTCCAGAAACCGGGCGCGCATTGCCGCTGGATCGATCCGAACCTGCGATCCGCCCGTCCGGCGGCGGGCGGGCGCAGCGGGCGATCAGGGGTGGGCGATCAGCAGCACGGCACCGGCGTTGCGGTCGATCGCGGCCAGACAGCTTTCGAGATTGTCGGGATCGAGGGCCGCAAAGCTCTCGTCCAGCACGGTCAGCGGCGCGCCCTGGAGCAGCGCACGCGCGAGATGGACACGGCTCTTCTCACCCTGCGACAGCTGCCATGCGGTCTCGCCGACGGGCTGCATCAAGCCCGCCGGCATCCGGTCGATGAGCTCGCCGAGCCCGAGCCCGTGCTCGCGGCACAGCGCCTCGGCAGCGGCGAGATCCGCCGGCTGCGCCGGCCAGGTCCGCCCCATCAACAGGTTGAATGCGAGACTGCCGGTCAGAATGTGATTCTCATGAAACTGCGGCGCTTCGGTCGCAAGGCGCCGCCAGCCGTCGCCGAGCGTCGCCTGATCGAGACCATCGATCGTGACCAGACCGGCGTGAGGCCGGCGCAGGCCGGCAAGACCGACCGGCAGCCAGCCGCCCGGTATCAGGGCCAGAAGCCTGCCGCCGGCGGCATCCATGCGCGACGACATGGCGAGGTAGTGGTTGGCGGCGTGGTCGTCGTGCCTGTCGCGCCGCCCGGCCTGCTCCTGCGCCAGCGCCGTTCGATGGCCGACCATGCGCTCGACCAGGTTGCCGGTCAGGGCGAGACGATTGGCGGTCCATTCGGCCTGACGGTTCCAGGACCGCAGCGCCAGGACGCCCGCCACGACGAGCCAACCGGTGAGGAGCATGAACTCGAGACCGCCGCCCGCGCCCTTGGCCAGGACCCAGAAGGCCAGCCCGATCTCGACGATCCCGTCAGGGTCGCCAGCCCGCCGCCGATGGCGACCGCCTCGAAGGCCTGCCCCTCGATCACCCGGCCGAGCAACTGGCCGGCACCCTCGCGGCGGACGGCATCGACATCGAAACGCAGCGCGCCGGCGAGCAGCCGGCCTTTCAGGAACGCGGCCAGGTCGATCGACAGCGTTCCGGCGATCCACTCGCCGACGGCCCGCGCCGGCACCATGGTGAGCATCAACAGCGTCCAGGCGGCAAGCCAGCCGAGATTGAGTTGGCCCTCGAGAACCGCGGAGCCGATCAGGATCCACCCGAGAATCTCCAGGCTGAAGACCGAGGCGAGCAGTAGGACGGTCAGGGCCAGCCGGCGATAGGCATGGGCGTCGGCGAGATGGCGATGCAACGACGCTTCGGGCGGAAGCCGCAGCGTCCACAGGCCGGCAATCGGAACCGATCCCAAGCGTTCGCGCAGCATCGCGCGGCGCACAATTCCGCGCCGTTCCGCAGGGATGCCGACCCGTTCGATGACCCGATCGACCTGACCGGCTGCCGTCCGTTCCAGGTGGCCGGCAATCAGGTCCCGCATACGGGCAACCGGCACCCGGACCTCGCGGAAATCCGGCGCGATCAGGCGAAGGTGCAGCCCGCGCCTGCCGACGAGGGCGAACAGGGCCGGGCGGCCGTCGAGCTCGGTGCGCACAAGCGCGGAACCGAAGGCCAGCAGCACATCGTCGAGGTCGCCGAGGGGAGCCCGGACGCGGCCGTCGCGCACCTCGCTGGCGACCCTCGTGACAGTGGCCGGCGCGGTCCCGAAACGGGTCCACGGAAAGCCGTCGAGACGAACCACTGCATGCTGGCCGGCCCGGATACGGCCAACCGTGGCGGCAGGGTCGAACTCCCCGACAGCGATCAGGCCGCCCTCGGGTATGATCGTGGCGACGCGCTGCCCCTCCGCCACGTAGGCGCCGCGCGACAGGGGCAGGGCATCGCCGATCCGCCCGAAGACGGGCGCGCGCACCCGATGGGTCTCGATCGCCGCTGCGAGGCGCCGTGCCGCGCTGCGGCTGGCGGCGATCTCGCCCTCGAAGCCGGCCACCGCTTGCAGCAGTCCCTCGATCTACGCGTTGCGCTCGGCCGACCGCATGCGCGCGGCGATCTCGGTCCGCCAGGTCTCCGCCACGAGGCCATCCCGGACAGCCGCGAGCCTGAGCGCATCGGCCGCCGTCCGACTGGCCTCGACCGTCGAGGCGCTGCCGCTGGCACTCAGCTTGGCAACGCGCTTTTCGCCGTCGCGGGCGAGTTGAAGCGCGATGTCGGCTTCCAGGATGCGGCTGCGACCGCCCTCCGCGGCGGCGCAGGACCGCGTCAACGACCGTCTCGGTCGGGCCGCTCCGGCACGCGCCTTCGCCTCGGCCGACGTCGGCATCCACAACCGCCTGCAGGGGGGCGAGCGGCCGCGGCTGCCGTATCTGCTCGACGACCTGGCGGACCTCTTCGGGATCGGTCTTTCGACCAGCCGGGAGGGCATCGAGATCGGAGCGGCCCAAGGAACGCCGCAACCATGGAATTCGGCCGGCGCATTGCCGGCCGGACAACAGCACTGAACGTGCCACGAGGACCCGCAGCGGGCTCGACCGGATCGTCGGCCAGTCACCACCGGTTCTGCAATTGAAGCAACGCATCCGGTTTCTGATCCAGGCCGAGCGCAGCGGCGACACGGCAGCCACCCAGCCTGGCCTGCCGGTCCTGATCCTGGGCGAGACCGGCACCGGCAAGGAACTGGTTGCCCGTGCATTACATTTCGACGGTTCCCGGGCGACCCAGCCCTTCATCGAGGTCAATTGTGCGACCCTGCCCGAGCAGCTTGTCGAATCTGAACTGTTCGGGCACGAGCGCGGCGCGTTCACGGGCGCGGGCGACCGCAAGATCGGGCTGTTTCAGGCGGCCGACGGCGGCACCCTGTTCCTCGACGAAGTCGGCGAACTGCCGCCGTCGCAGCAGGCCAAGCTGCTCAAGGCGCTGGAAGAGCGCGTCATCCGGCCCGTCGGCGGCGTCCGAGACCGACCGATCAACGTGCGCTTCGTCGCCGCCACGAATGCGGCTCTTGAGGATCGGGTCCGCCAGGGCGAGTTCCGCTCGGATCTGTTCTATCGGCTGAACACGATCACACTCGACGTGCCGCCGCTGCGCACCCGTGGCGACGACGTCATCCCGATCGCCGAGACCTTCATGGCCGAGTTCGGCCGGCGCTACGGCCGCGCGGGATTGCGTCTGTCGGACGGCGCGCGCCGGGCGCTCTTGCGCCACGTCTGGCCCGGCAATATCCGCGAATTGCGCAATGTCATCGAGCAGGCCAGCCTGATGCGCGCCCGCGACCAGATCGAGGATGCCGACCTGGCGCTGCGCGAGCCGGCGCCGCTGATCGCGCCGGCGGGCCGACAGCCGGCCGATGCGATCGGGCTGGTCGATGCGGAGCGCACGCTGATCGTGGAGGCGTTGCGGCAGCAGGGTGGCAACGTGACGCTCGCGGCGCGCCGCCTCGGGGTCTCGCGCGATACGCTGCGGTACCGCATGGACAAGTTCGCTCTGCGCCGATCCGATTTCGTCTGGCCGCCGGGACTTCTGACCCTCGGCACTCGGCGCCGGTACCGGTCTTGGCCGGGGCGTGTCGCCGGATGGCCGATCGGGGTTTCAAGGCAGACCGGGTCGTTCCGATCTGCCGCCCGACGCCGCTTCTCATACCCCGGTCGCGCCCGTCCTTGCGGTCCACCCGGATCAGGCTTTCGGCGCCGCCGGCGGCTCGGATCGGTCCTCGATCACACGGGACCTGTCGCCGCCGCCCGGCTCATCGTGCCGGTTTCGCCGACCGAGGGGCGATTGGGGCGAGGTCATTCGCCGCGCGGGAAGCGCTGCTTTTCCTCCAGGACGTTGAGGTCCATGTGGTTGCGCATGTAGCGCTCGGAGGCGCGCTGCAGCGGCTGGTAGTCCCACGGGAAATAGGCGCCGTTGCGCAGCGCGCCGTAGACGACGTGCCGGCGGGCCTGACTGGCGCGTACCTGGGCGTCGAACCTGTCGAGATCCCAGCGCGCGGCCATGCGGCCGGCGAGGTCGGCCAGGATGCCGGCGCATCCCGGATCGGCAGCGCGATTGACGGTCTCGTCGGGATCCTCGGCGAGATTGGTCAGAAGCGGCGGATCGGCCGCGCACAGCACGAGTTTCCACGGGCCGTCGCGCAGGGCGACCAGCGGCGCGATCGAGCCCTCCGCGGCATATTCCATCGGCACCGGCCCGCGCGCGGCCGTGCCGGAGGCGAGCCCGACCAGAGACTCGCCATCCGTCCAGGGGCGCAGTTCGTCGAGATCGATCCCGGCCAGGGCAGCAAGGGTCGGTACCACGTCGAGTGTCGAGACCGGCGTGTCGATCCGGCCGGGAGCGAGCCCGGCCGCTGCGATCATCAGCGGGACTCGCGCCGAGCCCTCGAAGAAGTTCATCTTGAACCAGAGACCGCGCTCTCCGAGCATATCGCCGTGATCGGACACGAACAGGACGATCGTGTTGTCGGCCATCCGGCCCCGATCGAGGATGTCGAGGAGCTCGCCGATCTTCTCGTCGACATAGGAGATGTTGGCGAAATAGGCGCGCCGCGCGCGCCGCACATCCTCCGGCGTGATGGTGCTGGCGGCATGGTCGCTCGCCAGCATCAACCGCTGGGAATGCGCATCCTGGTCTTCGAAGGGGATCGGCGCGACGACGGGATCGAGCGCCGGGCAATCGGCATAGAGATCCCAGAAACGGCGCCGTGCCACGTAGGGGTCGTGCGGATGCGTGAAGCTGACGGTCAGGCACCAAGGCCGGCCGTCCTGCCGGCGCGACAGGTCGTAGAGCTTGCGCCCGGCATGGTAGGCGACCTCGTCGTCATATTCGAGCTGGTTGGTGATCTCGGCCACGCCGGCGCCGGTGACCGAGCCGAGATTGTGGTACCACCAGTCGATCCGCTCGCCCGGTCGGCGATAGTCGGGCGTCCAGCCGAAGTCGGCGGGGTAGATGTCGGTCGTCAGCCGCTCCTCGAAGCCGTGCAGTTGGTCGGGCCCGACGAAATGCATCTTGCCGGACAGTACTGTGTGATACCCCGCCCGCCGCAGGTGATGGGCGAAGGTCGGCACGTCGGAAGCGAATTCGGCTGCATTGTCGTAGACGCCGGTACGGCTCGGCAACTGACCCGACATGAAGGCGGCGCGTGCCGGCGCGCAAAGCGGGCTCGCCGTATAGGCATGGGCGAACCGGGTCGACCGGGCCGCGAGGGCCTTCAGATGCGGGGCATGCAGGAAGTCGGCCGGCCCATCCGGAAACAAGGTTCCGTTGAGCTGGTCGACCATGATGACAAGGAGATTCGGGCGGGGCTTGGCGGCAGACATCGGGTTCGTCCTGACCGGGGTCGCGCCGCCGCCGGTCCGGCAGCCGGCGGCGGCGCGGCGTTCACAATCCGAGAGCCGCCTTGACGGCCGGCAGACCGGGGCGGCCGTCAAGCGTGGTGACGCCGGCGAGCCAGGGGCCGAGCGCGTCCGGATGCTCCTTGATCCAGGCGCGCGCCGCCTGTCCGGCCTCCTGCCCCTGATCCAGGATCTTTCCCATCATGGCGTTCTCGGTGGCCAGATCGAACTTCAGGTTCTTGAAGAAGGCAGCGGCATTCGGGCACTTGGCGGTCCAGCCGGTGCGGGCCAGGGTGCGCACTTCGGCGCCGCCGTAGTTCGGGCCGAAATACTCGTCGCCGCCGCTCAGATAGGTCAGCTTGAAGGCGTCGTTCATGGGATGCGGCGCCCAGGCCAGGAACACGACCCACTTCTTGCGGCCTTCCGAACGCTTCACCTGCGACAGCATCGCCTGCTCGCCGGATTCCACCAGCTTCCAGCCGGTGAGACCGAAACTGCCGGCATTGATCATCTTCTGAATGTTCTGATTGGCGGGCGCGCCGGACTCGATGCCGTAGATCTCGCTGCCGAACTTTTCGGCATGCGCGGCCAGGTCCTTGAAGTCCTTGACTCCGGCCTCGGCGACGTAGTTCGGCACCGCGAGCGTGAACTTGGCACCGGCAAGGTTGGTCCCCACCACCTCGACGGCCTTGGCGGCCGTGAGATCATCGATGAAGCGCTGTTGCGCCGGCATCCAGTTGCCGAGAAACACGTCGAGTTCGCCGTTCTTCATGGCCTGATAGCCGATCGGCACGGAGAGCGTCTTCACGTCGGGCTCATAGCCGAGCGCCTTGAGAAGCGTCGACGCGATGGCGTTGGTCGAGGTGATGTCGGTCCAGCCCGGATCCGACATGCGGACGGGCTTGCAGGCCGGGTCGTCGGCCGCGGTCGCGGGCAGGCCGGCCAGAACCGAAACGGCCGCGGCGAGGAGGAAGCGCTTCATCGGATCACCTCGGGTGTCGCTCGTGCTGCGGGATCGTGCGGCAGGACGATCGGCCCGTTCGCTCTGGGCGGCGTCTTGCTCGGAGAGACATCAAACAGCCAAATAGCCTATGCTGTGCAGAGGCCGAATTTGAATGATTGGCATAGAGTGGCTTTATGGCTGACTGTCCGCTGGATCTGGGCTGGATGCGCGTCTTCGAGGCGGTCGGCCGGCTCGGCAGCCTCACCGCGGCCGCCGGCGAACTCGGGCTGAGCCAGCCGGCGGTCAGCTATGTCGTGCGCGCGCTCGAGGCGCAGGTCGGAACGGCGCTGATCGTCCGCCAGCACCGGGGCAGCAGCCTGACGCCCGCCGGCGCGGCCATGTACCGGGCCGTCGGCGTCGCGATCGCCCAGTTGCAGGGTGCAGCCCGGGAAATCCGCAACCTGCAGAGCCAGTCGGTGGTCCGACTGTTCACCGACTACGGTTTCGCGTCGCTCTGGCTGATGCCGCGTGTCGCCGCCTTCAGGAAGGCTTGGCCTGAAGCGGACGTGCATATCGTTGCGTCGGCATCGCTCGATCCCGGCCAGGCCGATGCGGTCGACCTGTCGATCCTGTTCGGCGCGCGCGCCGATTTCGGACCCACCGCGGTCCAGCTCTTCGAGGAAGAGGTGGTGCCGGTCTGCAGCCCCGCATTTGCGGCGCGGCATGGGCTGTCCCCCGCCGGGGACGGGATCGCCGGGTTGCCGTTCCTGCATCTCGACAGCACGCCGCGACCGCGTTGGTTCATCTGGCGCGATTGGCTTGCCGCCATGGCGATCGAACGCCGCCCCGGCCCCGCCGATCTCAGCCTCAGCACCTACGGGCTGGTCGTGCAGGCCGCGATGGCCGATCAGGGCATCGCGCTCGGCTGGACCTGCCTGATCGGCGATGCGCTGGCGGCCGGCACGCTGGTGGCGGTCGGACCGCCCATCGTCCGTCCGCAGAGCGGCTACTGGATGGTGCCCGCGGCGAGCCTTTCGGCGCCGGCCGCAGCCTTGGCGGACTGGATGGTGCGGGAAGCCGGAACCGTTTCGTGATGGGCGCGGTCGCCGAAATCGATCGCCGGGCCGGTCGCTCGACGGCTCGGGCGGCCGTCCCCGGCGTCACAAGCCCAGACGGTCCATGATGCGGCCGTGCCAGACCGCGGCGACGACGCCGAGCGGCCAGAAGCCGTGAAAGGCGATCGGTTTCGGCGGGACGATCGGAAGGTCGATTTCGGATCCGAGGCGCAGGCGGGCGGCGAGCTGTTCGGCGAGGGCCGTGCCGAGCGCGACCCCGCGACCGTTGCAGCCGAGATAGGCCAGCAGGCCCTCGGCCGGTTCGTGGACATGGGGCCAGTGGTCCTTGGTCACCGCAAGGCGGCTGTTCCAGCCGTGTGTCCAGCGCAAGCGTCCGAGTTCCGGCCACAGCTTCGCAGCCGCGTCGGTCAGATAGCCGATGGCGTCGGCCGAGGCGATCGGCGTCATCGGGCCGCGGCCGCCCATCAGAAGCCGTCCCCGGGCGTCGAGCCGGTAATAGACGGTGATCCGGCCGCTCTCATAGACGCTCGGTCGGTCGGCCATGATCTCTCGGGCCCGCTCCCCGAGCGGTTCCGTCGCCGCGATGGCGCTGTAGACCGGCACGATCGTCTGCCGCAGGCCCGGCCAGAGGTCGTCGGTGAAGCCGTTGGTGGCGATAAGGATCTTTTCGGCCGTCACGGTCCCGCGCGGCGTGGCGATGTCCCACCCGCCGGCCTTGCGCCGGACGGCCGTCGCCGGAGTGGCACCATGGATCCGGGCCCCCGCGGCGATCGCCGCCCTGGCGAGACCGCGGGAATAGGCGAGCGGATTGAGATTGCCGCCGCGGCGATCGAGCATGGCACCGTGATAGGCCGGTGTTCCGGTCCGCAGGGCGGTTGCGGCGGCGTCCAGATAGTCGACCGGCATCGACCGGGACATGCACTGGCGCGCCGTCGTCTCGACGCCCACTCGTGCCTTGGCGCCGCGCGCGACCCGCAATGTCCCGCCGCGATGCGCCTCGCAGTCGATGCCGAGGCGCTCGATCAGCGCGAAGGTCCGGTTCGGGCTGTCCCAGGCGAATTCGACCATGCGCCGGCCACGCTCGGCTCCCCAGACCGCCTCGACCGCGTCGGGATCGAACTTCAGGCCCGGATTGACCTGCCCGCCATTGTTCCCCGACGCTCCCCAGCCTGGTTCCTGTGCCTCCAGGACGACCACGTCGGTCCCGGCTTCCGCCAGATGCAGGGCCGTCGCAAGTCCGACGATCCCGCCGCCGATCACCGCCACCGAAGCGCGGCAGGACCCGTCGAGCGGCGGCGCGGCCGGGGCGGGCGGCGCGTCGAGCTGGTAGATATTCGGGGGCAGGGGCTGCAGCATGGTCTTGGTCTTGTTCAGGAGCCGGCGGCCGTGTGGGCGGCGCGGGTCACAAGGCTGGCGTCGAGATCGGCCGGGCTTCGGCAACCGATGAGACCGAGGGTGGCGTCCATTTCGCGGCGGAGGATGTCGAGCGCCTGATGCGCGCCGGCCATGCCGGCCGCCGAGAGGCCGTAAAGGGGCGCGCGGCCGATCATGACCGCGTCGGCCCCGAGTGCCATCAGCTTGAGGACATCGGCGCCGCGACGCACCCCGCTGTCGGCGAGCAGCGTCGCCCGGCCGGCGACGGCCTCGGCGATCCCCGGCAGGACCTGCATCGGCGGCACCGCCGCATCGAGATTGCGGGCGCCATGGCTGGAGACGACGATGCCGTCGACCCCGGCCGCCACGGCCCGAACGGCATCGTCCGGCCGCAGAATGCCCTTCAGGATCAACCGGCCCGGCCAGCGGCGGCGCAGGTCCCGGAGGTCGTCCCAACCGAGCGTATCGGCGAGGCGGACCTGCTCCCAGGTCGCCTTGCGGGTGATCTTCGAGCGGAAACCCTCCGGATAGTGGCGGTATGTCGGCACACCCTCGGTCAGGATGGTGCGCAAGAGCATGCCGAACACCCATCTGGGATGCAGCAGCATGTCGATGCCGCCGCGCAGGGTGGCCCGGATCGGCACCTCGTAGCCATTGCGCGTATTGTATTCGCGGATCGGCAGGGCCGGCGTATCGACGGTCAGCACCAGCGTTTCGATCCCGGCCGCCCGGGCCCGATCGACGAGATGAAAGGACAACGGCCGCTCGTGCCACATATAGAGCTGGAACCACAGTTCGCCGGAACTGGCGGCGCGGATCCGCTCCATCTCGGTGATCGAGCCGGTGGCGATGGTGAAGGGTATGCCCGCGGCGGCGGCCGCACGGGCCAGTTCGATCTCGCCTCGGAAATGCACCAGGCCGGCGGCCGCGGTCGGGGCGATCACCAGCGGCAAGGCCTGCTGCCGACCGAACAGCGTGGTGGAGAGATCGCGGTTGCCGACATCGACCAGGATGCGGGGATGAAAGACGAGATCGTCGAAGGCGCGGCGCAGACGGGCGATGCCGACTTCGTCCTCGGCGCCGCGGTCGACATAGTCGAAGATGCCGCGCGGGAGGCGCCGCCGAGCCAGGGCGCGCAGATCGTCGATGTTCAGGGCGCCGGTCGGCATGGCGTCAGGCTTCGGTCGCCGGCAGGAACAGCTTGCCGGGATTCATCCGGTTGTCCGGGTCGAGAAGGGCCTTGATCTGGCGCATCAGGGCCAGTTCGTCCGGATTCTTGGTGCGCGCCAGGCGCTTGCGATAGGTCCGCCCGACGCCGTGCTCGGCCGTGATCGAGCCGCCGAGCTCCATGGCGACATCATCGATGATCATGTCGATGGCGTCGGAGGCGGCCTCGAAATCGTCCGCGGTGGCGAAGCGCTCGTGCGGGAACAGGACCACGACGTGGATGTTGCCGTCGCCGATATGGCCGACCATCATCACGTTGGCATCCGGATAGGCGGCGAGAATCCCGGCCTCGACGCGCTTGACGAAGTCCGGCTGCTCGGCGACCGGCACGGACGTGTCGTGCGACATGGTCTTGCCGGCCAGCTTGAATTCGCCGGTGACACCGTGGCGCAGCTTCCAGATGGCCTCCTCCTGGGCGAGGCTGGCGGCGATGATCGCATCGGAGACGAGGCCGGCCTCGAAGGCCTCCGCCAGGAAGCCCTCCATGGCGGCGGCGAGCGGTGCGTCCGGCTGCGAATCCCCGGCTTCCAGCAGCAGGTACCAGGGCGCCTTGGCGGCGAAGGGCATGACCGTGCCGGCGACGTAGCGCAGCACGAAGTCCATGTAGGACGAGCCGATGATCTCGAAGCTCGAGATGCGTTCGCCGAACACCGCGCGGGCCCGGGCGAACAGAGCCAGCGCGTCCTCGACCGAGGCGACCTGCATCAGCGCGATGGAGCGGGTACGGATCGCCGGGAAGAGCTTCAGGACCGCGGCCGTGACGATGCCGAGCGTGCCTTCCGCGCCGATGAACAGCTGCTTCAGATCGTAGCCGGCATTGTCCTTGCGCAGCCGGCGCAGGCCGTCGAGGACGGTGCCGTCGGCCAGCACGACTTCGAGGCCGAGCACCAGCTGGCGCATGTTGCCGTAGCGCAGGACCGCGATGCCGCCGGCATTGGTCGAAATGTTGCCGCCGATCTGGCAACTGCCCTCCGCGCCGAGGCTGAGCGGGAACAGAAGCCCATGCGCCGCCGCCTGGCCCTGAATGGCCTGCAGGATGCAGCCGGCCTCGACCGTGATGGTCTCCTCTGCCGGCGAGATCGCCCGGATGCGGTTCATCCGGTCGAGCCGGACGACGATGGTCGGGCGCGGTTCCAGAGGCGTCGCGCCGCCGCACAACCCGGTATTGCCGCCCTGGGGCACGATCGCCGTGCCGGCAGCCGCGCAGGTCCTGGCCAGTTGCGCGACCTCCGCGGTCGAGCCCGGCCGCACCACGGCGAGCGCGCTGCCATGGTAGCGCGCCCGGTGATCGGTCAGGAATCCGCCCGTGTCGACCGGATCCGTCAGCACGTAGCGCTCTCCGACGATCGACTTCAGTTCGGCCAGAAGGGCTTCGGACGTAACGGCTTCGGAGGGCATGAGACGGGACCGGGATGGAGACGGGTGAAGGGGATCCTGCCCCGGATGTCCCGGGGCAGGTCGCCGGATGCGATCAGGTGAGCATCCACTCGGCATAGCGCTTCTGCATGGCGGTGTAGTTCTCACCCCACCAGGCCGAGTTGACGACGACGTTCTTGCCGTTGTTGAGATCCGGCAGGAAGTCGCCCGACGGCGATTTGCGCACCTCGTCGATGGCCGCAACATTGTTCGGCAGATAGTAGCCGCGCACCGCCCAGGCAACCTGGCGGTCGGCGCGCAGGCAGAAGTCGATGAAGCGCATCGCCGCTTCCTTATTCTTCGTGCCCTTCGGGACGGCGAAATAATCGAGCGAGTTCACCGTCTGCTCGAACGAGAAGGCCAGTGCGGCGCCGGACTTCTGGGCGGACTTCACGCGATTGAAGTAGCTGTAGGAGAAGTCGCCCTCGTTCTGGACCACCGCGTTGACCTGGTCGGGGGTGGTCGCCGCCCATTTGGTGACGTGCTTCTTCATCCGGTCGAGGGCCCGGAAGGCGCGCTCGACATCGAGCGGATAGAGGTCCTTGGGCGCGACGCCGTCGGCGACGAGCGCCACTTCGAGCGTTTCGGAGGCGAGCGAACGCATGACCCGCCGGCCGGGGAAGCGCTCGAAATCGTAGAAGCCGGCGAAATCGACCGGATGCTTGCCGTCCGGGGTGCGCTTCGCATCCCACAAGAGGCCGCCGCTGTAGAGATACATCGGCATGTAGTCGGGTGCCGGCTGCGAAACCAGTGCGCTCGGCTTGATGATCGCCATGTCGAGCGGTTCCCAGAGCTTGTCGCGGGCACCCGAGGTGGCGAAGGCGGCGGGAGCGTCGATCACGTCCCATTGCACCGCATTGCCCAGCACCTGCGCCTTGACCTTGGCCATGTCGCCGTTGTCGACCAGCGTCACCTTGATGCCGGTCTCCGCCGTGAAGGGATCGGCGAAGACCTCGCGCACCGACTTGTTGTAGTCGCCGCCCCAGGACGTGACCGTCAGCGTGGTGTCGGCGGCGGCCGAACGGCCGGTGAAGACCGCCGGCGCGGCGATCAGGCCGAGGAGGCCGGCCGAACCGCCGCGCAGCAGGCCGCGGCGCGAAGTCGAAAACGTCATCATGGTCATGGCAGCAGTCCTCTCCGGATATCGGGATGGGATCGGCAGTCGGGGCCCGCCCGCAGGGATCACCCGGCGGGCGGTGCCGGCAGGAGCCGGCCGTGCTGGGGCAGCCAGCCGGCCGCGACCTCGTGGCCGCGTTCGGCATCGACGCGACCGGGCTGGTTCAATTCCTGGACGATGATCGTCGAACCGTCGGCGCAGCGGACGAAATGCCGGACGACGCCGCCGAGCAGAATCGAATCCTCGATCCGGCCGGTGACATGGACCGTGTCGCCGCCGCGCAGGAGGGTCATGTTCTCGGGCCGCAACAGCAGCACGGCCTTCGCCCCGCGTTCGATCGGCCGATCGGGAGCGGGAACCGGGAAGGTCCCGAGCGCCGTCCTGAGCACCGCCCCGCCGTCCGGACCGGCATCGAACGTTCCCGCCAGGAGGTTGGAACTGCCGATGAATTCGGCCGAGAAGACCGTTTCAGGACGGAAATAGAGCGTGTCCGGCGTTCCCTGCTGCTCGATGCGACCCCCGTTCATCAGGACGATGCGGTCCGACATGGTCAGCGCTTCGTCCTGGTCGTGCGTCACATACAGCATGGTGATGCCGAGTTCGGCATGCAGCCGCTTGATCTCCAGCTGCATCTGCTCGCGCAGCTTCTTGTCGAGCGCGCCGAGCGGCTCGTCCATCAGGATCAGGGCCGGATTGTAGACAATGCAGCGGGCCAGCGAGATGCGCTGCTGCTGGCCGCCGGACAGTTCCCGCGGCCTGCGTTTGGCAACATGGCCGAGTTGGATCAGGTCGAGCACCGCGCCGACGCGGCGTTTGATTTCGGCCCTCGGCACCCTCCGGACCTGCAGCGGGAACGCGATGTTCTCGAACACCGTCATGTGCGGCATCAGGGCATAGTTCTGGAACACCATGCCGAGGCCGCGCCGGTTGGTCGGCAGCGTGGTGGCGTCGCGCCCGTCGATCACGATGCGCCCGGAACTCGGCGCGACCATGCCGGCGATCAGGTTGAGCAGCGTCGACTTGCCCGAGCCGGAGGGGCCGAGCAGAGTGACGAACTCGCCCTTGGCGATGGTCAGGTCGACCGGGTGGAGGGCGTCGACATCGGCGTAGCGCTTGCTCACGCCCTGCAGTTCGACCATGGCCGGAGCGGTGGTGACGGTCATGACGAGGCCTCGGTCTTGCGCTGCAGGGCGATGATGCCGAGCGCAATCAGCAGCGACAGCACGGTGAGCAGGGTGGAGACGGCGGCCAGCACCGGCGTCAGCTCCCAGCGGATGGAACTGAACATTTTCACCGGCAGCGTCATGGCCTGCGTGCCGGTGAGAAAATAGGCGACCACGACCTCGTCGAGCGACATCAGGAAGGCGAACAGCGCGCCGACCGCGATCGCGGCTTTCAACTGCGGCAGCACGACCCGGAAGAAGATCGTGACGCGCGACGCGCCCATGATCGCCGCAACCGTTTCCAGGGCGATGTCCGAATGCTTCAGGCCGGACAGCACCGAGACCATGATGTAGGGCGTGGTCAGCATGATATGGGCAAGGACGATGCCGGCCGTGGTGTCGAGCAGGCCCCAGCTCGAGAATTGCAGATAGAGACCGAGGCCGAGCACGATCACCGGGACCAGCATCGGCATCATGAACAGCCCCTGCAGGCCGCCGCGCCCGGGCAGATGCGAGCGCGCCAACGCATAGGCGGCCGGAACCGAGAGCAGCAGCGACAGAAGCGTGGTCACCACGGCGACGAGCAGGCTCTGCACCATCGAGCCCCACCAGGCCGGATCGGTGAAGAACTGGCGGTAGAGGTCGAGCGTCAGCTGGCGCGGCGGAAATTCGATCTGGCCGGGATTGCCGAACGAGATCGGGATGACGATCAGGCTCGGCACCAGCAGGAAGAGATAGCATAGCCAGGCGAGCGTCGCGGTGATAATGCGCGCCGAGCGGCTCGATCCGAACAACTCGTTCATGCTCCGGCTCCCGAAAGGCCGGCCGCGCCGCGCACGCGGCCAAGCAGGGCGACGAGCAGGCCGGACAGCACAAGCAGCACGACGGCGCTGGCCGAGGCGGCGGTCCAATCGAGCGTCTGGCGCGTGTAGAAGTCGACCAGGTTGGCCACCATCATGTCCTGACGCCCGCCGAGCAGGGCCGGCGTGATGTACATGCCGATCGACAGGGTGACGTTGATCAGGATGCCGGCGATCATGCCCGGCATGGAAAGCGGCAGGGTGATGCGCCAGAAGATGCGCAGCGGTCCGGCCCCCATGGTCTCGGCGGCCAGGATCAGGCGCCGGTCGATCGAAAGCAGGCTGCCGAGGATCGACAGAATCATGAACGGCAGCAGGAAGTTCAGCATGCCGAGGATGACGCCGACGCGGTTGAACATCATCGGCAGCTTGATGGCGCCGCCGCTCAGGAATCCGAGCAGTTGGTTGACGAGTCCCTGGTTGCCGAACACCGCCACCAGAGCGAAGCTCTTGACGAGGATGCTGGTCCAGAAGGGCAGCATGACCATGATCAGGTAGGCCGTGCGCCGGGTCGGGGGCTGGGCCGCGAGATGCATGGCGACCGGGTAGCCGATGACGAGGCTCATCAGCGTGCCGCCGATCGCGATCTCGAAGGTGTTGCGCAGGACCTTCAGGAACAGCGTGCTCTGGGCGAGGTCCGCATAGGCGGACAGCGTGAAGCCGCCATTGTTGACGCTCGTCCAGACGATCACGCCCAGCGGATAGAGCAGGATCGCCGCCATCAGCACGGTCAGCGGGGCGAGCAGCAGGAGCGCCGTACCGGGACCGAGATCCGATGCTGAAGTGGATGAGGCCACGGTCGGCGCGTCCTTCGAAAATCGGGTCTGGGCGACCTGCCAGGATCGCCGGTCGGCGCCGGGATCCGCCCGGCCCTGGCATCTGCCGGTTCGTCGGGGAAGGCCCGGGGATGTCCTGCCGAAATATGGCAGAGCGATTTTCGAAGCGCAATGCGGGATTTCAAAATTCTGAAATTAGGCCGGAGGAATGTCCGCATTCACCCAGAATACGGTGGCCGGTCGGGGGCCGGCATTGGCGAAGGAGTGCGGCTTCTGGCTGGAGAAGGCGAAGCAGTCGCCTTCGTTCAGGCTGAAGGTCTCGCCGTCGATCTGCAGCTCGAGCGAACCGGCCAGCAGGAAGCCGATCTCCTCGCCCTTGTGCGAATAGGGTTGCGCGCCGGAGTTGCACCCGGGCTGGATGACCATGAAGAAGCCGCGCAACCGGTCGCTCGCCGCCGGAGAGGCGATGTCCTTGCGGATGCCGTTGAGGTCGAGCAGGCGGGATCGCTGTCCGGCCCTGACGATATAGCGACTTTCAGCACTCGGAACAGGCATTTGGGATGGGTCGATCAACCAGGCCGGCATCACCCCGAGGGCGTTGGCGACGGTATAGACCGTGCGCACGGTCGGCGAGACCAGGCCGCGTTCGAGCTGGGATAGCGTCCCGATCGAAACGCCGGTGGCCTTGCCGAGATCGGCCAGCGTCATGCCGGCCTTCAACCTCAGATCGCGAATGCGCTGACCCAGTTTCAGCGATTCCTCGTCCGGATTGGGTGTCGCGGGAGACATGCGGGCGGCGGTGTCGGGGATCGTCATGGGCGCCATGAGGTTGGTAAATCCGAAGTCGTCCGGCCACGAAGCCGCCCCGTCGGGCCAGCTTGCACAGTCGGGGAGGATAGCGTTGCGGCGCCGGACTGCCAATTCATTTTTCAGAAATCCAAAAATTCGAGTGGTGCCCCTCTGGCGAACAGCCTATCATATTCCGCGTCCGGCTTCGGCCATCCTTTCCGGGAACCGTCCACATGTCCGCTCCGATCGACTGGCGCCAACGGGCCGCCGCGCTCACCCTCAACGGCCAGGCCTTCGTCGGCGGCCGCTACGTTTCGTCCCGGTCCGGCGAGACCTTCGAATGCGTCAACCCGGCGACCGGTGAGGTTCTGGTCGCGGTGGCGGCCTGCGACCAGGCGGATGTCGATCATGCGGTTGCGGTCGCGCGGGCGGCGTTCGTGTCGGGCGTCTGGTCCCGGATGGCGCCGCGCGAGCGCAAGAAGCGGTTGAAGGCCTTCGCGGATCTGATTGCGCGCCACACCGAGGAGCTGGCGCTGCTGGAGACGCTGGACATGGGCAAGCCGATCCGCGACAGCCTCGCGGTCGACCTGCCGCTCTCAGCGCAGTGCATCGATTGGTATGCCGAGGCAATCGACAAGATCTACGACGAGGTCGCTCCGACCGCGCCGACCGCGATTTCGCTGATCCGCCGCGAGCCGCTCGGCGTGGTGGCGGCCGTCGTGCCGTGGAACTTCCCGCTCCTGATGGCCGCCTGGAAGATCGGTCCGATCCTGGCCGCCGGCAATTCGGTCATCCTGAAGCCGGCGGAGCAGTCGTCGCTGACGGCGATCCGGCTCGGCGCCCTGGCCAGCGAGGCCGGCATCCCGGACGGCGTCTTCAACGTGCTGCCCGGCTTCGGCGAAACGGCCGGCCGAGCGCTCGGTCTGCACATGGATGTCGATGCCGTTGCGTTTACCGGCTCGACCGAGGTCGGCAAGTATTTCCTTCAATATTCCGGCCAGTCCAACATGAAGCGGGTCGGCCTGGAATGCGGCGGCAAGAGCCCGAACATCATCCTGGCCGACGCGCCCGATCTCGACGAGGCCGCAACGGCCGCAGCCTGGGGTATTTTCTACAATCAGGGCGAGGTCTGCAACGCCGGCTCGCGCCTGATCGTCGAAGCCTCGATCAAGGACCGGATCGTCGAAAAGGTGATCGAAGTCGGCAGCGCCATCAAGGTCGGTGACCCGCTTGATGCCGCAACCGAGATGGGCGCCATGGTCGACGCGCGCCAGACCGAGCGGGTGATGGGCTACATCGAGAAGGGTCTTGCCGAAGGCGCCACGCTCAGGCTCGGCGGCAAGCGCGTGGCCGCGCCGGGCTGCTTCATCGAGACGACCCTGTTCGACGACGTGACCAACGACATGACCATCGCGCGCGAAGAGATTTTCGGCCCGGTGCTGGCGACGATTGCCGCGAAAGACATCGACGACGCGATCCGGATCGGCAACGACACCACCTACGGCCTCGCTGCTGCGGTCTGGACGCGCGACATCAACAAGGCATTCAAGGCGTCCTCGGCGCTCCGCGCCGGCGTCGTCTGGGTCAACTGCTTCGACCACGGCGATATCTCCTCGCCTTTCGGCGGCTTCAAGCAGTCCGGCTTCGGACGGGACAAGTCGCTGCACGCTCTGGAGAAATATACCGAGCTGAAGGCGACCTGGATCCATCTCGGCAAGTGAGGCCGCCCATGGCAGAACTGATGTTTCGCGGCCTCATTCCGGCCTTTCCGACGCCGCTCGCGGCCGACGGTTCGCTCGACGAGGATGGTCTCGGCCGCATCGTCGAATTCCAGATCGCCCGGGGCGTCTCGGGCCTCGTCCCGCTCGGCGGCACCGGCGAGGCGACCTCCTTCGATCTCGCCACGCGGCGGCGCATCATGGAGATCACCGTCTCGGCCGCGGCCGGCCGCGTGCCGATCATCGGCGGCGTGCTCGACCCCGGTCTTGGCGGCGCCGTCGACACTGCGCGCCTCTGCCGCGAGGCCGGGGCGGACGGCCTGATGGTGATCGCGCCCTACTACGCCCGCCCCGACCAGGAGGGCGTGCTGCGCTATTTCCGCGCCCTGGCGCCGGAACTGAAGCTGCCCGTGCTCTACTACGACAATCCGTTCCGCACCCATCTGGTGACCGCACCCGACACGATCGCCAGGATGGAGGCGGAAGGCCTGATCGTCGGCATGAAGGCGTCGAACACCGACCTCTACCATTTCGCCCAGGTCGCCGACCGGGTCAGCGATCGCTTCTGCCTCCTGTCCGGCCAGGACACGCTGTTCGTCGAACAGGCCATGCTGGGCGCGAAGGGCGGCGTCCTGACATCCGCCGCGTTGGTACCGGGCCGTTGGGCGGAGATCTTGCGTCTCGTCGAGGCCGGTCGCGTGCCGGAGGCGCTGGCCCTGCAGCGCAAGCTGCATCCACTGATGGACGCCCTGTTCGCCGAGCAGTTTCCCGAAGGCGTCCGCCGCGCCTTCGCGATGATCGGGCTGCCGATCGGCGCGTCCCTGCCGCCGGTCACGGACCTGTCGCAGGCTGCGGAACACCGGTTGGCCGCGGCGATCGATGCGCTCGTCGCGGACGGAACGCTGATCGGCGCCGGGGCATAGCCGGGCCGTTTCTCATCCCTCCTGCGGAAACCGGACGTCCACAAGCATCGGCCCGGGGTGGGAGAGAGCGCGTTTCAGCGCCGCCGCGAGATCTTCCAGCGTCGCCACCGCCTCGGCGGCGACGCCGAAGCCGCGGGCGATGGCCGACCAGTCGATCGCCGGCCGGTCGAGGCTCATCATGTCGCGTGCGGTCGGGCCGGGTTCTGCGCCCACCTTGGCATATTCGCCGAGCAGGATCGCATAGGCGCGGTTGTTCAGGAGCAGGGTGGTCACCGGCAGGCTTTCGCGCGCCTGCGTCCAGAGTGCCTGGATCGTATAGGCGGCCGAGCCGTCCGCCTGCAGGGTCACGACCCGGCGGTCGGACCGTCCATCCGCACGCGCGCCGATCGCCGCACCGGTCGCCAGGGGCAGGCCGCCGCCGATCGCGCCGCCGGTCACCGTCAGCCAATCGCAGGGCGCGGCATGGGGCATGACCGCCGCGAAGCCGCCGCCCAGCGTGATCGCCTCGTTGACCACGATCGCCTCGGCCGGCAGGGCCTCGGCAACCACCGCGGCGAAGCCCGCCGGGGTGATCGGGCCGGACAGTTCCGGGACGGGCGCGGCGGGCGGCGCCGGCACCGGCAAGGGCGCGACGCCGAGTTCGGACGCCAGCGCATGAAGCGCCGCCGCCGCATCCTGGTCCGCGCGCGACAGCACGAGTACGTCGGCATCGGGCCGATGCAGCAGGCTGCGCCGGCCGGGATAGAGGAAGAAGCCGATCGGCGGCGGACAGTTGACCAGCACGACCACATCGAACGGGTCGAGCCGCGCGATCGCGTCGTCGACCGGGTAGGGCACCGCCGGCAGGACCAGACGGCCGCGGCCGCGCGGCTGGCGGGCGATGGTCGAACTGCCCATCAGCGTCGCGCCGGTCGCCGCCGCCAGCCCGGCGAGGAGCGGATGCAGGTCGGCCGCCACCGCCGGCGTGCCGAGGATGATCACCGCCCGGCGCCCCGAACGCAGGGCGCGCGCGGTTCGGCCGATCATGGCGGGATCAGGCACGCGCGGCGGCCGCGGTACTGCTGGGCGGGCGGAGACGCCGCCGGCGCTCCAGGAAATGTCGGCCGGCAGCACCAGCGCGGCGACCTGGCCGTAGCCGTCGCCGGCCGCCTCGATCGCCCGGGCCGCGTCGATGCCGATCCGCTCGGGCGCGGTCGAGAAGGCGTGCCATTCGGCGGTCGCGCCGACCAGCGCGTCGACATCCGCCGTCAACGGGCTGTCGTGGGCGACATGCGCCACCGCATGGTCGCCGACGATGTTGACGATGCCACTGCCGGCCCGGCGCGCGTTGTGCAGGTTGGCGATGCCGTTCGCATAGCCCGGGCCGCAATGCAGTAGCGTCGCGGCGGGCCGGCCTGTCACCCGGAAATAGCCGTCGGCCATCCCGGTCACGACATTCTCCTGCAGGCCGAGCACGCAGCGGATGCCCGGGATGCGATCCAGCGCGGCGACGAAATGCATCTCGCTGGTACCGGGATTGGCGAAGCAGGTGTCGACCCCACCTGCGATCAGGGTGTGGACGAGCGCTTCGGCCCCGGTTTGCGGCTGACCGGTCTGGTCCTGTGCCATGGCCTTGTCTCCTCGCTTGGTTCCTGCCGTGATGGCTCCGACGGCCCTGCGGCCTACGCCCGGCTGCGGCGCTCCGCCGACGGCATCCGCAGCATCGGCTCAGTCCGGCCTCGGCACTTCGACGATCAGCGCGTCGACCGCCACGGCGCCGGACGGCCCGACCATCAGCGGGTTCACGTCCAGTTCGACCAGACTGTCGAGATTTGCGCCGGCATAGGCCGCGATGGCCATGACGGCGTCGACGACCGCCGTAAGGTCGGCGGCCGGCCGGCCGCGGAACCCGTCGAGCAGGGGGAAGCACTTGAGGCCCCGTAAGGCCTTCTCGACATCCTCCCGTCCGACCGGCAGCAGCAGCGGGACGGCATCCTTGATCAGTTCGACCAGGATGCCGCCGGCACCGATGACCAGCACCATGCCGAACAGCGGGTCGCGCTTGACGCCGACGATCAGTTCGGCGAGCGGCGGCGCCTGCATCGGCTCCAGGAGAAACCGTTCGAGCCGGATCGCGGGTGCGTGGCGGGCGACGCTGTCGCTCATCCTGTCGGCCGCGGCCAGGATTTCGGCCCGGCCGCGCAGGTTGAGCGCGACGCCGCCGGCCTCCGTCTTATGCGGCAGGTCGTCATGCAGGGCCTTGAGCGCCATCGGCGCGGCGACCGCCTCTTCCGGCAGTTCGGCAAGCTCGGCGCGCGACAGGACGCGGCCGTCGGGGACCGGGAGACCGTGGGCGGCGAGGCGGCGCTTGGAGTCCGCCTCGTTGACGGTCCGCGGCGCACCGGTGAGCGCCGGCACCGCATGGGGCACCAGACGGTCGAGCGCGGCGGCGCCCTCGGCGGCGTCCCGGCGCATCCGCTCGCCATGGGCGGCCCATCGGGCGATCACCTGCGCGGCATCGTGCAGGCCCTGCAGCGGCACGATGCCTTGGGCGATCATCCGCTGGCTGGCCTCCGGCGTGATCCCGCCGGTATTGACCGAGGCATGGTAGACCGGCTTGCCAGTCGCCTTTCCGGCCGCGGCCAGCGCGCGATCCATCGCCTCATGCGCGGGGCTGCTCCGATAGGGCGAGCCCGCCGGTGCGTAGTCGACCACCAGCATGCCGGCATCGACATCGCCAGACAGAAGTGTGGTCAGCATCGGGGTCAGCAGCTTCTCGTTGCCCCAATTGCCGGCGGTGAAGTCGAACGGGTTGGAGACATGGCCGAATTCCGGCAGCAGCGGCTCGATCGCGGCGACCTCGGCCTCCGTCGGCGGCGGCAAATGCAAGCCGGCAAAGGAACAGTAATCCGCCGCCAGCCCGTTGTCGCCGCCCGAACTCGACGAGACCGTCAAGCGCGTGCCGCCGAGCGGGGCCGACAGCGAGGCGATCTTCATCATTTCCAGGAATTGCGGCACCGTGTCGGTCTCGATCACACCGAGCCGCGCGAACAGCGCCTCGTAGAAATCGTTACGGCCGGCGAGCGAGCTGGTATGGCTGGCCGCCATGGCGGCGCCCAGGTCCGAGCGGCCGGAACGGCAGACGATGACCGGGATGGCCTTCGAGCGGGCCAGCAGGCAGGCCCGGGCAAAGGCGGGGATGTCCCTGATGCCCTCCATGAACAGCCCGAGACAGGTCACGTTGGGGTCGTCGACGAGGCCGTCGATATAGTCCTCGAAGCCGAGCACCGCCTGGTTGCCGGCACTGATCAGATAGGAATAGGGCACGCTGCGGCCGTTCGAGACGATGTGTCCGGTGACGTTGCCGCTCTGCGAGATGACGGCGGCGCCGCGTCCCGTTTCCAGGACCGGGAAGGGCGATGGCCAGATGCTGCCGTGGTTGACGTAGTTAACCAGGCCGTAGCAGTTCGGCCCGACCACGGCCATGTCGCCGGAGGCCTGGATGAAGGCCCGGTTGCGCTCGGCGCCGGCCTCGCCGATCTCGGCGAAACCCGAGGCGTAGCAGACGACGCCGCCGGCATCGATCCGGCGCAGTTCGTCGAGCGCCCGGATGGTGGCATCCGCGTTGACGGCCAGAAAGACCGCGTCGGGCGGGTTCGGGATGTCGGCGATCCGCGGCACGCAGCGATAGCCCGCGATCTCCGTCCGCTTGGGATGAACGACGTGAACCTCGCCGGCGAACTGACGGTCGCGCAGCGTGGTCAGCGTGCGCTCGACCTGGGTGCCGCCGATGAAGGCCATGCGCTGCGGCGCCAGCAGGCGCCGGAAGTTGCGACGGAGGGTCGGTCGCATCCGCGCGCCCGCCACATCCAGGGGGAAATCGTGCATGTGTCTCTCCAGGCGTCCGACCGCTTGCCGCGGTGCCTTCGGTGACGGCCTCCGCATCACTCCGGATCGGGAAGCGGGGCGTCGGTCTCGAAGTTGACGAGGTCGAAATCGGGTGTGAGCGGGTATTTCTCGGGGTCTTCGCGGAATTGGTCGCACAGCCACTGGCGCAGGATCCGCCGGCAGTCCTCCTGCGTGTAGCTCTCCTCCATCACCCAGCCGAGCCACAGTCCGTCGGCGAGCTGGGTCAGCGTGATGGCGGCGAGGCGGGTGTCCATTTCCAGTCCGCGCTCGCGCGCCGCGGCGGCGATGCGCCGCTGGATGTTGGCGCGGTAGCGGCCCCAGATCGCCCGGTGCATGTCGAGCACCTGCGGCAGGATGAAGGCCGCGCTCATGTAGTGGATCAGCATCCTCTGATAGCCGGTGTCGCGCAGGAACGGCACGAAGACGGAGTGCAGCAACTTGCCGAAGTGCCCGCTCTTGGTCGAGATCACGACATGACGAAAGAAATCGTCGACATTCTGCAGATAGTATTTGTGGGCGACGATCAGAAGGTCGTCTTTATTGTCGAAATAGTGATTGATCAGCCCGCGTGACAACCCGGACTCGTCGGCGATCGTGTTGATCGTCGAGTTCAGGTAGCCGTGCTTGCGGAGCGACTTGAGGGTCGCAACGATCAGTTCGGTCCGTCGCGTCTCGCCGGCCTGGCGGTGCTTCGTCGCCCGTTTCATCTTGTTCCTTCCGGCCGCCGGCCGATGGTTCTGCGGTCGTCAGTTCCGATAGGGCCGCAGCAGGTCCTTGGCGATGACGTCCTGGTGGATTTCGGATGTTCCCTCCCAGATCCGCTCGATGCGCGCATCGCGCCAGAAGCGCTGGATCGGGAAATCCTCCATCATCCCCATGCCGCCGAAGATCTGGACCGCGTTGTCGGCGACCCGGAAGACCATCTCGGAACAGTAGTAGTTGACCATCGACGCCTCGGTCCGGTTCATCTGGTCGTTTTCCATCTTCCAGGCGGCCTCCTTGACCATGAGGTCGCCCAGCTTGATGTCGATCGCCATGTTGGCGATCTTGAAGCCGATGCCCTGGAACTCGCCGATCGTCCGCCCGAAAGCCTTGCGGGTGCCGGCCCATTCCTTGGTCATCTCGAAGATGCGTTCGGCCCGCCCGACGCAATGCGCCGATAGGGCGACGCGCCCGTCATACAGCCACTCGTTGGCGGTGTTGAAGCCCTCGCCCTCGCCGCCGAGAATCTTGCTGTCGGGCACGCGCACATTGTCGAAATAGACCATGGTCGGGTTGTAGCCGTGGGTGACGATCGACTTCATCGGCTCGACGCGCAGGCCCGGCGAGGTCTTGTCGACCAGGAAGGCCGTAAAGCGCTTGCGCGGCCCCTTCGGCGTCTGATCGGTGCCGGAGACGGCGATCAGGATGATGAAATCCGCGATGTCGGCCGCCGAGATGAACTGCTTGACGCCGTTGATCACCCATTCGCCGCCCTGACGTTCGGCCCGGGTGACGATCGCGCGCGCATCCGATCCGGCGCCCGGTTCGGTCAGCGCGAAGGCGTTCTTGCGCTCGCCTCGGATCGACGGCAGCAGATACTCCTCGATCTGCTCGTCCCGGCACTTGAACAGGATGCCGGTGACGCCGCGATTCATGCACTGGCCGAGCGCTGTGGACGGTTTGCCCATGACCCGTTCGGCCTGCATCTTGGTCTGCTTGTCGAGGCCCGGGCCGCCCCACTGTTCCGGCAGGTTCATGCCGTCGAAGCCGGCCTCCTTCGACTTGCGGCGGATCTCCTGCCGGATCTCGTCGGGGACGTAGCGGAGCTCCTCGACCACCGCCTCGTGCGGGTAGAGCTCCCGCCGGCAGAATTCCTCCAGCGAGTTCACCAGCGCCTGCTGCTCGAAATCCAATGCGAAATCCATGTCCGTCTCCTCACGCGCCGACGAACCGGGGGGCGCGGCGCTCGTTGGCGGCCGCCAGCCCTTCGGCATGGTCCTGGGTCTGGGCGCAGATCTTGCCCGCGGCGACCTCCTCGAGCTGCTGGTCGGACAGACTGCGGCTGTGCGCGCTGTTGAGGAGCTTCTTCGCCTGGGCGATGGCCACCGTCGGCCCGGCGGCGAGCCTCTGGGCGAAGGCGAGCGTGTCGTCAAAGAGCCGGTCGGTCGGGCTGACATGGCTGACCAGGCGGTTCTCCAGGGCGACGGCCGCCGTCCAGAGGTCGCCCGTGAAGGCGAAGCGCTTGGCTGCCTCCAGGCCCATGACGCGCGGCATCAGCCATGTGCCGCCGCAGTCGGGGTTGTAGCCGACATTGGTGTAGGAGCAGATGAACTTGGAGCGCTCGGACGCGTAGCGGAAGTCGCAGGCGAGCGCCATGTCGAGCCCGGCCCCGACGGCCGCGCCGTCGATCATCGCGATGGTCGGCTTCGGCATGTCGTGGACCTGCTGGACCAGCCGCAGCGATTCCTCGACCCAGTTCATGTCCGGCCAGGGATTGTCGCCCTTGCTCTTGTCGGCCCATTCCTTGACATCCGCGCCGGCCGAGAAGGCCCCGCCGCGCCCGGTCAGAACGAGCGCCCGCATGGTCCGATCGGCGGCCGCCTCGCGCAGGGCCCGGCGCAATTCGATGGTGATGCCCATGCCGAGCGCATTGCGCGCCTCCGGCCGGTTGAGCGCGATCAGCCCGACCGCGCCGTGACGTTCCGTCTCAAGAAACCTGTACATCCCTGCCTCCCGGAAATTTCCCGCTGCCGCCCTTTGCGGGGCGGCGGCCGCCCTCTGCGGGGCGCCTCGATCGCCGGCCTGCCGGCTCAGTTTCCCGTCCCTAGCCGGCCGTGCCGGCTCACTGTCCCGTCCATCGCGGCGCGCGCCTTTCCAGGAAGGCGCGCTGACCCTCGATCATGTCGTCCGACTTCAGCATGCGTTCGAAAACGGTCAGGTCGGCCCCCGGCAGGCCGCGCATGGCCATCGCCTGGCGATCCGGCAGGCCGTCGACGGCGCGCAGGGCTTCCTTCAGCGCCTGCTGCGCCAGCGGAGCGCCGCGGGCCACCCGCCGGGCGACCTCCCGGGCTACGGCGTCGATCCGGTCGCGCGGCGCGGTCCGGTAGGCGAGACCCCAGCGCAGCGCATCCGCCGCCGACATCGGTTCGCCGGTCCAGATCATGGCGGTCGCGACATGGTACGGAATCCGCCGCGGCAGTCGCTGCAATCCGCCGCCGTCGGGGATGAGCCCCCGCTCCAGTTCGGGCAGGCGCAGATAGGCCTCGTCGGCCATCAGGATGATGTCGCAGGCGAGCGCCAGTTCGAGCCCGCCGCCGATCGCAGGTGCCGCGATGACCGCAATCAGCGGCTTCTTCAGCGACCACAGCGTGGTGATGCCGCCGAAGCCGCCCTCCTGCGCGCCCGGCTCGCGCGGCGCCCCGGCCGGCGCGGTCGATTGCCGGAAGTCGAGCCCGGCCGAGAACGCCTTCTCGCAGCCGCTGGTCAAGAGCCCGACACGCAGTTCCGGCTCGTTCTGGAGGTAAAGCGCCGCCTGCTCCAGGCCCCGGCTGAAGCGCCGGCAGATCGCGTTGACGGGCGTCTTGACCATCCGGATTTCGAGGATGGGGCCGTCGCGGTGCAGTTCGACGAAGCCGGCCAGCGCCCGGTTGAGATCCGCCAGCATGTCAGGCGTCCTCGCGCTTGGAGCGGGTCGTGACGATGTGCAGGATCAGCGGCGGCACCGAGGTCATCACCAGCATCAGCGTCGAGACCGCCGCGAGCGTCGGATCGACATCGTCGCGCAGCGTCGCGAAGGTCACCCGCGACAGTGTCGAGACCGGCCCCGAGGAGACCATCAGCGAGATGATCAGTTCGTCGAAGGAGACCAGGAAGGCGAGCAGCATCGCGGTCGCCACCGAGAATTTGAGCTGCGGCAGGGTGACGGTCATGAAGGCCTTGAACCGGCTCGCCCCCAGGCTGCGGGCGACCATCTCCTGGCTCATGTCGAAGCTCTCGAAGCCGGCGCTCATGGTCAGGATGACGAACGGCATGGCGACGACCGCATGGCCGAGGATCAGGCCATGGATGGTGTTGAGCAGGCCGCCGAGGCGGGCGAAGACGAAGAAGATGCCGACCGCGATCAGGATCGCCGGCACCGCCAGCGGCGAGACCAGCGTCGCCCGGATGGCGGTGCGCAGCCGGAAACCCGACATGTGCAGCGCGTAGGATGCGGCGATGCCGGTGACGGTGGCGAGGATCATGGTGCCGAAGGCGACGCGCAGCGACACCCAGAGCGATCCGATCCACTTCTCCTGGCCGAAGAAGGCCTCATACCAGCGCGTCGACCAGCCGGCCGGCGGGAAGGCCAGCGAGGTCGTGGAACTGAACGAGACCGGCACGACGATCAGCGCCGGGGCGACCAGATAGAAGACGACCAGGCCGACGAAGATGTAGAGCCAGAGCCGGTTGCGATGGGAAACGTGGGATTCCATCGTCGTCCCCCTCAACGGTCGGTGCTGAGCCGCCGCACCAGCAGCATGCTGGCGGCGAGGCAGATAGCGGTGACGACCAGGAGCAGCACGGCGAGCGCCGCCGCGGGTCCCCAGGTCGGATAGAGCGAGATCGATTCCTCGATGCGCTGGGCGATCATCTTGACCTTGCCGCCGCCGAGCAGCGCCGGGGTGATGTAGAAGCCGAGGCACATCACGAAGACCATGATGGTGCCGGCGACCAGGCCGGGCATCGAGAGCGGCAGGAAGACGCGCAAGAAGGCATGGGTCGGCGTCGAGCCGACGCTGGCGGCGGCGCGCATCAGGTTGCCGTCGATCGCCTTCATCGAGGCGTAGAGCGGCAGGATCAGGAACGGCACCATGATGTGGACCATGCCGATGATCGTGCCAGTCATGTTGTGCACCAGCGGGATCGGCCGTTCGATCAGCCCGGTGGCGACCAGCGCCTTGTTCACCAGCCCGTTGCGCTGCAGGATGATCAGCCACGAGAAGGTGCGCACCAGCCCGGACGTCCAGAACGGCACCAGCACGGCGAGCATCAGGAGGCCGGACCAGCGCGGCGGCAGGATCGCCAGCACGTAGGCGACCGGATAGCCGAGGATCAGGCACAGCGCCGTGACCGCGAAGGCGATCGCGAAGGTGTTGACGAACATCTGGACATAGGCCGGCTCCGAGAAGAACAGCGCGTAATTCTCGAAGCCGAGCCCGCCGTCGGCGCCGATGAAGGACATCGACAGGAGCCAGCCGATCGGCACGACCATCAGGATCGCCACGATCGCGAGCGCCGGCACGGTGAGCCGGAACATCAGCCGGTCCTCGGCGCGCGCCGCGCGGTCGAGCGCGCGCTGGTTGGCGGCGAGGTCGGCTTCGGTAACCGGGGCGAGGGCGGACGCCGGCTGCATGGCCTAGTCCTCCGCCTGCACGATGCGCGCATCGGCGCGGTCGAGGCTGAGCGTCACCCGCGCGCCGGCCTGCGGCAGCCGCCGGAGGTCCTCGGCCCGGTTGGGCAGGCGGGCAAAGACGGTGTCGCCGCCGTCGAGACGGACCTCAAAGAGCAGGCTGTCGCCCTGGAACACCACCGTGACGACCTGGCCCGGAAAGGCGTTGCCGCCCTCCGGCAGACCCGCCGGGTCGGCTTCGGCGATCTTCAGCCGCTCCGGGCGCAGCATCAGGAGCGCCTTGCCGGCGGCCGGCCGCGGCCCGTCGGCGGTCTCGATCGGTCGTCCCGCATAGGCGAGGCCGTGGTCGGTTGCCGTCAGCGGCAGGAAGGCGGATTCGCCGATGAAGGCCGCAATGAAGCGGTTGGCCGGCTTCTCGTAGAGATCCGTCGGCGAGGCGATCTGGGCGAGCCGGCCATGCGAGAACACCGCGATCCGGTCCGACATGGTCAGCGCCTCGCGCTGGTCGTGCGTCACCGAGATGGTGGTCATGCCGAGGCGGTCGTGCAGCTTGCGGATCTCGATCTGCATGGTCTCGCGCAACTGCTTGTCGAGCGCGGACAGCGGCTCGTCCATCAGGAGGATGCGCGGTTCGAACACGATGGCGCGGGCGAGCGCGATGCGCTGGCGCTGGCCGCCGGAGAGCTGGCTGACCTTGCGGTCCTGGTAGCCGCCGAGTTGGACCAGATCGAGCACATGGCGCACGCGCTCCTCGATCTCGGCGCGTCCGCGCTTCCTGAGCCGGAGCGGATAGGCGATGTTCTCGCCGACCGACATGTGCGGAAACAGGGCATAGTTCTGGAACACCATGCCGATATTGCGCTTGTGCGGCGGCAGGTGGACGATCTCCTGATCGGCGATGCGGATCGAGCCCCGGGTCGGACGGCTGAACCCGGCGATCATCATCAAGAGCGTCGTTTTACCGGATCCGGACGGACCCAGAAGCGTGAGGAATTCTCCCGCCCGGATGTCGAAGGAGACATCCTCGACGGCGCGCAGGGACCCGAAATGCTTCGACAGCTGTTGGATTCGCACCGGCAGGGCCGGCGTCGCAGGTTGGTTCATCGCCATATCCCGAATGGAACCCGTGCAGGACAGGACCGGCCGGCGCGGACCCCTCCGCGCACATGATCGGCCAGGCCCTCCCCGCCGGCGGGGAGGGCGATCGCGAAATCCGGCCCGGCGCCCGCGGGCGCCGGGAGGCTACGGGATGGCGCTACTGCATCGCCGCATCCCACTTGGTCTGCGCCTCGATGATGTGCGCAGCCCAGTAGGGCATGTCGGTGATCAGCTGCTTGGCGATGTTCTCGGTGCTGGTCACCACCTTGGCGGCCTTCTCAGGCGAGATCAGTCCGAGCTTGAAGGCATCCTGGTTCATCGGCCCGTAGGGAATGTAGTCGGGCAGACGGGCCTGGTATTTCGGATCGAGCAGATGGTTGATCAGCCGCATCGCGCCTTCGGGATTGGGCGAGTTGCGCGGCACCACCAGGCACTCGACGTCCATCACCGCGTCGTTGAGCGTATAGGCGTAGGGCGCGCCTTCCTTGATCGCGGCGTCGATGCGGGCCGCCCAGATGGTCAGCATGTCGACCTCGCGGGCGGTGGCGAGCTGCGTCGCCTGCGCGCCGGTCGCCCAGCGGATGGTGATGTTCGGCTTGAACTGGGTCCACTTCTTGATCGCGCGCTCGATGTCGACCGGATAGATCTTCTCCTTCGGCACGCCGTCGGCCAAAAGGGCGATCTCCAGATTGGTCGACGGATAGGTGCCGCCGATCGCCCGGGTTCCCGGGAATTTCGCGACATCGAAGAAATCGGCCCAGTTCTTCGGGGGATTCTTGCCGTAGACGTCCTTGTTGTAGGCCAGGACGGTGGTATAGGCGGTGAAGCCGACCCAGTTCTTGTTGCGCAGATGCTCCGGAACGCCGGACGCATTGGGGATCTTCGAATAGTCGAGCGGGACGATCAGCTCTTCCTTGGCCGCCTGGTCACACAGGCCGCCGTAGAGCTCGGCCACGTCGATGTCGACCGCCTTGGCCTTGACCTTGGTGCGGATGTCGCGAATGCCGCCGGCCAATACGTAGTCGACGACCTTCATGCCCTTCTCGGCCGGCAGGCGGTCGAGGATCGCCTTGCGGACGCCCTCCTGATAGGCGCCGCCATAGGATGCGTAGCTGACCGTCTCCTGGGCCATGGCCGGCACCGTCAGCGCAAAGGCCGAGGCCGCCAGAATCAAGCGAAGTTCCATGGTTTCCTCCCGTTTTCTGGACCCACTTGTGTGGATCCGTTGCTTGACCCGGATTGACACCCGGTTTTCTTGGACCGGAACCCCGGTCGGTCGTCGTGCGGCCGGATCGCGCCGGCCGGGTTGCCGGATCGGGCCGCCGTCGGTCGAGACCGCCGGGATCAGGCCGCGAAGGCCCTGAGCCCGTTCAGCATCGCCTCCCGGCACTCGCGCACCATCCGGTCGATCAGTTCGGCACAGGTCGGGATGTCTTCGACCAGGCCGACGACCTGGCTGGCCCAGACCAGACCCTCGTCGACCTCGCCCGACTGAAGCGCGCCGCGTCCGCGAGCGCCGGCGACGAGCGGCTGGAGATCGGCGAAGGTGCATCCGCCAGGCCGGGTCTCGAGTGCGACCACCTCCTGCGAGATCCTGTTCTTCAACACCCGGCCGGTGTTGCGCAGCGTCCGGAAGATCAGCTTTGTGTCGCATTCGGACGCATCGAGCAGGGCGCGCTTGATGGCGTCGTGGATCGGGGCTTCGCGCGTGGCGCAGAAGCGGGTACCCATGTTGACCCCCTCGGCACCGAGCATCATCGCCGCCGCCATGCCCCGGCCGGTGCCGATGCCGCCGGAGGCGATCAGCGGCACCTTGACGGCCCGGGCGGCGGCCGGGAACAGCACGAGGCCGCCGACATCGTCCTCGCCGGGATGGCCGGCCGCCTCGAAGCCGTCGATCGAGATCGCGTCGACGCCGGCCCGTTCCGCCGACAGGGCATGCCGGACCGCCGTGCATTTGTGGACGATGACCGCGCCGGCCGCCTTGGCCTTGGCGATGAATTCCTTCGGGCTGCGTCCCGCCGTCTCGATGATGCGGACGCCGGAGTCCAGCGCGGCATCCAGATAGGCCTCGTAGGGTGGCGGCTGGGTCGACGGCAGGATGGTCAGGTTCACGCCGAAAGGTGCGTCGGTCATCTGCCGGCAGCGGGCGATCTCTGCCCGCAGCGCCTCCGGATCGGGCTGCGTCAGCGCGGTCAGGATGCCGAGGCCGCCGGCATTGGAGACGGCGGCGGCGAGTTCGGCGCGGCCGACCCACTGCATGCCGCCCTGGATGATCGGGTATCGGATGCCCAGGAGTTCGGTGACCCGCGTCTTCATGCCGTCCTCGGCCTCGTCCGATCCGCCTATGGAAAGAGGTTAGTGCCGGGATGCCGGTCCTGTAAACAGAAAATATGCTGGCCGTCCAACTTATATAAAGATAGCATTCCAAAACGTTGGACGAGCGTCCAACATTCTGCGAATCCCCGCTTTAGGGTGCGTCCTTGCGCCATCTCGATCCGACATCGCGTCCCGGGCCGGCATGCCCGAACCCGTGCCCGCGCCCGCACTGCCGCCCGTCTTCCGAGCCCGGCTTCGCCGATCCCCGGACGCCCTGTCCGCCGCCGGACGCGGCCCGATGACCGCCTCACCCGGGGTGATCCGCGCCATCGCCATGATGTGCTTCGGCTCGCTGTGCTTCACGCTCAACGACACGATGACCAAGTTCCTGATCGACCGTTACGAGGTGCCGGTGATCATCCTCGTGCGCAGCATCCTGGCGATGCCGCTGCTCGCGTTCATGGCATTCGCGATCGGCCGGGATCGGATCCGCTGGTCGGCGCATGCGCCGCTCTATGCCCTGCGCGGGGCCATCAATCTGCTGGCCGCCTATCTCTACATTCACGGACTGAAGTATCTGAGCGTCGCCGAGGCGACCGTCATCCTGTTCGCCTCGCCCTTCATCATCACGGTGGCATCCGCGACCGTCTTCCGGGAGGCGGTCGGTTGGCCGAAATGGATCGCCGTTCTGGTCGGCTTCACCGGCGTGATGATCGCGATGCGCCCAGGCTCCGCCGCCTTTCAGCCGGCCTCGCTCCTGATCCTGGCCTGTGCCTTCCTCTATGCGTCGATTTCGTTGTCGGCCCGCTGGCTCAAGCCCGACGATACGATCTGGACCATCAGCTTCTACGGTGCGGCCTTCTCGGCGGTCTTCATCGCACCGCTGGCGATCGGTCATGGGGTGGCGGTGCAGCCCGGGGACATCGCCCTGTTCGTCGGTGCCGCGCTCTCGTCCAGCTTCGGGATCGGCTTTGCAACCCTCGCCTATCGCTCGGCGCAAGCGTCGGACCTGGCGCCTTTCGCCTATTCGGGTCTGATCTGGTCGACGGCGATTACCTGGATCGTCTGGGGTGCGATGCCGAGCTTCTGGACGCTCGTCGGCGCCGGCGTGGTGGCGAGCAGCAGCCTGTTCCACCTTATCTCGCGATCCAAGGCCGAGCGGACCGGCTGACGGCGGATCGCGCCAACGGCACGGTGCGCCCGGGACCGGGACCCGTCGATCCATGCCGGTGGCCGGCCGTTCCCGCCCCGGCGCGGTCCCAACCGCGCGCCTATCCGGCCAGGTGACAGGCCACCCGGCGGCCGGGCCGCACCTCGCGCAGGTCCGGCTTCTCGCTCCGGCAGCGATCGACGGCGATCGGGCAGCGCGGGTGGAAATGGCAGCCCGGCGGCGGGTCTACCGGCGACGGCGGCTCGCCTTCCTGGAAGGCCATGGCCACGGCGCGGGCAGGATCCGGTTCCGGCGAAGAGAGTTTCAGGAGCCGGGTATAGGGATGCAGCGGGTCGACGAAGATGTCCGGCACCGGGCCGGTCTCGACGACGCGGCCGAGATACATGACCACGACGCGCTGGCAGAAATAGCGGACCACGCCGAGGTCGTGCGAGATGAACACGAAGGCGAGGTTGCGTTCGCGCCGGAGCGTCTCGAGCAGTTTCAGGATCTGCGCCTGGACCGACACGTCGAGCGCCGACACCGGCTCGTCGGCGAAGATCAGGTCCGGGCCGAGCGCCAGGGCGCGGGCGATGCCGATGCGCTGGCGCTGGCCGCCCGAGAATTCGTGCGGATAGCGGTCGACGGCGCTCGGCGGCAGGCCGACCTCGTCGAGCAGCCGGACCACCGCGGGCTTGACCGCGGCGCCGCTGGCGATGCCATGGACACGCAGGGGCTCGCCGAGGGCGTCGATGATCCGCTGCCGCCCGTCGAGCGAGGAGGCCGGGTCCTGGAACACCATCTGCATGCGCCGGCGCAGGGCGCGGAGATCGGACTTGCCGGCGGCGAGCACGTCGGTGCCGTCGAAGCGGACCGCGCCGCCGTCGGCCTCCTGCAGCCGCAGCGCGACGCGGGCGACGGTCGACTTGCCGCAGCCGCTTTCGCCGACCACGCCGAGCGCCTCGCCACGGCCCACCTCGAAAGAGACCCCGTCGAGCGCACGCACCAGCGCGGTCTTTGGGATCGGCCAGCCGCGCCGGGTCTTGTAGATCTTGCGCAGGTCGCGCACGTCGAGCAGGGGCGTGGCGGTCATGGCGACATCCTCGCCCAGCAGCGGACCAGATGATTGGGATCGTCGCCGACCGGGGTCAGCGGCGGCAGTTCGGCGCAGCGGTCGTGGCGCAGCGCGCAGCGGGTCGCGAAGCGGCAGCCGGTCGGCATCTGCGTCAGCGTCGGCACCTGCCCGGCGATCGGCTGCAGCGGCGTGTCGCCGTCGATGCGCGGCATGGCGGCGAGCAGCGCCTCCGAATAGGGATGCGAGGGCCGGGCGAAGAAGGCTCGCACCGGGCCGCTCTCGACCACATCGCCGCCATACATGACCATGACCCGGTCGGCGACCGAGGCGACCACGCCGAGATTGTGGGTGATGAGCAGCAGTGCCAGACCCTCGCGCTTCTGCACGTCGGCCATCAGCGCCAGCACCTGCGCCTGGATGGTCACGTCGAGCGCGGTGGTCGGTTCGTCGGCGATCAGCACCTTCGGATCGCAGGCGAGCGCGAGCGCAATCATCACGCGCTGGCGCATGCCGCCGGAGAACTGGTGCGGATAGGCGTCCAGGCGCTCGGCCGCGGCCGGTACGCGGACCAGTTCGAGCAGTTCGCGTGCGCGGTTCAGCGCCGCCTTTTTGGACAGGCCGCGATGGCGGATCAGCGATTCGGCGACCTGGAAGCCGATCGGCAGGACCGGGTTCAGCGAGGTCATCGGCTCCTGAAAGATCATGCCGATCCGGTCGCCGCGCATGCTTTCGCGCGTCGGCTCGTCGGCGGCGGTCATGTCGACCCCGTCGACGACAATGCGCCCGCCGGCGACCCGGCCGACGCCGGCCGGCAACAGGCCCATGACCGAAAGGGCGGTCAGGCTCTTGCCGCAGCCGCTTTCGCCGACCAGGGCGAGCGTCTCGCGCGGCCGGACCGCGAAGGAGATGCCGCGTACGGCATCGTACCAGGTGCGGCCGACGCGGATCTGGGTGGTCAGCTCCTCGACCACCAGCGAGGGCGGTTCGGCGTCGGGGACGAAATCGTCGCGCAGGGCAGCGGTCATTGCGGCGACCTCGGGTCGGTGGCATCGCGCAGGCCGTCGCCGATCAGATTGAGCCCGATCATCACGGCCAGGATGGCCAGGCTCGGGAAGATCGACATCCAGGGCGCATCGAGCAGGTTGTCAAAGCCCTCGCGCACGATGCCGCCCCAGGTCGAGGTCGGCGGCGGCACCGACAGGCCGATGAAGGCCAGAGTCGATTCGGTGCGGATGGCGGTGGCCAGCCAGAGCGAGGCCATCACGACCAGTTCGTCGAGAATGTTCGGCAGCACATGCAGGAACATGATGCGCATGTCCGAATAGCCGAGCGCCCGGCAGGCATCGACGAAGTCGCGCTCGCGCATCGCCAGGGTCGAGCCGCGCGCCATGCGGATGAAGGCCGGCACCGCCGTGACCGCGATCGCGATGATCAGGTTGGTCAGCGTGGCGCCGAGCACGGCGACCAGCAGGAGACCCATGATCAGCTGCGGGAAGGACAGGAGCACGTCGGTCGCCGCCACCACCAGCCGGTCGACGACCCCGCCGTAGTAGCCCGACACGACGCCGATCACCGTGCCGATCACCACGCCGGCGAGCGTCGCGACGAAGCCGACATAGAGCGAGATGCGCGCGCCCCACAGGATGCGCGAGAGCACGTCGCGGCCGAAGGCGTCGGTGCCGAGCGGATGCAGCCCGTCAGGCGGCGACAGGACGAGCAGCACGTCCTGTGCGTTCGGATCGAAGGGCGCGATCCAGGGCGCGGCGACGGCGGCCGCGATCGAGGCGACCACGATCAGCACGCCGAGGGCGAGACCGCCGGAGCGGGTCGCGCGGGCGAAGGCCGAGGAGCGTGGCGCGGCGGCGGTCGGGGCTGGCGAGCTCATTGCGTCTTCACCCGCGGGTCCACGAGGCCATAGGTCAGGTCGGTCAGGATGTTGGCGAGCACGATCGCGAAGGCCGAGACGACCATCAGCCCCTGCAGCAGCGAATAGTCGCGCTGGTTGAGGGCGGTCACGATCAGCTTGCCGATGCCGGGTCGGTTGAACACGATCTCGGTCAGCACGGCATTGCCGATCAGCACGCCGAGATAGAGCCCGACCACGGTGACGATCGGCACCAGCACGTTGCGGAAAGCATGGCGCCAGACCACCGTCCGGTAGGGCAGGCCCTTGGCGCGGGCGGTGCGGACATAGTCCTCGCCGAGCGCCTTGAGCATGCCGGACCGGGTCACGCGGGTGACATAGGCGACCATCAGCAGGCCGAGATTGAGCGCCGGCAGGACCAGGGCGCGCAGGCGCTCGACCGGATCGGCCGCGTTGGCGGTCGAGATGACCGGAAACCAGCGCAGTTCGACCGCGAAGACCAGCAGCAGCAGGATGCCGGAGACGAAGGCCGGGAAGGAGACACCGGCAAGCGAGAAGATGCGGGCGAACCAGTCGGCGAAGCCGTTGCGGTTCTGCGCCGCCAGGACGCCGAGCGGCACGCCCAGCACGGTGCCGACCACCAGCGCGGCCAGCGTCAGCTCGATCGTGTAGGGCAGCACCGCCAGCACGTCGTCGGCGATCGGCCGGTTGGTCGACAGCGACCGGCCGAGATCGCCGGTCAGGATCTGGCTCATGAAGTCGACATATTGCGCCAGGATCGGCTTGGACAGGCCGAGCTTGTCGCGCAGTTCCGCGCGCGCGGCCTCGGAGGCCTGGTCGCCCAGGATGGCGATGGTCGGATCGCCGGGCACCACCCGGACAAGGACGAAGACGGTGGTCAACACCGCCCAAAGGGTCGGGATCGCCAGGATCAGCCGTTTGATCACGAAACGCAGCATCGCCCCACCCTAAGTGATTCTCCGAGGATTGTTCACCGGCCGCCGTCGCGGACGGTGGCGGTCGGGCGGCGACGGTGCCGCCGCCCGGCCGATCCGGATCACTTCTTGGTGGTGGCTTCGGTGATCACCGGGCCGAGATGGATCGCGCCCTTGAACTGGTAGCCGTAATCCACGTTGGTGTGGCGGGCCCAGACCTGCAGCTGCTCGAACAGCGGCACGGCGCAGACATCCTCGATGATCTTCTTCTGCGCGGCGTACCAGAGTTCCTTCTGCTTGACCGGATCGACCGCCACGGAGGCCGCATCGATCTCCTTGTCGGCCACGTCGCAATGCGAGAAGTTGGTCACTGCGGTCGGCTTGAGCACGGTCGCGGAGGAATGGAAGAACTGCTTCAGATAGACGTCCGCGACGGGGAAGCGGGCGGCCGAATAGTAGTTGGCGCCGGACAGATCCTTGCGGATCTGGGCGTGCCAGGACTGGTGGTCGACCACTTCCATCTGCAGGTCGATGCCGACGGTCTTGAGCTGGGCCTGCAGGATCTGCATGGAGTTCAGCATGGTGGGCAGGCTGGTCTGCAGGACCTTGATGGCGACGCCGTTCGGATGGCCGGCCTCCGCCAGCAGGGCCTTGGCCTTGGCCGGATCGAACGGATAGAGCTTGGCCTTTTCGTCGGTGCCGAGATAGCCGGTCGGGATGACCGAGACCGGCGGCAGGGCCGTCGCCGCACCCTTGAAGGCGACCATCTGCTTGCTGTCGACCGCATAGGCGATCGCCTGGCGGACGCGGATATCGTCAAGCGGCTTCATGGTGCGGTTCAGGTGGAACAGCGACAGCTCGGACGGCTGCACCACTTCGACGACGACATTCGTCTCCTTCTTGAAGCGCTCGACCCAGCGCTGATCCTGCCGGCCGTAGACCACGTCGAGCTCACCGGACGTGAAGGCGAGATCGCGCGAGGCGTCCGCCGGGATGAAGCGGTAGACGATCTTGTCGATCTTCGGCGCGCCGCGGAAATAGGCCTTGTTGGCGACGAAGGTCAGGCTCTCGTTGGATTTGTATTCGACCAGCGCGAAGGGACCCGTACCGACCGGCTTGGTCTTGAAATCCGGGCCGATCGCTTCGGCGGCCTTCTTGGAGACGATATTGCCGCCGTGATAGTTGGCGACGATGCCGAGCAGCGCCGGGATCGGCTGCTTCAGGACGATCTTCACCGTGAGGGGATCGACCGCCTCGATGGCGGCCACAGCGGCATAGTCGGAGGCGAAGGACGAGGTCTTGGTGTCGGCGGCGCGCTTCAGCGAATAGACCACGTCTTCCGAGGTCATCTCGCCCCAATCGCCGTGGAACTTGACGCCCTTGCGCAGCTTGAAGGTCCAGGTCAGGCCGTCGGCGCTCTTGTCCCAGCTTTCGGCCAGGTCGGGCTCGAGTTCCTCAAGGCTCGACGAGCCCGGCTTGAAGCGCACCAGACCGTTGAACATCCAGGAGACGACCGGCTTGTCCTGAGTGGTGGTGGCGCGGTGCGGATCGAGCTGGCCGATATCGGCAGCGGCCATGCCGACGGTCAGGACGGATTCGGCCGAAGCCGGCAACGCCACGCCCATGAGGAATGCGGCGGCAGTGGCGGCAAGGATATGTCGCTTCATCGGTGCTCTCCTGTCTCGCGACCGTGATCGGCCGTCGTTCTCGGTCTTCCGGCCCGGCTGGATGCCGCCCCGGCAGATATCAGTGTTCCGTATGCACCGGCCCACTCGCCGGCGCCGCGCCGTCCCATCCGGCGAAGCGCTCGATGCGGAAGGGCGCGATTGGGCTTTCGGTGCGGCCCGACAGGACCAGCTCCGAGAGGATCAGTCCGACCACCGGCCCCAGCTGGAAGCCGTGGCCGGAAAAGCCGAAGGCATGGACCAGCCCCGGCGTCGTCGAGGACGGCCCGATCACCGGGATGTGGTCCGGCATCTGGCCGTCGACGCCGCTCCAGCTGCGGATCACCTGGGCATGGGTCAGACCGGGGACCAGCTGCAGCGTGCGCAGCATCCCACCGATCGACTGTTCCGTCACGGGGCGTGCGAGACCCTTTTCGGCATCATGCCATCCGGAGCCGCCGCCGAAGATGACATTGCCGCGTCGGATCTGCCGAACATAGACATCGCCGCCGACCACGCCGATCGAGCGCTCGACGAAATAGGGCAACGGCTCGGTGACCAGCATGTTGGGATTGAGCGGCGTCACCGGCGCAGCCTCGCCGAAGGCGGCGGCCAGAAGCCCGCCGCCGGCGCCTGCGGTGTTGATGAGATGCCGGCTGGTGACCGTCAGCCCGGCTGCTTCCACCGTGAAGCGGTCCGTCCCGGATCGGGCCGCAGCGACGACCGCGGTCATCTCGCGGATGTCGACGCCGAGCCGGCGGGCGAGACGCGCATAGGCGGGGCCGACGACGCGCGGATTGGCCTGACCGTCGGTCGGCGAGAGCGAGGCGCCGACCACCTTCTCGCCGAGCCAGGGCAGTGCGTCGCGCACCGCATTCGGCCCGAGCATGGTCAGTTCCAGCCCCCACTCGGCGGCATTCTTCGCATAGCGCTCGAGTTCGGCGAGGTCGGCCTCGGACCGCGCCAGCTTGATGTGCCCGGTCGCCTCGAACTCGACATCCTCGCCGAGAAAGGCATTGAGCCCGTCCCACAGCCTGCGCGACCGTGCGGCGAGCGGCAGTTCGACCAGTTCGCGGCCCTGCTGGCGCACGCCGCCGAAATTGACGCCGCTCGCTCCGGCGCCGCAGAGGCGCTTTTCCAGCACCGTCACGCTCAGGCCGCTTTGGCGCAGGGCAACCGCGGCCGCCAGGCCGGCGATGCCGCCGCCGACGACGGTCACGTCGCAATCGAGCCGCTCGCTCATGTCAGCGCCTCCCGGATCGGAATCGGCTTGACCGGCGGATTGCCGCGCAGCCGGCCGACCGCGGCGACATCGCGATCGAGCGCGCGGGCCAGCACCTCGGCGGCGGCCTGCCCGCAGACCCGCCCCTGGCAACGTCCCATGCCGAGCCGGGTCAGAGCCTTGAGCCGGTTCATTTCGCCGGCGTCGCGGTCGCGTGCAGCGGCGCGCACGGTACCGGCCGTGATGCCCTCGCAGCGACAGAGGATCTCGTCGTCGCCGATGACGTCGACCAGATGCGCCGGGAACGGATAGGCCCGCTCCAGCGCCGCGCGGAAGCGCGCCTGTCGGGCGAGCCGTGCGTCCAGCGCCGCGACGCGCGCGGCATCGATCGGACGCCCGACATCCTCGAGCAGCGCCAGCGCGGCGCGGGCGCCCTGCAGTTCGGCCGCATCGGCGCCGCCGATGCCGGCGCCGTCGCCGGCCAGATAGACATCCGGCCGGCTCGACCGCCCGGCCGCGTCCCGGTCGGGGATCCACTGCCGGGTGACCGGCTCGAAGACGAAATCGAGCTTGGCGAGATCGGCGAGTTGCGCCTCGCTGCGCAACCCGAACGAGGCCCCGACGGCATCGCAGGCGACGCGATGCTCGCGGCCTTTCGCGTCGCGCCAAACCAGCGCCTCGACGCGATCGCGCCCCTGCGCGGCGATCGCGTCGACCCCGGATCGGATCGCAAGCCCGGCCACCGCATTGCGGGCGGTGTACCAGAGCCCCTTGGCGAGCGTCACGGGCTCGGCCAGCAGGCCCGGCAGCGCCGCGACCTTGGCGGTGAAGGGCGTCACGTCGAGCGCGGCAACGACGGTCGCGCCGGCCTTGCGGTATTGATGCACGATCAGCGGCAGCAGCGGTCCGGCGCCGACCAGCGCCACCCGGGCGCCGATCGCCATGCCCTGCGCCTTCAAGGCGATCTGGGCGGCGCCCAGCGTGAACACGCCCGGCAGGGTCCAGCCCGGAAAGGGCAGGATACGGTCCATCGCGCCGGTCGCCAGGATCAGGCGGTCGAAGTCGAGCCGCTCGAAGCCCTTGGGGCCGAGCAGGTCGATGCCGTTGTCCTCGATCGCCCAGGCGAGCGTGCCGGGGCGGTAGTCGATCGCGGCGCCGAGTTCGGCCGGCAGCGCGTGCAGGGCGCGCGCCTTGCCGGCCTCCAGTCCGTAGAGCGCCTCCGCCGGACGCTCGGCACCGACCGGCGGCTGGCGGTAGATCTGGCCGCCCGGCCGAGGCGCCTCGTCGACCAGTACGGGACGCAAGCCGGCCCGCGCCAGCACCTCGACCGCCCGGAGTCCGGCTGGGCCGGCTCCGATCACCACGACGCGGGGAGCGGCCGGTGCCGTCATGGCCGGGCTCCGTCGATCACGACCGCCATGCCGGGCTCGACCGGCGTCGTGCAGGCGCGCAGGCGCCGCCCGTCGGCGAGGTCGACCCAGCAATCCTGGCAGGCGCCCATCAGGCAGAAGCCGGCGCGATGGCTCTCGCCGAACTCGAACCGGCGCAGCGCGCCGCCGTTGAGCAGGATCGCAGACAGGAGCAGGTCGCCCACCTGAGCGGCAGCCGGCCGGCCGTCGATCGTGAAGGCGACCGTCGCGCCGGCGCGCGGATGCAGGCGGCGGAACAGCGGCGCGGCGTCGGCGGTGGCGGGCTGGGCGGGCGGGACGGCGGTCACAGCATGTGCTCGTAGCGGCAGTTGACGAGAAGTTCGGCGACGGCGGCGGTGTTGGGCAGTCCGACCACGGTGACGACCAGCCGGGCGAGATCCTTCGGGTCGGTCATGGCTTCCGGCGGCGGATCGGAGACCGCTGCGGTCAGGTCGGTCGCCACATAGCCGGGGCACAGCGCCGTGGCGCGGATGCCGTGCTCCCAGCCGAGCCGGCGCACCGCATGTGTCAGCGCCACGACCGCATGCTTGGCCATCTGGTAGCCAGCATTGAGCCCCATCACGCGCTTGCCCGAGAGCGAAGCGACATTGACCACGCGGCCGGCGCCCGAGGCCTTCAACGCCGGTAGGGCGGCCCGGATCAGCAGGAAGGGCGCCTTGACGTCGACGGCGAAGAGCCGGTCGAGTTCGTCCGGATCGCCGTCCTCCAGGCCAACGAAGGTGGCGATGCCGGCATTGTTGACGAGCACGTCGATGCGGCCGAAGCGGTCTAGCGTCGCCGCCACCCAGGCCGGGGCCGCCGCCGGATCGGTCGCCTCGTAGGGGTGGACCAGGAGATCGGGGCCGTCCGCACCGAAGCGGTCGCGCACGGCTTCCGGCCGTCTGACACCGAGCGAAAGCGCATATCCGGCCTCGGCGAGCGCGGCCGCGATCTCCGCGCCGATCCCGCGCGAAGCCCCCGATATCATTGCCACCTTGCGTCCGCCGTCCATGCCCACCGCCCGATCCGATCGCCCTGATGACGGCATCGTGACGACGGCGAGTCAACGCCGGCTCTCGACATGCGGAAGAAACTTTTGAAAAATTCCGATATACGGAATTTCTCGCGCAACGTGCCTAGGTCTGTTCCGAATGCAGAAAACCGCCGAGGAGCCGAAAGGCCCGACCAGCCTGCAGCGCGGGCTGCGCCTGCTGCGCGTTCTGGCCGGTGCGCCGCCGGACGGGATGCGGCTGTCCGATCTCGCCCGTCTGGCCGGAGAGACCGAAGCGACCGCTCACCGGCTGGCCCGCGACCTGACCGCGGAGGGCTTCGTCGAACGCACGGCCGACCGGCGCTACCGCGTCGGGCTCGATTTCTTTTCGATCGCCGCGCGGGCGGAGACCGCCGACAATCTGCGCGACATCTGCCGGCCCGCATTGCTCAGGCTCTCGGCGACGCTCAACGACACGATCTTCCTGCTGGTGCGGTCCGGCCTGAACGTCGTCTGCCTCGACCGCGCCGACGGTCCTTTCCCGATCCGCAGTTTCACCGGAGATATCGGCGGGCGCATCCCCCTCGGCATGGGCCAGGGCTCGCTGGTCATTCTGGCCTATCTGCCGCCGGACGAGCGTGAGGAGGTGATCCGATTCAACCTGCCACGCCTGATCGATCGCGGTCCGATCGATGAAGCCTTCCTGCGCACCGAGATCGAGAAGGTCCTGGCCAGCGGTCATGCGGCGACCGACTACGGACTGCTGACCGGCATGATCGGCGTTGCCGTGCCGATCTTCGATACCACACGGCGGGTCGTCGCCGCCCTGTCGGTCGGTACACTGACCGAGCGGTTGACGGCGGAACGGCGTGCCAAGGTGGTCGAACTGCTCAACCGCGAAGCCGAGGCGATCGGTCGCCGCCTTTCGCCGTTCGATCCCGCCTTGCGCCACCCGGCCCGGTTCCTGGGCGGGGTCAGGGCACCAGGCTGACCGGATCGACGCGCGCGGCGTCGCTCCGGCCACCGGCAGGACTTCAGTCGGCGGGGTTGCGTTCCGAACCGGCTTGTGGAGGCCGCCGGCCGGCCGCATCGCGCGCCGCCGTCAGATAGGCCTCGACCGCCGTCCCGGGCGGTAGGTCGAACAGCGTGCGCACCCGCTCGGGCGCCAGAACCGTCTCTGGCGAGCCGAATTCGGCCGCCCGGCCGTTCTGAAGGGCCAGAACGCAGTCGGAATAATGCCCGGCCGCCCAGAGGTCGTGGACCACGGCCAGGACCGCATGCCCCTCGTCCGCGAAGGCGCGCGCGGCCGCCATCGCGGCGACCTGATGCTTCAGGTCGAGCCCGGCCAGCGGCTCGTCGAGGATCAGTAGCTGCCGGTCGTGGACGGTGCGGCCGGCTTCGAGCTGGGCGAGAATGCGGGCGAGGCGGACGCGCTGGCGCTCGCCGCCGGACAGGGTCGGATAGAGCCGCGCGGCCAGATGGATGGCATCGGCGACGCTGAGGGCGCGTTCCAGGATGGCGAGCCGCCGGCGTTCGGTCAGGCCGCGGCCGCGCCCGTCCATGCCGAGTTGCACCACCTCGTGCACCGCGAACGGAAAGGCGAGCGCATCGCTCTGGATCAATACGGCCCGCTTGTCGGCGAGCGCCGCCAGCCGCCACTGTCCGAGTGGGCGGCCGTCGATCGCGACCGACCCGCGGCGCGGCTTGAGCGTACCGGCGGCGACCGCCATCAGGGTCGACTTGCCGGCCCCGTTGGCGCCTACGACGCCGGTCAGCGTGCCCGCCATGCAGGTGAGCGAGACATCCTCGATGAGATTGCGGCCGCCGATCGTGACCGTGATGCCGTTCATGTCCAGAATGGGCGTCATGCGAGCCGGGTCCCGCGGCCGATCAGCAGATGCAGGAAGACCGGCGCACCGATCAGGGCGGTGACGATGCCGATCGGCAGTTCGGCCGGTGCCACGATGATGCGCGCGATCGTGTCCGCCCCGGCCAGTAAAGCCGCGCCGAGCAAAGCGGAGGCGGGCAGAACGCGGCCATGGGCCGGGCCGACGATCAGGCGGACCAGATGCGGCACCACGATGCCGACGAAACCGATCACTCCGGCGGTGGCGACGGCGGCCCCGACCGCCAGTGCCGTCAGCACGACAGCTGCGGCCTTCATCCGCTCGACCGGGATGCCGAGATGCTGCGCCTCGGCCTCGCCGAGCACGAGCGCGTCGAGCGCGCGGGCCAGTGTCAGGGCGCCGAGTAGCGCCAGGGCCAGCAGCGGGCCGGTCGCGGCGAGTTTGGACCAGGTGGTGCCGCCGAAGGAGCCGAGCGACCAGAAGGTCAGGTCGCGCAATTGCCGATCGTCGCTCAGATAGACCAGGATTCCCGTTCCGGCGCCGGCCAGCGCCGAGACCGCGATACCGGCCAGCAGGAGGATGGTCACCGAAGTCCGCCCCTCGCGCGTAGCGACCGCGTAGAGGAGGGCGGTGGTCGCGAGCCCGCCCAGGAAGGCGCCGAAGGGCAGCGCCATGGCCGGTAATGCTGATGCGCCGACCAGGCGGTCACCGAGTACGATGACCAGGGCCGCGGCGAGTCCGGCGCCGGCCGAGACGCCGACCAGCCCCGGATCGGCCAGCGGATTGCGGAAAAGTCCCTGCATCAGGGCACCCGCGACGCCGAGGGCGCCGCCGGCCAGAAGTGCGGCGAGCGTCCGCGGCAGCCGGACCGCCAGCACCACGGCGGAATCGGTTCCCGGGACGACCCGCCCGGTGGCGGCTTCGGCCAGGATGGCGACGACGCGGTCCGGCGCGATGGCGAGCGGCCCGGTGCCGAGCGACAGCACCAGGGCGGCGGCCGCGAGCAGGCCGAGTCCGATCAGCGCGATCCGGCCGGTCCGGCGGCGCGCCCGGGTCAGGTCGGCGACGGCGACAGTCCCCGCCGCGCTCACTTCGACGCCCCGGCAAGATGCCGGTCGAGCGCCGCCATCAGGTCGCGGGCGGCGGCCGGGGTGCGCGGACCGAAGCCGAGCAGGTAGAGCCCGTCCATGCCGAAGACCGCGTTTCTGCGACCGGCCGGCGTCGCCGCGATGGCCGGCAGGGCGAGCAGGTCGGCGGCGGTCAGGCCGGGGCGGTCCATGAAGACGACCGCGTCCGGCGCGGCTGCGACGATCGCCTCGTCGGAGAGCGGCTTGTAGCCGTCGAAACCCGAGACGGCGTTGTCGGCACCGGCGAGCAGCATCATGGCGGCGGCCGCAGACTTCGCGCCGGCCGCCATCGGCCGTCCGTTCTGTAGCGCGATGACGAACAGCACCCGCGGATGGGCGGTTCGCATCGCGCGTTCCCGCGCCAGGGCCGCAAAGCCCGCCTCGATCTCGGCCGTCAGCGCCTCGCCCTCGGTCTTGCGCCCGACCAAAGCCGAGATCGACCGCACCTTCGCCAGCAGGCCGGCCGGGCTCGGTTCGTCGGCGACCCGGTCGATCTTCACGCCGGCCTCGGCGAGCAGTTTCAGCACGTCGGGCGGTCCGGCGCCTTCGACCGCGATCACCCGCACCGGCCCGAGCGCCAGGATGCCCTCGGCGGACAGCTGCCGCATGTAGCCGACATTGGGTTTGCCGGCGACCGCGGCCGCCGGATATGTGCTGGTGGTGTCGACCGCGCGGATGCGCTCGGCTGCACCGAGACTGGCGATGATCTCGGTCACGGCCCCTCCGACCGAAACGATTGGCGTGTCGGCGAGGTCGACCGCGGCGGCCGGATCCGGCATCGCACCGGCGAGAAGGGTAACCAGGGCGATCGCGAGGCGCAGGGAGCGGGTCATTTGGTCAGGATCAGTTTGCGGTTGCTGGTGATGCGCAGGCGATAGGCCTGGCCCTCGTGCAGGATCACGGCTTCGCGGCCGATACCGACCAGTTCGCGGGAATCGAAGGTCGGCAGGCCGCGGTCGGCCTCCGGGCGGGGCACGGAGGCTGTCGATGACGGCTGCCGGGCAGGGGGCTCTTGTACTGGCACAGTCGAGTCCTTGTCGTCGGCGTGAATTTCGATTTTGAGGAATTCAAAACTACAGAACGTCGAGTCATTGTTCAGTTCTTGTAGTTTGGAATTCGTATAATTCAGTGCATCTACAGAGAGGCTTGACGGATTTATTCGGTCTCGTTATCGCATTGTCAAGCAGGCGGGTGAATTGCCCGTTCGAACACTCAACGACGCCAGCCAGAAGCGGGATGCTTCCAGCCAGCCGACATCCGATGGGGCTGGTATGATGTTTCGATCCTTCCGACGTGCCGTAACACCGTTGCGGCTCGCCTTGCTGGCGGGCACCGCAATCTCGGGTCTGGCTGCGTCCGCCGACGCTCAGGCGGAATCCTCAAACAATTATAATGGGTTCGACGAGATCACCGTCTCGGCGGAACGCGAGCCGACCAAACTCTGGGACACGCCTTCGACGGTCTCCGTGAAGAAGTCCGGCGACATCGACGCCAAGCAGATCAAGCGGCCGCAGGATCTGGTCTTCGACGAGCCCGGCGTTGCGGTCGGCAACCAGCCGACCCGGACCGGCACGACCAACTATGTCATCCGCGGCATCGGCGAGAATCGTGTTCGCCTGCAGATCGACGGCGTCGAAATCCCCGATGCCCCGTCGATCCTGATCGGGCCCGGCACCTATACGCGCGACTATGTCGATTTCGACTCACTGAAGTCGGTCGAGATCGTGCGCGGGCCGGCCTCCGCGCTCTACGGCAGCGATGCGATCGGCGGCGTGGTTTCCTTCGTCACCAAGGATCCGTCGGACTTCCTGCGCATCTTCGAGAAGGATTGGTATATCGGCTTCAAGGCCGCCTACGATTCCGCCGATCACTCGATCGCCGGCACCACCACCGTCGCCGGGCGTTCCGGGCCGGTCGAGGGCATGGTGATCTATACCCGCCGGGTCGGCGAGGAATTGCGCCCGAACGGCTCGATGAAGCCCAATCCGCAGGACCAGACGCTCGATAACGTGCTCGCCAAGTTCGTCTTCGGCACGCCGGACACCGGCATCGCCAAGCTGACCTTCGAGAGCTTCCACAAGCGTACGACGACGGAAATCCTGACCGATCGTGTTATCGGGACGACCTCGGTCTTCGACAGCGACGGCATCGACACGACCGACCGCAAGCGCGTCAGCCTCGAATGGTCGAAGACGATCGACCAGTGGTTCGCCGACGACGTCAAGGCCAATGTCTTCTATACTGGTGTCGACCGGACCGAGATCAGCAAGCAGTATCGCGGCGTCAGCGGCGCCACCTCGCCGAACCGCTACCGCTGGACCAGCGGCGCCTTCCATCAGGATATCGTCGGCGCCGACGCGCAGGCCTCGCTCAGCCGCACGTTCTGGGGCTTCGACCACGACCTGACCTACGGGGCGAGCTTCACCTCGACCGAGACCTCGCGGTTGCGCAAGCGCACCGAGACCAATCTCACCACCGGCACGACCACCAACGTGATCGCCGGCGAGACCTATCCGAACAAGCAGTTCCCGGATACCCGCACCACCAAGGCGGCCGCCTATGTGCAGGATGTCGCCCGCTACGGCGCCTTCCGGCTGATCCCGGCCGTTCGGTTCGACGTCTACCATCTCGACCCGCAGCCCGATCAGGCCTTCGCCGCCGGCAATGCCGCCGGGTTCAAGGTCAAGGAGCAGACCGAGTTCGCCATCTCGCCGAAGCTCGGCGCGACCTATGACCTGAACGACCAGCTCCGGCTCGTCGCCCAGTATGCGCATGGCTTCCGGGCGCCGCCCTACGACAATGCCAACTTCGCCTATTCGAACCCGCTCTACGGCTACGAGATCCTGCCCAACGGGAACCTGAAGCCGGAGACCAGCGACGGCTTCGAGGCCGGCCTGCGCGGAAAGCTCGACGACGGCTCGAGCTTCCAGCTGACCGGGTTCTACAATCTCTACCGCGACTTCATCGATACCGAGATCGTCGGCACCAGCTCGGGCGGGCTGATCCAGTATCAATACCGCAACGTCAACCGCGTCACGATCAAGGGTGCCGAAGCGCGCGGCGAGTGGAAGGTCCGCAAGGACTGGTCGCTGTTCGGCGCCGTCGCCTATGCCTACGGCACCAACGAGGAGACCCACAAGGGCATCGACTCGGTCGATCCGCTGACGGCCGTCGCAGCCCTGCGCTGGAGCCCGGACGAGAGCTGGCGGCTGGAGGCGCGCATCAAGGGCGTCGCCGGCAAGGACCGCGTCAGCGACCCGACGGTGTTCAAGCCGGGCGGCTACTCGGTCGTCGACGCCTTCGCCAGCTGGGAGCCGAACAAGAACTTCTCGCTCAATTTCGGCGTCATGAACATCTTCGACCGCAGCTACTTCAACGCCCGCGATGTGGCCGGCCTGCTCGCGACCAACACCCAGCTGGAACTCTATCGCTCGCCCGGCCGTACCTTCGCTGTCAACGCGACCGTCCGGTTCTGACGGTCATGAGCGCGACGCGCCGAAGAATGGCCGAGCTCCCGCCGCATCGCCCCGTGCCCGGTCTCGATCGACCCGGCGCGGCCGATGCGGGCGTGCCCCCGGTCGTGCGGCTCGTCGTCTCGCCGCCGGCCGCCCGGCCCCCGCCCCGGCCCGGG
>NZ_JAHHZF010000003.1:70883-160952 GCF_018729455.1 Prosthecodimorpha staleyi | reverse complement strand
CGCGGCCTGATCGAATTGACGCGCGATCGTCCCCCTCATCCGCCCTTCGGGCACCTTCTCCCCCCTTCGGAGGGAGAAGGGAGCAACCCGTTGATGGATCGTGAAAAAGCCGGCCGCCGATCTCTCGGCTCCATCCCCTTCGCCCCCTGCAAGGGGGAGAAGGTCGCCGAAGGCGGGATGAGGGGGTGCGATGCCGCGGCATCCTTGGAACCAGCGGTCCCGACCGCGGCCTGATCGAATTGACGCGCGATCGTCCCCCTCATCCGCCCTTCGGGCACCTTCTCCCCCCTTCGGAGGGAGAAGGGAATAACCCGTTGATGGATCGTGAAAAAGCCGACCCCGATCTCTCGGCTCCATCCCCTTCGCCCCCTGCAAGGGGGAGAAGGTCGCCGAAGGCGGGATGAGGGGGCCGGAGGCTGCAGCAGCCTCGGAAGCGGCGGTTTGGACTGCGGCATGATCGCAGTCCCATCGCGGCCTGATCGAATTGACGCGGGATCGTCCCCCTCATCCGCCCTTCGGGCACCTTCTCCCCCCTTCGGAGGGAGAAGGAGATAACCCGTTGATGGATCGTGAAAAAGTCGGCCACCGATCTCTCGGCTCCATCCCCTTTGCCCCCTGGGGGGAGAAGGGGATAACCCGTTGATGGGCTGTGCAAAGGGGGTGTTCGATCCCGTGGCCTGGCTGTCCGGGCTTGGATCCGGGATCCCATTCTCCGCATCCCTGAACGCCGGGGCCTGGTTCTCCGCGTCCCCGATCCCGCGGCCCCGTCCCCTATACCCGACCGGAGCTCCGCCTGACGATTCGCCTTGCCGCCCGTGCGCCGGTTCAACGACCGGAGCCCCGCCCGCTCGGGCGGCCCGGATGGCGGCCGTCTTCCTTCCCGGGCGGCCGCCATCCCCCTTTTCGCGGAGAACCGATCCGATGACCGACAGCCTCGGCGATGTCGCCGCCACCTCCGACCAGATCGCCGGCACGCTCGGCGAGCTCGGCACCCTGTCGCGCAGCTTCGGGCTGGCGCTCTCCTCGGCCTTCCGCGGCGCGGTGATCCAGGGGCGCGAGCTCGATTCGGTACTGCGCGGCATCGCCTATCAGATGTCCGACGCCTCGCTGGCGCGCGCGCTGTCGCCGATCACCGGCGGCATCACGTCGGGGCTGGAAAGCACGGTGTCGAGCCTGTTCAAGCCGGCGACCGGATTCCGGCTCGGCGGCGTCCTCGATGGCGGACAGGTGATGCCCTTCGCGGCCGGCGGGATCGTGTCGCGGCCGACCTATTTCCCGCTTGCCGGCGGGCGCACCGGGCTGATGGGCGAGGCCGGCGCGGAAGCGATCATGCCGCTCAGGCGCGGCCCGGATGGCCGGCTCGGCGTCGCGGCGGCGGGTGGCGCCGCCCCGGTCTCGGTGACGGTCCATATCGAGACCCCGGACATCGAGGGCTTCCGCCGCTCGGAGGGGCTCGTCGCAACGAAATTAGCCCGCGCCGTCGGACGGGGACGGCGCGGGCTGTAACACCGGGCCAAACGAGGAGGGGCTCTGGCACCGGTGTGTTCGGATCACGGGACGGCTTCGAGTGAAGTCGCCCCGCTTCTCCCGAACGCGTCAATCTCTCGTCTTCGGTCGATCCCGGCGCTCAGGATGCAGGGGAAGCGCTCAGCATCGACTGGATTTCGTCGAGCAGTTTCAGCCGCTGCTTCTTGGCCTTTTCGATCTCTTCGTCGGCTGCCGGCTCGATATTGGTTTCCATGCGATGAACCTGGCGGTTCAGCTCGTGATATTCGTCCGCGAGGCGGGCGAAATGCCGATCCGACTGCTTCAGTTCGTGGATCCGGTCGGCAAAGTCGGGCAGCTGGTCCGCCAGTTCATTGTGCGTATGCGTCATCGGCTCTCCCTTGGGGCCGCTTGTCTCCGGCCCTTCACGGGATCCGGACGCGGCGCTGGTCTTGAGGCCCACCCGCTGCCGCCCGAGGGCTGCGCCGGGGCGCGGTGTCGATGGTCGATCGATAGCCCGGCGGAATGCGGCGGGCGTTGAGGAAGATCAAATCAGACGCGGAGTTTGCCCATGACGGCGCCAGTCGCCTTCCACGAGGTGCTGTTCCCGGCGCCGGTCGCCTTCGGGGCGAGCGGCGGGCCGGAGCGGCGCACCGACATTGTTCCGCTCGCCTCCGGCTTCGAATCCCGCAACCAGCGCTGGGCCGATTCGCGCCGCCGCTACGATGCCGGCACGGGACTGCGCAGCCTCGACGATCTCGCCGAACTGGTCGCCTTCTTCGAGGCCCGCCGCGGCCGGCTGATCGGCTTCCGCTTCCGCGACGGCCTCGACGACCGCTCCTGCCTGCCGTCAGGCCTGCCGGGCCCGCTCGATCAGGCGATCGGCATCGGGACCGGCGCGTTAGCCGTCTTCGTGCTCGCCAAGACCTACGGAACGGGCGAGGCGGCCTGGATCCGGTCGATCGCCAAGCCGGTGGCGGGTTCGGTCCGTGTTGCCGTCGGCGGGGTCGAACAGACCGAAGGGGTGCATTTCACGGTCGATATCACGACCGGCCTCATCACCTTCTCGCCCGCGTCCATCCCGGCGGACGGCGCGACGGTCACGGCCGGGTTCCGCTTCCATGTGCCGGTGCGCTTCGACACCGACACACTCGACATCGATGTCGCCGGCTTCCTGGCCGGCCAGGTCCCGTCCGTGCCGCTGGTGGAGATTCGCCCGTGAAGACGCTCTCCGCCGGCCTTGCCGCCCATGTCGCCAGCCCGGCGACGACCCTCGCCACCTGCTGGACCCTGACCCGGCGCGACGGCGTCCGGCTCGGCTTCACCGACCACGACCGGCCGATCACGCTCGACGGCGTTGTCCACGAGGCGGCGAGCGGGCTCGGCTCGAGCGAGGACGTGGCCGCCGCGGGACTTGCGGTCGGCGGCGCCGAGGTCTCAGGCGCGCTGGCCTCGGCGGCGATCGCGGAAGCCGACATCGCCGCCGGGTTCTATGACGGGGCGCGCGTGACGGTGACCCGGGTCGACTGGCGCGATCCGGCCGAGCATGTCGTGCTGCGGATCGCCACCATCGGCGAGATCGTCGAGCGCGACGGCGCCTTCCGAGCCGAATTGCGCGGGCTCGCCGCCGAACTCGACCAGCCGCGCGGGCGGCTCTACGGCCATCGCTGCGACGCCGCCCTCGGCGACGCGCGCTGCGGCATCGATCTCGCCGCGCCGGCCTGGCGCGGCACCGGCACGGTCGTCGCGGCATCGAGCCCGCGCAGCCTGACCGCCTCCGGGCTCGCCATTTTTGCGGCTGGCCTGTTCGACCGCGGCCAACTCGTCTTCACCGGCGGCGCCAATACCGGCCGCGCCGTCGAGGTCAAGTTTCACGACCTCGCCGCGGGTCTCGCCACGCTCGAACTCTGGCAGCCGATGGCTGCGACGATCGCCCCCGGAGACGGCTTCACGGTCACCGCCGGCTGCGACAAGCGCTTCGCCACCTGCCGCGACCGCTTCGACAACGCCCTCAATTTCCGCGGCTTCCCCCACATCCCCGGCAACGACTTTGTGCTCGCCCATCCGGGCCGGTCGCGGCTGCCCAACGACGGCAAGGCGCTGGTGAAATGACCGGTGTCCGGCGGTCCGCCGCTGGTGCGGGGTCGGCAGCTGCCGCATCCCGGCCGGTCACGACCGGTCGGGGCGGGCCGGTTCGACGGGGACGGAGGGGCCGCCTCCCTTCGGGAAAGTTCGGACGCGACCGCCGCCCTGTGGCGCCGGCTTAGCCGTCACGCCTTCGGCCAGCTCCAGAAATGCGCCGTCCTTGGCGTCGCCTTGGTGAAGTCTTTCGATGTCCAATGCGGAAGGCGATGCAGTTCGCCAGCCGAAGGCAGCTGCAGGTCCTCGAGTCGAAACTGGGTACGACTGCGGTGCCAGCCCTTGAGCCTGTCTTCCTCGGAGAAGTTGCGTCCGAGATATTTGTCTTGCGCGTGCCGAGCGCTCAGGACGATGTAATGGCGCAGGATGAAATCTTCCGAATGAAGACGCAGGGCGGCGCCGGTCAGCTTGTGGCCGGCTCTCGTCTGGTTGTCGAGACCTGCACTGCGTTTCCAGGCGCGCATGAGGCGCGGATAGGATGGTTGAAAGAAGTAATACTGAAGCATCTCCTCGTGGCAGGTTCCTGCATCGAAGTGTTGCAGGCCCGTCGGCACAAACACGAACTCATCGAAATTGATCGCGTTGGCTCCCGCCTCGTCGGCTGCGGAAATTCCCTCCAGCAGGGTCTGGCCGGGATGCGGTGAGGAGAGCCATTCATCGGCGTCGACATGCACGATCCAGTCATGGGGCACTTGCCGGCCGAGTTCCGCCTTCATCCTGAGCTGATCCGTCAGCGAAAACGACCCGCGCCAGGGCTGGTGTTCGATCGACAGCAAGCCCCGACCCAGATGGCGCGCCGCAGCGGCCCGGGTGCCATCGGCCGAATCGTGATCAATGAGAATGACGTCGATGGCGTTCTCAATCAAAAGTTGGATGGCGCGCAGAGCATGGTCTCGCTCGTTGCGTGCACAGAGAATGGCGACTGCGGAAACCACCGACGACTCCGTCACTGTTCACAACGACGCTACCGAATGCGTTCGCATGCCACGCAACAGGCGCGCTCACAGGAAGGCAAGGCGGGTCGTTTGTCCCATTTTGGGTTCGGCTGATTAAGACTGCCCCGCGTGCGCGTCAGGCGGTTCGGAACGGTCGTCCACCCGGAGGGCATGCAGGGCCGCGATCGTCTCGGCGTCCCCGCTCAGCGCATAGGTGCCGATGGTCCAGGCGCCACGCGTCTCGACCGCGCCGTCCACGACCGCCGGAAAGTAGTCCCGGATGCGCTCGTCGGAATAGTCCTCGACGACATGGCGCTCGAACGGGTTGTCGAACACCGAGCCCTGCGGACAGAAGCCCAGGGGGATGGATATGAACAAGAGCCGGCAACGCGGGAGCAGCCTCTCGACGAGCTGTTGTGCGTCCGAAGCCGACATGTGTTCAAGAACATCGCCGCAGAAACAGACATCGAAAAGGCCGAGGCGAGCGAGATCGACCCAGCGGACATCGGAAATGATCAGCTGATCATATTTCTGCGCAAGTCCGAACTGCTCGACATAGGGCGCCCAGATCTCCACGCCGACCCACTCGGCATCCGGGTGCCGCTCTCTGAAGAGCGAGGAGTAGCGACCGACGCCCACACCGACGTCGAGGATGCGGCGCACCGTGCCCGCCGCGGCGATTTTGGAACCAATCCAGCTCTTGCCGGCGATTGAGCTATACGGCATCGGTCAACCTTCGCAGATCGTCAACGGGATGGCCGCGGCCTTCGGACATCGGCCACGGACGATTGCCGTCGCCGGCGCCACGATGCCTGCAGCTTCGGGAGGGTGCCGCGGCTGCGCGACGGCTTCGCGCCGCACCGCGGCCGCTTTCGGTCGGCCGATCCATGGGATGTCTGTGCCTCCGGCAAGGCGGATGCGGCTGCTGCGGACCCGTCAGGTTGCCTCGAATCCCAAGCGAGCCCGATGACGTCTTCGAGGCGAGTGAGGACGCGCGTCGGCTGCGCGATCGCCTCTTCGTAATGCACATCGAGAGTGCGGGGAAGAGAGGCTGCCCGGCTCCCGCCGGACGGCGCGCCTGCGCTCCCGCCACAGACCGGCCGCGAACCGCCTTCCCGCCGCCTGACGAAAAGCCAGGCGATGCGTCGGCTTTCGCCTGGGCAGGAAAATCGGGAGGCGCGCCGCCCTGCAGGCGATCCGGGCCGCGGCTGTCCGGATCGCGCGGCAATCAGTGCGAGAGTTTCGGCAACGGAGGACGTCGATGGCGGGTGTGGCGCGGGAGCGGATCGTGGCGGTGGCGCGGTCCTGGGTCGGGACGCCGTATCGGCATCAGGCATCGCTGAAGGGCGTCGGGGCGGATTGTCTCGGGCTCATTCGCGGGGTGTGGCGCGAGGTGATCGGGCCGGAGCCGGAGGCGCCGCCGGCCTATGCGCGCGACTGGGCGGAGGCGGGCGGGCGGGAGGCCTTCGCGGAGGCCGCGGCGCGCCATCTGGTGCCGGTCGAGACGGCGGCGATGCGGGCCGGGGACGTGATCCTGATCCGCTGGCGGCCGCACCTGCCGGCCAAGCATGCCGGCATCCTGACCGGGCCGGACAGGTTCCTGCATGCCTATGAGGGCGCGGCCGTCGTCGAGAGCCCGCTCGGGCCCTGGTGGCGGCGGCACGTCGCCCATGTCTTCGCCTTTCCGGGAGCGACCGACTGATGGCCACAATCCTGCTTTCCGCCGCCGGGCAGACGCTCGGCGCCTCGCTCGGGCCGGCCGGCGCGATCGCGGGCCGGGCGCTCGGCGCGATCGCCGGCGCGCTGATCGACCGGGCGCTGATCCGCTCGACGCTGCCCGACCTGAAGGGTCCGCGCCTGTCGGATCTGGACATCCAGACCTCGACCGAGGGCAAGGCGATCCCGCGCGTCTACGGCCGCGTGCGCCTGACCGGCGAGATCGTCTGGGCGACGCGCTACGAGGAGACCTCGACCGAGCAGTCGACCGGCGGCAAGGGCGGGCCGACGCTGACCACCTACAGCTATTTCGCCAATTTCGCGGTCGCGATCTGCGAGGGGCCGGTCCACCGGATCGGCCGCATCTGGGCCGACGGGGTCGAGCTCGACCAGCAGGACTATGCGATCCGGTTCCATCTCGGGGCCGAGGATCAGGCGGCCGATCCGCTGATCCTCGCCCGCCAGCCGGGCGGGGCGCCGGCCTATCGCGGCGTGGCGATGGCGGTGTTCGAGCGCATGGCGCTGAAGAAATTCGGCAACCGCATCCCGCAACTCGCCTTCGAGGTGATCCGGGTGGTCGACCGGCTGGAGCCGCTGATCCGCGCCGTCACGGTGATCCCGGGCACGACCGAGTTCGGCTACCACACCGCCAGCCTGCTGGGCGGGCTCGGCGCGGCCGGGTGGGTGCGCGAGAATGCCCATTCGAGCCTCGGCATCACCGATCTGGAAGCCTCGCTCGACGAGTTGCAGGCGCTCTGCCCGAAGCTGGAGACGGTCGCGCTGGTGGTGTCCTGGTTCGGCGACGATCTGCGCGCCGGCCTCTGCCGGGTGAGGCCGGCCGTCGAGGCCGCCGACAAGGGCGGCAACGGCGTCTGGTCGGTCGCCGGGCTGACGCGCGCCGACGCAGCCGTCGTCAGCCGTGTCGACGGCAAGGCGGCCTTCGGCGGCACGCCGTCGGACGAGTCGGTCGTCGCCGCGATCCGGGCGATCCGGGCGCGCGGGCTCAAGGTCTGCCTCTATCCCTTCCTGACCATGGACATTCCGGCCGGCAACGGATTGCCCGATCCGGCCGGCGCGGCCGAGCAGCCGGCCTATCCGTGGCGCGGGCGGATCACCTGCCACCCCGCCGCCGGCCAGATCGGCAGTCCGGACGGCACGGGGGCTGCGGCCACGCAGGTCGCGGCCTTCGTCGGTACGGCGGCGGTCGGCGATTTCGACGCGGACGACGAGGCGGTCGCCTATGACGGGCCGGCGGAATGGTCGTTCCGGCGGATGATCCTGCACTATGCGAAACTCGCGTCGATCGCCGGCGGGGTCGACACCTTCCTGATCGGCTCGGAGCTGCGCGGGCTGAGCACGGTCCGATCCGCGCCGGGCACCTATCCGTTCGTGGCGGCGCTGACGGCGCTCGCCGCGGACGTGAAGGCCGTGCTCGGCAGCGCGACGGCGGTCTCCTACGGGGCGGACTGGTCGGAATGGTTCGGCCACCAGCCGGCCGACGGGTCCGGCGACGTGCATTTCCATCTCGATCCGTTCTGGGCCAGCCCGGATGTCGATTTCGTCGGCATCGACGCCTATTGGCCGCTCGCCGACTGGCGCCATGGCGGCGGCCCGGACGCGGATGCCGCCGACACGCCGCACGATCTCGGCGCGCTGGCCGCCGGCTTCGGCGCCGGGGAGGGGTTCGACTGGTACTATGCCTCAGCGGCGGACCGGCAGGCCGGCACGCGCACGCCGATCACCGACGGGGCGGCCGGCAAGCCCTGGGTGTTCCGCCCCAAGGACCTGAAATCCTGGTGGTCGAACCCGCATTTCGACCGCCCCGGCGGGGTCGAAAGTGCGACGCCGACGGCCTGGCTGCCGCAATCGAAGCCGTTCCGGCTGGTCGAGATCGGCTGTCCGGCGGTCGACCTCGGCGCCAATCAGCCGAACATGTTTCCGGATGCCAAATCCACCGAGGCCGGGCTGCCGCATTTCTCGCGCGGCGGCCGCGACGACCTGATGCAGCGCCGCATGCTGGAGGCCGTGCTGGCGCGCTTCGATCCGGACCATCCGGATTTCGAGGCCGCCCACAACCCGGTCTCTGAGCTCGACGGGCGGCGCATGGTCGATCCCGGCGGCCTGCAGTTCTGGACCTGGGACGCACGGCCCTTTCCGCACTTCCCGGCGCTCGCCGGCGTCTGGGCCGATGCGGCCGCCTGGCCGACCGGCCATTGGCTGACCGGCCGGCTCGGCGGGACCAGCCTCGACGGGCTGATCCGGGCCGTGCTGGCCGATACCGGCTTCGCGGCGGTCGCCACAAGGGCGGTGCCGGGCCATGTCGACGGTTTCGTGATCGACGATCGGATGGCGCCGCGCCAGGCGCTGGAACCGTTGCTCGCCGCCTTCCAGGTCGATGCCCACGATGCCGGCACGCATGTCCGCTTCGCCGGCCGGGCGCGGCGGCGCGACGGCAGCCTCGGCCGCGACGATCTGGTCGACCGCATTGACCGGCCGCTCGTCGAGCGGCTGCGCGCGGAGGCCGGCGACCTGCCGGGCGGCATCGACGTGACGGTGTCGGATGCCCTGCGCGATTTCCGGCGCACCACGGTGGCCTCGCACCGGCTGACCGAGGCGAGCCGGCGCGAGACGCGGGCCGACCTGCCGGTGGTGCTGCCGGTCGACGTGGCGGCGGGTTTGGCGGAGACCTGGCTGCAGGATGTCTGGTCGGGCCGGGAGAGCTGCGGCTTCGCGCTCGGGCCGGACCGGATCGCGGTCGAGCCGGGCGATATCCTGGCCTTCGAGGCCGGCGACCGAACGATGGATGTGATCGTCGAGCGGATCGAGGACGGCGGCGTGCGCACCATCGAGGCGCGCCGGGTCGACCGCGATCTCTACAGCCCGCAGCGCAGTGCCGGCCGGCTCGACAATGCCGAGGATGCCGCCGCCTGGGGGGCGCCCATCGTGCATGTGCTGGACATCGCCCATGGGGCGGCCGACGAGCGGCCCGATCGCGCCTTCATCGCCGCCGCCGTCTCGCCCTGGCCGGGTGCACTGGCGATCTGGCGCAAGACCGGCACGGCCAGCTTTGCGTCGATCGGCACCATCGAGGCGCCGGCGACGCTCGGCACGCTCGCCGAGGCGCTGGCACCCGGGCCGGTCGGGCTATGGGACGACGGCCCGGGTCTGCTGGTCGATCTCCAGTCCGGCTCGCTCGCCGCCCACGAAGACGACGAGGTGCTGGCCGGCGCCAATCTGGCGGCGGTGCGCCATGCCGGCGGCCTCTGGGAGGTGCTGCAATTCGCCCGCGCCGAGCTGGTCGCCGCCGGCCGCTACCGGCTGACCCGGCTCCTGCGCGTCCAGGGCGGCTCGGAGGATGCCTGGGCGGCGGGCGCGCCGGCCGGCAGCGCCTTCGTGCTGCTCGATGCCCGCGTCGTCGCCCTGCCGACGGCGCGCGACGATGTCGGCCGCGACGTGACGCTGAAGGTCGGCCCCGAGCCGCGCGGCTATGACGATGCGGCCTATGTCACCGTGACGGCGACGATCGGCGGGCGCGGGCTCACGCCCTGGAGCCCCTGCGCGCTGAAGGCGACGCGCAGCCGCGCCACCGGCGACGTGACGCTCTCCTGGATCCGCCGCTCGCGGCTCGCCGGGGCGGACGCCTGGACGGCGGCCGACGTGGCGCTCGGCGAGGAGAGCGAGCGCTACCGGCTGGAGATCCTGGCCGGGCCGGTCGCGGTCCGGACGATCGAGATCGCGGCGCCGTCCTATCTGTGGACCGCGGCCGCCCAGATCGCCGATGTCGGCGCCACACCGGTTTCGGTGACGCTGCGCGTCGCCCAGATCGGCACGGCGCTCGGCCCCGGCATTGCCCGACACGCCACCATCCCGATCGAAGAGGGACGCCCATGACCGCGACCGCCCGTCTCGGCCTGCCGCTGATCGAAGCCGGCCAGGCGCAGAAGCACGTCACCCACAACGAGGCCCTGGCCGCGCTCGACCGGCTGGTCCAGGCGCTGGTCATCGATCGCGATCTGGCCGCGCCGCCGGCAAGCCCGGCGGAGGGCGCCGGCTACATCGTCGCGGCCAGCCCGACCGGGGCCTGGACCGGCCAGGCCGGCCGCATCGCCACCTGGGTCGATGGCGGTTGGACCTTCACGGTGCCGGCCGCAGGCCTGCGCGTCTGGCTCGCCGACGAGGCGCGGCTCCTGGTCTGGACCGGCAGCGCGTGGGTCGACCCGGTTGCCGGGGCGATCGGGGCCATCTCGGCCCTGCAGAACCTGACCCGGCTCGGCATCGGCACCACCGCGGATGCGACCAATCCTATCGCGGCCAAGCTCAACACCATGTTGTTCGCCGCGCTGGCGACCGGGGAGGGCGGCACCGGCGACCTGCGCCAGACCGCCTCCAAGGAGGCCGCCGGCAACACGCTGTCGCTCCTGTTCCAGACCGCCTATTCGGGCCGCGCCGAACTCGGCCTCGTCGGCAGCGACGATCTCACGCTGAAGGTCAGCGCCGACGGGGCAAGCTGGATCGAGGCCCTGAAGCTCGTCGCCGCCTCGGGCGACACCGTCGCCCGGGTGGTGCGGCCGGATGCCGACAATGCCCGCACGCTCGGCACGGCGAGCGCCCGCTGGTCGCAGATCTACGCCGCCAGCGCGACCATCAACACCTCCGACCGGCGCGAGAAGATCGACATCGCCGCGGCCGATCTGGGGCTCGATTTCGTGCGCCGGCTGCGGCCGGTCAGCTACCGCTGGCGCGTCGCCGAGCAGGTCGCCGATCCGGCCGATCCGGCCGCGCCGCCGGTGCCGCGCGAGGGCCGGCGCCGGCATTTCGGCCTGATCGCCCAGGAGGTCGCGGCCGCGCTCGACGGGCGCGATGCCGCGCTCTGGGTGCGTGACGCCGAGACCGGCCTGGAAGGGCTGCGCTACGCCGAATTCGTCCCCGTCCTGGTCAAGGCGGTCCAGGACCTCGCCGACCGGTTCGACCGGCTCGCCCGCTGATCCGGGCTTCCCCTCCCTCCCGCCGCAGGAACGCCAAATGCCGACCGAAACCCAGTCCGTCACCGGACAACGCCTTCTCGTGCGCTCCGACGGGCGCGCCGTGCCGGCCGTCGTTATCGACGCCAACAGCGACCCGCTGCCGATCGTCGGCGGTGCCTCCGAGGCCCATCTCGGCGAGGTCGGCGGGCGGATCATCCGTTCGGCGCCGGCCAGCCTGCCGGCGACCTCGACCACGGCCTATGCGTCCGGCGATGCGCTCGGCGCCAAGATGCCGCTCGCCGGCGCCCTGCGCGTCGCCGGCGGTTCGGGCTACCTGCAGGACCTGACCGTCGCGCTGAAGACGGCCGGCCTGACGGCGGCGCTCGACGCCATCCTGTTCCGCGCCGATCCGGCAGCCTCGACGATCACCGACAATGCCGCCCTCGCGGTCGCGGCCGCCGATCTCGACAAGGTGATCGGGGCGGTCTCCCTCACCCGCATCACCAGCCTCGGCGGCGGCACGCTCTACGAGGCCAACCAGCTTGCCCGCTCGATCAAGCTTTCGAGCGGCCAGGACATCTGGCTGGCGCTCGTCTGGCGGGCCGCTCCGACGCTCGGCACCGCGGCCGACCTCGCCGCCGTGTCGGCCAACATCGCGGTGGACTGAGCCATGGGCCTGATGCTGCCCCCGCGTCGGCTGCTCGCCGGCGCCGCGCCCTGGTGGCGCCGGCCGGAGCACCTGCTCGACGGCGTTGCGCCGGGCTTCGTCGCCGATATCGCCGGCCGCCGGTGCGTCGTCGGCGGCGCGGCCGTGCCGCTCGCCGCGGTGCTGGGCGTCACCTCCGGCGCCGGCAAGACCTATTGCGATGCCGACGGCAGCCTGAGGGCCGCCGGCGCCAACGAAGTCCGGATCGACTGGAGCAATGGTACGCCCGAACTGCTGCTGGAGGGACCGGCGACCAACAAGATCACGGCGCGCAAGCACAATCCGGTCGACACGTCGAATGTCACCAAGACCGGCGATGCCGCCGCGGTGCTCTCGGTCGTCGACGACAGCGCCGCCCTGACGGCGGCCGGCCTGTCGGCGATCTGCACCGGCGGGACGGTCTACAGGTTAGACAATTCCGCCGGCACGGGCGCGGCCTGGGCCAAGGTCTCCGGCGCGGTCGGCAACACCAACGCCCATTCGTTCGGCATCTATGCCCGGCGCACCGGTGCAGCCGCATCCGTGTTTCTGACCGGCGGGACCGGCTCGGCCTCCGTCGCCGGCAGCGCCTATGCCTGGACCGGGTCGGCCAATGTCACCCCGGCCAGCACCGGCGCAGGGCTGGAGATCGGGGCCAATGCCGGATCGGTGGTCCATTTCATCCTGCCGCAGCTCGTCGAGGCGGTGTCGCAGGGTTCGATCATCCCGGGCGACACGCTGGCCGCCGTCACCCGCGCGACCGACCTCTGCCAGATCGCCGCCGGCGCGGCCGCGGCCATCCAGGGCGCCTCGGCCGCGATCGCCTGGCGCGGCACCATCCCGGTGGCGCAGGCCGGGCAGCAGATCGTCGGGCTCGGCGACGGTCTCAATCTCATCAGGGCGACCAATACGCCGAACACCCGCGTCGCCATCTTCAATGCAACATCGGCGCTGGCGCTCGGGGTCGGCACGGATGTCATTCCCGGCGCGCTCGGCATCTGCGCCGGTTGGGGCGCCTCGGGGGCACGGCTCGCCGTCAATGGTGCGGGCGCCTCCGCGGCGCAGACCAATTCCTGGCCGACGACGGTCTATATCGGAGCATCGACCGGACTTTCGACCGGACAGATCCTGCGGCTGCGCCAACTGGTCGGCTGGATGCTGACCGATCAGCCGTCGGCGGCCGGCGCCGTTGCCCAAGCGAGGCTCGCGGCATGAGGACGATCTTCCTGCGCTTCACCGATCGCACCGAAGCCCTGGCCCTGCTCGGCGCGGCCGGCCTGACGGCCGTGCCACGGACAGAGACAGAGACCGAGACCGGCCCGGTTCTGCCGCCGCTGGTCATGACCGCGGCCGGGCCGGTCTATCCCGACCCCGTCTTCGGCACCGGCATCGTCGCCCTGCCGACCGGCGCGCTCGATGCCGACGGCCTGCCGATCTTGGCGCCGGCCGAGGGCTGCCACGTCAACCTGCTCGCGCCGGACGGCTGGGTGGTGCCGGAACCGCTCGCCGTCAAGCAGGTGTCGCCGGACAGTCCGGCCTGCGTCTTCGCTTGACCGCGGACCGCCCGCGGTCGGCCCATCCATGCCCGGGCTGGCCATATCCCGCCTGGCCATGCCCTGCCTGCCAATTGCCTGCCCGCCAATCTGCCGGCTGGCCGATGCCGAGCCGCGCGCCATTCCGGCCAGTCCTCGCGGGCATTCGGGCCTGCGGACCCGTGCCGGCCGATCCGGCGGCTTCGGGCGGTCCAGCCCCCATTCCATCCCATCCCGTTCGTCCTCTCCCGGAGGTGTCCCATGACGTCCGCCGCCCCTTGGCATGCCCGGCTCGCCGCCACGATCGGCCTTGCCGAAACGCCCGGCCCGGGCTCGACCCCGCGCATTCTCGCCATGGCGCGCAAGGTCGCGGCCGCGCATCCGCGGCTCGACTGGATCGGTGCCTATTACGAGGACGACGACATTCCCTGGTGCGGCCTGGCCGTCGCCTGGGCGGTGGTCGACGCCGGGTTGATGCCGCCGCTGCCGAACCCGCTGGCCGCACGCAGCTGGGGGGCCTGGGGCCGGCGGCTGGAGCGGCCGGTGCCGGGGGCCGTGCTGGTCTTCACGCGCGAGGGCGGCGGCCATGTCGGGCTCTACGAGGGCGAGGACGCGACCCACTACCACGTCCTCGGCGGCAACCAGGGCAACCGTGTCAGCCGTGCCGCGATCGCCAAGAGCCGCCTTCTCGTCGACGACGCCGGGCGTCCGACCGGCATCCGCTGGCCGGACGGCGTCGCCCTCGTCGCCGATGCCGTGCCGGCCGCACGTCCGGCCGGCCTCGCCGTCTCCACCCAGGAAGCCTGAGGACCGCCATGACCGAGACCAAGACCCTTCTGCAGTCGCGCACCGTCTGGGGCGCGCTCCTCGCCATCCTGGCCTCGATCGCCGGCCTCGGCGGCTATGCGATCGCGCCGTCCGATCAGGCCGCCGCGCTCGATCTGATCGGCAGCCTGATCGAGGTCTGGGACCGGCTGATCGTGATCGCCGGCGCCGGCCTCGCCATCTGGGGCCGGGTGCGCGCCACCAAGGCGATCGGCTAGCCCGAGATGGGATGGCTCGCCCTGGCCCGCGCGCTGGTCGCGCTCGCCGCCGCACTCATCGCCCATGCGGGCCGGCGCGGCGGCGCCGATCCGCTTGCCGAGGATTGCGCCCGCCGGATGGAGGAGATGATCCGTGCCGTCGATCTTGCCCGCGCGGCGCGCCGCGCTGCTGTTCGTTCTCTCGACGATCCCGACCGCCTGCGCGCCGACGACGGCCACCGTCGCGACTGACCGCGCGACCGACCCGACGCGCCCGGCGGCGGTCTATTGCCGCCTCGCCGAGCCGATCGCCTGGTCGCAGGCCGACACCGACGAAACCATCCGGGCGATCAAGGCGCACAATGCCGTGGTCGCTGCGTTGTGCCCGCCGGGGTGACCGGCGCCGGGGGGGCCGCAATCCGGCATTCGCGCCGGGTCGCGGACTTCGAGCTCGATCCCGCCTGCGGCGGCGGATGCTGGCATCCGGGACGGAGATGCCGTATGGCGGACGTTCATCCCCGGTTCAGTCCCGCCGGACTAGATCTGCGCCCATGGTCAGGAAAATCGCCTCCCTCTGTCTCGCGGCCGTCACGGCCTGCGGCATGCTCGCGCCGGCGCTCGCCGCCTTCGCGCCGGGCAATGTCGTGGCGCAGACGCCGGTCGGCGAGTGCCTGACCTTCGGGGCGATGCAGGAGGCCCTGCTCGAAGGCCGGGCGCGCAAGCTCGCCGAAATCCGCCGCCAGCTCGAAGGCGATATCGTCAAGGCCGATCTTTGCCTGGATGCCGGCAAGCTCGCCTACCGGGTCACGGTGCTGACCCGCGACGGTCTGGTGCGCAAAGTGGTTCTCGATGCCAGCTCTGGACAATTCATGTACGATAAGCGCTGAAGTCGGACGGACTCGGGGTTTATCGAGGGGAGCACGGCGTGCGGCTGCTGGTTGTCGAAGACGATGCCAATCTGAACACACAGATCGTCGAAGCGCTGAAGGAGGCGGGTTACGCGGTCGATCAGGCCCGGGACGGCGAGGAGGGGCACTTCCTCGGCGATACCGAGCCCTATGACGCGGTGATCCTCGACATCGGCCTGCCCAAGATGGACGGGCTCTCGGTGCTCGAACAATGGCGGCGGGACGGGCGCAAGATGCCCGTGCTGCTGCTGACCGCGCGCGACCGCTGGTCCGACAAGGTCGCCGGCATCGATGCCGGCGCCGACGACTACGTGGCCAAGCCGTTCCACATGGAAGAGGTGCTGGCCCGGGTCCGGGCGCTGGTGCGCCGCTCGGCCGGCCACGCGTCGAACGAGATCGAATGCGGCCCGGTCCGGCTCGATGCCCGATCGGGACGCGTCACCGTATCGGGCCATCTGGTCAAGCTGACCTCGCACGAATACCGGCTGCTCAGCTACATGATGCTGCACCAGGGCCGGGTGGTGTCGCGCACGGAACTGGTCGAGCACCTGTACGATCAGGATTTCGACCGCGATTCCAATACCATCGAGGTTTTCATCGGGCGCCTGCGCAAGAAGCTCGGGGTCGACATCATCCAGACCATACGCGGCCTCGGCTACACGGTGGGTTTGACGGGCGATGCAGGGTAGCTCGCTCGCCCTCCGCCTGTTCGTCCTCGCCGCGATCTGGAGTGCCCTGTCTCTGGCCGCCGCCGGCTCGGTGCTGATCGCGGTCTATCGCGGCTCGGCGGAACGGGCCTTCGACGAGCGGCTCGGTGTCTATCTGAAGACCCTCGTCGGAGCGATCGCGGCGCAGTCGGACACGGCCGGATCCTTCCGCGAGCCGGACAATGTCGGCGAACCGCGCTTCGAACTGCCGCTGTCCGGCTGGTACTGGGTGGTGCGGCGCTCGGCCGACAACAAGGTCGTGGTGGCCTCGAAGTCGCTGGTCGGCGACGTGCTCGTGCTGCCCTCCGATGTCGGCATCGCGCCGGGCGCCGACCGGACCGCCAAGGGCTACATCCAGGGGCCGGACCGGCAGGATCTGCGCATCATCGAGCGCGAGATCTCCTTCGACGAGCAGAACGCCTTCCGCCTCGCCGTGGCCGGCAATGCGGGCGATCTCAACGAGGACATCACCGTCTTCTCGACCCGGACCGCGCTGATCCTGGCGCTGGTCGGCTTCGGCCTCGTCATCACCACCTATTTCCAGGTCCGCCTCGGCCTGTTCCCGATCGAGCGCATGCGCCGCGCCCTGTTCGCCATCCGCTCCGGCGAGGCGGAGCGGCTCGAGGGCACCTTCCCGTCGGAAATCGAACCGCTCGCCCAGGAGCTCAACGCGCTGATCGAATCCAACCGCGAAACCATGGAGCGGGCGCGCACCCATGTCGGCAATCTCGCCCATGCGCTGAAGACGCCGCTTTCGGTGATCACCAACGAGGCGCGCGGGACGGAGGGGACGCTGGCCGCACGCATCGCCGAGCAGGCCGGCCTGATGCGCGAATATATCGACACCCATCTGGAGCGCGCCCGCATGGCGGCGCAGCGCCGGGTGATCGGCGCGGTGACCGACGTGGAGCCGGTGGTCGAGCGGCTCGCCCGCGCGATGCGCAAGATCTTCGAGCGCAAGGGCGTGGTCGTCGAGACCGACATCCAGCCCGGCCTGCGCTTCCGCGGCGAGCGGCAGGACCTTGAAGAGACCCTCGGCAACCTGATGGACAACGCCTCCAAGTGGTGCATCGGGCGCGTCTCGGTCACCGCGCGCATCGAGGGCAATCCGCGTGCCGACGACCGCCGCTTTCTGACCATCTGGGTCGACGACGACGGCCCCGGCCTGTCGCCGGAGAAACGGCTCGAAGCGGTCAAGCGCGGCCAACGGCTGGACGAGACGGTGCCCGGAACGGGGCTCGGCCTGTCGATCGTGACCGATCTCGCGGTGCTCTACGGCGGGCGCTTCCAACTGCTCGACAGCCCGCTCGGCGGCCTGCGCTGCGAACTGGTCCTGCCGGCGCTTTGACCGGGTTCTGGGCCTCGGCGGGCGGTCGCGGGCGGCAGACGGAAGCGTCGTGTTGCGTTGCAAAATTGTATCAGCGCAAGGGCTTCCGGCTCACGGACGCGGCATCGGCCGTCGGTGGGCGCGGGACTTGTGCTATTCGTTTCGGCGCGCCCCGATGTGGGCGGCGCTGCATAATTCAGCCATAAGGTCGATGCAGAGCGCAGGTCGGTGAAGGTGACGGGAAGGTTCCGGACCGATTGCGATGAGGGTCGCGGTCGGCCGTCGGGACCGTTTGAACGAGAGGTCAGGGCGATGGCTGCGGCTCGTTTCGCCGGCGTGGTGATGGTGACGGTCTGGCTTGCCGGATGCGGCGGGGGCACGGACGAGAAGCCGTCCGGCGACCGGTTCGGCCTCGGGGCGACGCTCGGCGCACTGCTGGGCAGCGAGACCGGGCGTGCGCTCGACGACAAGGATCGTGCGCTCTCGGCGGATGCCGAATACGACGCGCTGCAATATGGCCAGCCCGGCACGGCGCGGGAGTGGAAGAACCCGCAGAACGGCCATTCCGGCAGCGTGACGCCGGGACCGGCCTATTCGGTCAACCAGTATACCTGCCGGGACTACACCCATAAGGTCGTGCTCACGGCGGCCAAGCAGGATGTGGTCCGCTCGACCGCGTGCCGGCAGCCCGACGGCAGCTGGCGGCCCCTGCAGTAATTCCAGACCGTTTCCGAGTGTTTCCCGGTGCAAGGATATTCTTAACGGTTTCTGGTCACGCTGGGGAAGAATCCAGGTCCTGCCGAGGCCCCCAGAGACATGTCCGACAACGGGCTCGTGACGTCCAAAGTCCTGGCCTACATGGAATCGCTGTCGCCGGCAGCGCGCAGCCTGATCCTGCGCGCCATGCAGAATGCCGGTGCGCGCGGCGACGAGGTGCTGGCCACCGAAGCCGTGATCGCGGCCATCGGCAATCTCCCCGACGCCGCCCGCGCTGCCGCCACGCCCCCTGCCGCCGCAGCGCCTGCCGCGCCGGTGCCGGCAGGAGCGAACTGGCGTGAGCGGCTCGAGGCCGCCGGCCTCGCCCCATTCGCGGCCATCACCATCGATACCGTCCTGCCGCTCAAGCAGACCGGCCGCATCGCGCGGGCCGCGATCGAGCCGATCTGGACCTGGATCATCCGCGACGTCGCCCGGCGCGAATGGGAGGAGGCGCTCGCCGCCGATCCCGGCGACCCGGCGGCCGATGCCGGTCCGGTTGCCCGCCGATTCCGCAAGGCCGCGGTGCCGCTGGTGCTGACCCGCCTGCGCGAAACGGAAGCCGATCCCAAGGGCTGGCAGAAACTGACCGTGCATCTCGGCGGCGAGACGGTCGCCCGCGAATTGCGCGACGTGATCTATGTCCTGCAGCGCGACGGCCAGTTCCTGACCCTGTCGGCGCAGCTGCCGAAATCCATCGGGCTCGCCGAGGCGAGCGATTCCGCGCAACTGGTCGCCGTCGTGCGCACCGCGGTCGAGCAGGTCCAGATCGACGCGGCCTTCGTCGGTGCCGCGATCCTGTCGCGCGTCACCGCCCCCTGGCTGCTCGGCCCGCTGGCACTTCGTCTGGCGGCCACCCAGGATGCGCGGCTTCTGGCCGGCAGCCGCTATGCGCGCATGATCGACATCGCCCTGTCGGAAACCGAGCGCCAGGTGACGCTGGTGCGCGGCAGGATCGCCGACCGGCGCGAGCGCATGAAGGTCGGCGGGGCGCTGCGCGACTTCCACGAGGTGCTGCGCAATCTGCAATTCGCCTTCGAGATCGAGACCGTGCCGCACTGGTTCAAGCGCATCGGTGCGGCCCGGCGCGACATGTCGGAACTGATCGGCAAGGAAATCGAGGCGGCCCCCGGCCTGATCCGGCGCGCGCTCCGGGTCGAATCGCTGGCCGGATCGTTCGGTGGCGGCTTCGATGTCTCGACCTACGAGGATGCCGAATTCGCGGTGCGGCTGCTCGGCGAGGCGCGGCTGGCCTCCGACAATCTCGCGCTCAACGACCTGATCGTGCGCACGCGCAAGCAGGTCGAACAGACGCTCGAAGTCCTGAACGGCAAGCTCTTCGCCGACCTGAAGTCCAATCAGGCGGTCGACCGCGCCGCGCTGATCGCCGCCGTGGACGGGGCGGTCAAGCTCAACGGCCTGGTCTTCGGGGAGGACTATGCGGCCGTGCTGCGCAAGTCGCGCGAGCAGGGCGTCGCCAAGGCCGCGACGCGCTTCGGCTGACGGGCCGCCTGCGGATGCATCCTGCCGGCAAATCGGGCCTGCCGTCACGCGGCCGCGTCCTGACGCCGATTTGACCGCCGTCAAACCTGCGTCAGCCGGTCTCGTGTAGGAGTTCGGCCATTGCAGCGCCGCGTTTCCGACGATACCTGAGACGGGAATGCGAGGGGAGGAGACCGGAGGGGCCGGTCATGCCGCCCCGGCGTCGCATCAGCGCAGGACCCGGCGGGACGGTCCGTCCGGCCGCAAGGTTCTGCGCCGAACCCATGGGAGCCCGATGCGCCCTCAGCGCGACGGTTCCGAAAGGCGGACGGCCGGACGACATGATGCTCTGGATCATCCTGGCGGCAATGACCGCGATCGCCGCCCTGGCGGTACTGGGGCCGATGGCCCGCGCCCGCCAGACGAACCTGTCGGCGGCCGACCGCGACCTCGCCGTCTACAAGGACCAACTGGCCGAGATCGACCGCGATCTCGAGCGCGGCGTGATCGGCATCCGCGAGGCCGAGGCGGGCCGCACGGAAATCTCCCGCCGCATCCTGAAGGCCGCCCGCGGCGCGGCGGCCGAGGCGGGCGGGGGATCGGGCCGGCGCGGCCGGATCGGCGCGATCGTGGCAGCGGTCGGCCTGCCGGCGGTGGCGCTCGGCGTCTATCTGTCGACCGGCGCCCCGGATCTGCCCGACCAGCCCTTGTCCGAACGCCTGGCGGCGCGGCCCGAGCAGGCCGACATCGACAATCTGGTCGCCCGGGTCGAATCCCACCTGATGCAGAATCCCGAGGACGGACGCGGCTGGGAAGTGCTCGCCCCGGTCTATCTGCGTCTCAACCGGCCCGCCGATGCGGCCCAGGCCTTCCGCAACGCCATCCGCACGCTCGGCGCCTCGCCGCGGCGCCAGTCCGGGCTCGGCGAGGCGCTGACGGTGGTCGCCGGCGGCATCGTCACGGCGGAGGCGCGGGCGGCCTTCGAGGCCGCATTGGCGCCCGAACCCGGTCTCGTCGCCGCGCGGATGTATCTGAACCTCGCCCTGACCCAGGAGGGCCGCCACGCAGAGGCGGTGGCGGCATGGCAGACGATGATCGCCGGCGCCGGGGCCGACGCACCCTGGCTGCCGACCGCCCGGCGCGAACTCGCCGCCGCCGAGATTGCCGCCGGACGCCCCCCGTCAGGGCAGCCGGCCCCTGGCGGCCAGCCGGCCCCGTCCGGCCAGGCTGGCACCGCGTCGACCGACAAGGCCGTCGCCGCGCCGGGGCCGAGCGCCGAGGACATGGCGGCGGCTGCCGGCATGGCGCCCGAAGACCGCACCCGCATGATCGAGGGCATGGTCGCGCGACTGTCCGAACGGCTCGACCAGGGCGGCGGCAGTGTCGACGAATGGTCGCGCCTGATCCGCTCGCTGGCCGTGCTCGGTCGCAAGGACGAGGCGCGCGCCGCCGCCCTCAAGGCGCGCGAGGCGGTCAAGTCCAGTGCCGACGACCTCGCCCGCATCGACGATCTTTCCAAGGGATTGGGGCTGGCGCTCTAGTCCTTCGGCTGCGACGCTCCAATTCACCGCCGGACGCCGTCCGGCCGACAGCCCCGAGGGGAGCATGACCCGCAAGCAGCGCCGCCTGACCATGATCGGAACCGCCGGAGCCGTCCTCGCCCTTGCGGCAGGACTGATCTTCTGGGCTTTGTCCGACTCGGTCGCCTTCTTCAACTCGCCCTCCGACGTGATGGCCAAGCGCCTGCCGCCCGAGCAGCGGATCCGGCTGGGCGGCCTGGTCAAGGAGGGATCGGTGGTGCGCGGGGAGGGGACGACCGTGCGCTTCGAGATCACCGACAAGGCGGTCTCGATTCCGGTCACCTATACGGGCATTCTGCCGGACCTGTTCCGCGAGGGGCAGGGCGTGGTGGCCGAGGGCCGCATGACCGGCGAGGGCAGTTTCCGCGCCGACCATGTGCTCGCCAAGCACGACGAGAACTACATGCCCAAGGAAGTGGCCGACAGCCTCAAGGCGCAGGGCCACTGGCAGGGCGACAAGGGTGCTGACGCGCCGAAGTGATCGGCATCGCCGGCCGGGGCCGGCACGCAAGGGAAATGCCGCGGCCTTGCCGGTTCGGCAGGGACGGCGGACGGGCGAAGAGAACGGACGGATGCGATGATCGTCGAGATCGGACACTACGCCCTGGTGCTGGCCTTCGCGCTGGCGCTGGTCCAATCGATCCTGCCGGTCTGGGGCGCCCGGACGCGCGACGCGCAGCTGATGGCGGTGGCCGGCCCGGCCGCGCTGGCGCAGTTCCTGTTCGTCGCGATCGCCTTCGGCGCGCTGACCTGGGCCGCGGTCGTCTCCGACTTCTCGGTCGCCAACGTCTTCGAGAACTCCCATTCGGCCAAGCCGCTGCAGTTCAAGATCAGCGGCGTGTGGGGCAACCACGAAGGCTCGATGCTGCTCTGGGTGCTGATCCTAGCCCTGTTCGGCGCGCTGGTCGCCGCCTTCGGGCGCAATCTGCCCGAGACGCTGAAGGCCAACGCGCTCGGCGTGCAGGCCTGGATCGCAGCCGCCTTCCTGCTGTTCATCCTGGCCACATCGAACCCGTTCCAGCGCCTGTCGCCCGCCCCGATGGAGGGCCGCGACCTCAATCCGATCCTGCAGGACTGGGGCCTCGCGATCCATCCGCCGCTGCTCTATCTCGGCTATGTCGGCTTCTCGATCTCCTTCGCCTTCGCGGTCGCCGCGCTGATCGACGGCCGCATCGACGCCGCCTGGGCGCGCTGGGTGCGGCCCTGGACGCTGGCCGCCTGGGTCTTTCTGACGCTCGGCATCGCGATGGGCTCCTACTGGGCCTATTACGAGCTCGGCTGGGGCGGCTGGTGGTTCTGGGATCCGGTCGAGAACGCGTCCTTCATGCCCTGGCTGTCGGGGACGGCCCTGCTGCATTCGGCGATCGTGATGGAGAAGCGCAACGCGCTGAAGGTCTGGACCATCCTGCTTGCGATCCTGACCTTCTCGCTGTCGCTGCTCGGCACCTTCCTGGTCCGCTCCGGCGTCTTGACCTCGGTGCATGCTTTCGCGACCGATCCTGCCCGCGGCGTCTTCATCCTGTTGATCCTGACCCTGTTCATCGGCGGCTCGCTGGCGCTGTTCGCCTGGCGCGGCTCGACGCTGACGCAGGGCGGCATCTTCGCGCCGATCAGCCGGGAGGGCGCGCTGGTCTTCAACAACCTGTTCCTGACCGTCTCCTGCCTCGCCGTGTTCGTCGGCACGCTCTATCCGCTGGTGCTCGAAGCCGTCACCGGGGACAAGATCTCGGTCGGCGCGCCCTTCTTCAACGTCGTCTTCGGCATCATCGTGGTGCCGCTCCTGCTGGTCGTGCCGATCGGACCCTTCCTGGCCTGGAAGCGCGGCGATCTCGGTGCGGTCGCCGAGCGGCTGTCCGTGGCGCTCGTGGTCGCGCTGGTGGTGGCGGCGATCACCGGCTGGATCAGCCGCGGCGCCTCCCCGGTCCTCGCGGCGCTCGGCTTCGGCCTTGCGGCCTGGCTGGTGATCGGGGCGCTGGCCGAATTCGCCTTCCGCATCCGGCTCTTCGCCGAACCGCTCGGGACCAGCCTGCGGCGCGCCCGCGGCCTGCCGCGTTCGGCCTGGGGCATGACCATCGCCCATATCGGCGTCGGCCTGTCGGTCGTCGGCATCGTCGCCGAGAGCGCCTGGAAGACCGAGCACATCCTGATCATGAAGCCGAACGACACCGTCGAGGTCGCCGGCATGACGGTCCAGTACCAGGGCTCGGCGCCGCGCAAGGGACCGAACTTCCAGGAACAGGCCGGGGTCTTCGCCGTGTCGCGCGCCGGCGTCGTCCTGACGACGCTGCGGCCGGCCAAGCGCTTCTATCCGGCCCGCCAGATGCCGACCACCGAGGCCGCGATCGGCCAGTTCGACCTCTATGCGTCGAACCTCTACATCTCGCTCGGCGACGCCCAGACCGACGGCGGCATGGCGGTGCGCATCTACTGGAAGCCCTTCGTGAATTTCATCTGGTACGGCTGCGTCGTGATGGCGCTCGGCGGCTTCGTCTCGCTGTCCGACCGGCGCCTGCGCGTCGGCGCACCGGTGCCTGCGCGTCTCGCCGGCCGCGTCCCGGCGGGAGCGGCCGAATGAGCCCGGCCCCGAAGGACCGGTCCGGGCGCCGCGCCGGACGTGTCGTTGCCGGGATTGCTGCCGGGGTCTGGCTCGGCCTTGCGCTTCTGGTGGTTCCGGCGGCGGCCGTGCAGCCGGACGAGATCCTGAAGGATCCGGTGCTGGAGAAGCGGGCGCGGGCGATCTCGGCGGATCTGCGCTGCATGGTCTGCCAGAACCAGTCGATCGACGATTCGGACGCGCCGCTGGCCAAGGACCTGCGCGTGCTGGTGCGTGAGCGTCTGGTCGCCGGCGACAGCAATGCCGCCGTCAAGGACTTCCTGGTCGCGCGCTACGGCCAGTTCGTGCTGCTCAATCCGCGCTTCGAATGGGAGACGGCGCTTCTCTGGGTGACGCCCTTCGCGGTCCTGGGCATCGGCGCCGGCGTGCTGGTCGTCGGCGCCCTGCGCCGGCGCCGGGTGCCCGCCGGGGAAGCGGCCGGCGGCGATCTGACCGCGGAGGAGCGCGCGGCGCTCGCCGAGATCCTGCGCGATCGGCCCTGAGGGCGACGCTCCCGGCGACGCGGTGCGACGGCCGGGATTCGGCGGTCCATGACATGGTTCAAGGCGCGCAGGCCGCACGCCGCTACGCTGCAGGCCGTGCAATACCTTGCGAGCGTGACGGCTTTCCGATCGAAGCGGTCATGCTCTAAAAGGGCCTTCACATGCTTCGGACCGCGGCCTGAACCGACGGCGCGGCCGGACCCCGATCAGAGAGCCCCGATGATGGACATGTCTGCCAACACGCCGCGCATCGAGCCGGTCCGCCTCGCGGACTATCGGCCGACGCATTATGCGATCCGCACGGTGGCGTTGGATTTCCGCCTCGACCCGGAAGCCACCGAGGTGACCGCCGACCTGCGCCTGGAACGGCGCGACGGCACCGCGCCCGGCACGCCGCTGGTGCTCGACGGCGACGAACTCGAGCTGGTGGCGGTCGAGATCGACGGCGCACGGCTGAAGCCGGACGCCTACGAGGCCGGTCCGTCGCAGCTCACCCTGCTCGATCCGCCGGCGGGCGCCTTCACGCTGCGCATCGTCACCCGCATCGCTCCGGCGCTCAACACCAAGCTGATGGGCCTCTACCGGACCAGCGGCAACTACTGCACCCAATGCGAGGCGGAGGGCTTCCGCCGGATCACCTATTTCCTCGACCGGCCCGACGTGCTCGCCGTCTATCGGACGCGCATCGAGGCGCGCAAGGCGGAGGCGCCCTATCTGCTCGCCAACGGCAACCGGATCGAAGGCGGCGACATTCCCGGCACCGACCGGCACTATGCCGTCTGGCACGATCCGCATCCCAAGCCGAGCTATCTGTTCGCCCTGGTCGGCGGCGATTTCGACGTGCTGCGCGATCGCTTCGTGACCATGTCGGGCCGCGACGTGGCGCTCGAGATCTATGTCGAGCACGGCAAGGTCGAGCGCGCGGCCTACGCGATGGATTCGCTGAAGCGGTCGATGAAGTGGGACGAGGAGGTCTTCGGGCTCGAATACGATCTCGACATCTTCATGATCGTCGCGGTCAGCGACTTCAACATGGGGGCCATGGAGAACAAGGGCCTCAACGTCTTCAACGACAAATACGTGCTGGCGGCGCGCGAGACCGCGACCGACGCGGACTATTCCCACATCGAGGGCGTGATCGCGCACGAATATTTCCACAATTGGACCGGCAACCGGATCACCTGCCGGAACTGGTTCCAGCTCTGCCTCAAGGAGGGCCTGACGGTCTTCCGCGACCAGGAATTCTCGTCCGACCAGCGCTCGCGCGCGGTCAAGCGGATCATGGACGTGAAGCTCCTCAAGAGCCATCAGTTCCCCGAGGATGCCGGCCCGCTGGCGCATCCCGTGCGCCCGGAAACCTATCGCGAAATCAACAACTTCTATACGGCGACCGTGTACGAGAAGGGCGCCGAGGTGGTGCGCATGCTGAAGACCATGCTGGGTCCGGACGGGTTCCGGGCCGGCATGGATCTGTATTTCAAGCGGCATGACGGCGATGCGGCCACAATCGAGGATTTCCTGGCCGCCTTCGCCGACGCGACCGGGCGCGACCTGACCCAGTTCATGCTGTGGTACCGGCAGGCCGGCACGCCGGAACTCGCCGTCTCGACGGACTACGATCCCGGTGCCAAGACCCTGCGGCTGACCTTCGAGCAGACCTGCCCGCCGAGCCCGGGCCAGGCAGCCAAGGAACCGATGGCGATTCCCGTCCGCTTCGGACTGGTCGGGCCGAACGGCGAGGACATGGATTATGGGTCGATCGAAGGCGTCGCGGTCGCCGGCGACGTGATGCTGCTGACGGCGCCGCGCCACGAGGTCGTGGTCAGCGGCGTCGGCGCCCGTCCGGTTCCCTCGCTGCTGCGCGGCTTCTCCGCGCCGGTCAAGCTCTCGGTCAATCTCGACACCGACGACCAGCTGTTCCTGCTCGCCCACGACGCCGATCCTTTCAACCGCTGGCAGGCGGCCCAGACGCTGGCGACCCGGACGCTGGTCGAGGGCAGCAAGGCGCTCGGCGACGGTCGCGCGATGTCGATCGACACGCGCCTGATCGATGCCTATCGGCAGATCGCTGCCGACGACCGGCTCGACCATGCCTTCCGCGCCCTGGTGCTCGGTGTGCCGGGCGAGGCGGACATTGCGCGCGAGATCGGCTCCGAGGTCGATCCGGATCGCGTCTATGCGGCCCGCGAGACCCTGCGCCGTGCGATCGCGACGGGGGCCGAGGATGTCCTCGCCGGGCTCCACGACGGCCTGGCGTTGTCCGGCGCCTATGCGCCCGATGCGGCCTCGGCCGGCCGCCGGTCGCTGCGCAACATGGCGCTCGAGCTTCTGCTTCTGGTCGGCGGGCCGGACGCCGAGGCACGCGTCGTCGCCCACTACGAGGCGGCCGACAACATGACCGATCGCTACGCGGCCCTGTCGGCCCTGGTGCTGAACGGCTCGACGGCAGCGGGTGCGATGCTGGCGGACTTCTACCGGCGCTTCGAGGGCGACAGCCTGGTGATCGACAAGTGGTTCGTCGTCCAGGCCATGGCACCGGTCGCCGCCACGCTCGACAGGGTGCGGGCGCTGACCGGGCATCCGGCCTTCTCCTTCACCAATCCGAACCGGTTCCGGGCCCTGGTCACCACCTTCGCCACCGGCAACCAAACCCAGTTCGCGCGGGCCGACGGCGCCGGCTTCGGCTTCGTCGCCGACATGGTCCTGGACATGGACAAGCGCAACCCGCAGGTCGCCGCGCGGCTGCTCTCGGCCTTCCGCTCGTGGCGGGCGCTCGAGGGCCGGCGTCGGGCGCAGGCGGAGGTCGAACTGAAGCGGGTGGCGGCCGCACCGGGCCTGTCCCGCGATGTCGCCGACATCGCCGCGCGCTGCCTGCAGTAGCGCGCTCAACATCTTGAATTGGAACGCGAAACGCCGCCTTCGGCGGCGGCCCGGGCATGGCCGTGGCCGGAAAGACTCGACCCCGCCACAATGGTTAAAAAGGTGCTAACGAGGCTGGACAAGCGAGTCCGCCTGGATTCAAATCGGGGTGATTCGAAGGTCGTTCCGAAGTCTTCGAAATAACAATCACAAGCATCGAAGGGCCATTCCATGGCGTGGGCGGGGGCTGCCCAGGCATCGTTGTGGATTCGTTCACGGATGACCGTAATGTTCGGGCGAGACTTGCGATTGGCCGGACATATCCGTCTCCTGGCGGGTCCGGCCTACTACCAACTCCTCAAGGCTGAGCCGATCCTGAAGCGATCCATTCCGGTTTTGATCATTCTGTTCATCGCCTATGTGGCGATCGTGCGGGCGGCCGGTCTGTTCGACGAGTATCAGATCCGCCATACCTTCGCGCGCGACGAGACCGGCCTGATTGCCGCGACCGTGTCGGCTGCGCTCGCGCGGCCGGAGAACCCGATCGTCGCGGAGGGCGCTGCGACGGCGCTGCGTACGGCGGTCGCCGAGGCGGCGCCGCCGAGCGCGGATCCCGAGCGTCGCATCGTGCTGCTGGCCGATGCCGGCGGACGGGTTGTGGCGAGCCTGCCGCGCGCCCAGCGCTTCGAGGGGCGCTCGCTGATCGAGATCTTCGGTGCCGCCCAGCCGCTGACCACGTTCGGCACGCGCGCCGGCGTCATGGAGTTGAAGCTCGCGACCGGCGAGACCGCCTTCGCCGCCGTCGCCCATCTGGACCCGAAGCTCGGCTCGGTCGCGGTGATCGAGACCTTCGAGGCCGTCTTCGCGGACTGGCGCGCCAGCCTCGGCTCGAACGTGGTCATGTTCACCTGCATGGCGCTGATCCTCTTGGTATTGACCTATGCCTATTTCGCCCAGATCGAACGGGCGGCCGCGACCGACAGTCTGCATCGCGACACGACGGCCCGCGCGGAGACCGCCTTCCGGCGCGGCCGCTGCGGCCTGTGGGATTGGGACCTGTCGCAGGATCGCATCTTCTGGGCCTCGTCCATGTTCGAGATGCTGGACTGGCGCTCCGAGACCGGGATCATCGGCTTTGCCGACATGGCGAGACTGCTGCACCCCGACGATATCGACATCGTCGCCCTCGCGCGCCGCCTGCGCAGCGGAGAGACGGACACGGTCGACACGATCGTGCGGATGCGCCGTTCGGACGGTCAGTGGCTGTGGTTCCGCATCCGCGCCGAAGTGGTGGAGCGCCCGGAGACCGGCGCACGCCATCTGATCGGCATCGCCACCGACGTGACCGAGCAGCGGCAGATTGCCGAGCGCAATGCGACCGCGGATCTGCGCCTGCGCGATGCCATCGAGACCATCTCGGAAGCCTTCGTGCTCTGGGACGCCGACAATCGCCTGGTCATGTGCAACAGCAAGTACCAGCAACTGCACAATCTCGCCGATGCCGCGGTCCAGCCCGGGACCCCCTATTCGGACGTGATGCTGTCGGCGCGCCAGCCGGTGGTGCATACGCCGATCCCGGCCGACGGCCCGCCCGAGGACGGCTCGCGCACCTACGAGGCGCAGATCGAGGACGGACGCTGGCTGCAGATCAACGAGCGGCGCACCAAGGACGGCGGCTTCGTCTCGGTCGGCACCGACATCACCCAGCTGAAGCGCCATGAGGAGCGGCTGACCGACAGCGAACGCCGCCTGATGGGCACCGTCTCGGATCTGCGCCAGTCGCGCCAGGCCCTGGAGCGTCAGGCGCAGGAATTGGTCGAGATGGCCGAGAAATATGCCGGCGAGAAGGCGCGGGCCGAGGAGGCGAACAAGATCAAGTCGGACTTCCTGGCCAATATGAGCCACGAACTGCGTACGCCGCTGAACGCCATCATCGGCTTCTCCGACATCATGACGCAGGGCGTGAACGGCGCCTTCGGGCCGAACAAGTTCGTCGAGTATTCTCGCGACATTCACGAAAGCGGGACCTTCCTGCTGCGCGTCATCAACGACATTCTCGACATGTCGCGCATCGAGGCCGGCGCGCTGGCCCTCGAGCCGCAGGAGATCAGGCTCGACGAGATCGTGGAGGACTCCACCCGCGTCCTGCTGCCGCTGGCCGAGGACAAGCGGATTGCGGTCGAAACCGAGATCGAGCCCGGCATCACCTTCACGGCCGACCACCGGGCGATCAAGCAGATCCTGATGAACCTCCTGTCCAATGCGGTGAAGTTCACGCCGGCCGGAGGGCGCGTCGCCATCAAGGTCCGGGCGGTCTCGGGCGCGATCACCATGTCGATCCAGGATACCGGCATCGGCATCCCGCGCGACGAGGTCCGCAAGCTCGGCCGGCCCTTCGTCCAGGTCGCCAACCAGTTCACCAAGACCCACAAGGGATCGGGCCTCGGCTTGGCGATCGCGCGCTCGCTGGTCGAACTGCATGGCGGAGCGATGAAGATCTCGTCGACCGTCGGCGTCGGAACGATCGTCTCGCTGCGTCTGCCCAAGGCGCCGGCGGTGCGCCGGGACCGCCGCGCGGCGTGATCCCGGTCCCCGCACGACAATCCCCGTCGCGCCCGCGTCATGCCGGCTGGCCGGTGCCCGCCCGGCCGATGAAGGGCGGCATGGCGAGGCCCAAACGAAAAGGGCGCCCCGAAGGACGCCCTGCCGTGTCTCGTCGATGTCTCATCGGACAGGACGGCGATCAGCCGGCCTTCTTGGCCTTCTTGGCCGCCTTTTCGGTGAGGCGGGTCAGGGCCTCGTCCCGGGTGACCTTGCCGTCGTGGTTGAGGTCGAACTTGGCGAAGCGATGCGTGGTCTTCGCCTCGATCTCCTCAAGGGTGATCGCGCCGTCATGGTTGGCGTCGAGCTTGTTGAAGGTCTTCTCGCGCTTGGCCGGGCTCGCCTTGGGGCGGGCCGCGTCATATTCGACCTTGGTGAGCTTGCCGTCGTGATCGGCATCGGCCTTGCCGAAGGCGAGCTTGACGCGCTGGCGGACCTCGTCGAGCGTCACGGTGCCGTCCTTGTCGGTATCGTAGCGGGCGAGCAGGCGCTCCACCTTCACTTCCGGGCTCTTCTTGGTGCCCGTTGCGGCGATCGCCGCGCCGGAGCCGAGGCCGGCGAGAACGGCCGCCGACACCACAAATGCCGAAATCCTATTCATGCGGGTGACTCCCTGCTCCGGCCGCCTGACGGCCCGGCATCTCTCAAATTCGTCGCGGATCGGCCAATTGGATGGGCCCGATCCCGCCACGATGGTTCTATCCGAACTGAAGGCACTTCGGCGAATCCTTCGCGCCCGTCCAGTCGAACTCAGTCTCGACGGCATTGTGGGCGGAAGTTCGACCGGATCCTTTCGGTTCCGTAGAATAACCCGTCATGGGCGGCCGGGTTCCGCATGGCATGCGGATAGGCCCGATCCGGACCGCCCGCTGACGGGCGGCCCGCGTCGTTCCGGGCCTGTCACGCGGCCCGGTTCGGTTCAGTTGCCGTAGCCCCAACCGCCGTGACCCCAACCGCCGGGAGCATTGCCCCACGGACCCGGCCCCCAGGGTCCCGGTGCTCCCGGCCCGGCGCCCGGACCCCAACCGGGGCCAGGACCCCAACCCGGGCCAGGACCCCAGCCGGGGCCAGGACCCCCGGCGGGGCCGCCCCAGCCCTGATGGCCGCCGCCGTGGCGGCCCCAACCGCCCGGACCCGGTCCGAAGCCTTCGCCCGGCCCGAAACCCGGACCCGCAAGGCGAAGTTCGTCTTTGGTGACCTTGCCGTCGTCGTTGCGATCGAAGATGGCGAAGCGCTTCTTGAACGGCTTCTCGGCTTCCTCCTTCGACACCTTGCCGTCGCCGTCGACGTCGAAGCGGGCGATCATCCGGTCGACCATCATCTTGCGGATGGCAGCATCGACCTCGGCACGGTCGACGAAGCCGTCCTTGTTGGTGTCGGCATCGTCGAACTTCAGATCGGGCAGCGCCAGAGCCTCCTTGATCGTCACGACACCGTCCTTGTCCGTGTCGAGACGGTCGAACATGCGCTCCAGCTTGGCGCCGTGCATCATGCCCGGACCGAACTGGCCGAACTGGCCTTGCGCGTAGGCAATCCCGCCGGCGGCGGTCGCGGCCAATCCTGCGCCAATTATCACTTTTGCCCAGGTTTTCACGGATTCCTCCAAATTTAACATTTTCCGCCCCTTCGGCGGCCTGCTGGCCGACTCCCGGTTGGAGCCTCAGCGTCGAAGCGGAGATTAAGGACACTGACCTTACGAGCTGCTCTCTGCAATATTACGGTTCGTTAATTTGGTAACTGGCGTTTTCTGGCAAACCGCTTTTGAAGTATCATTCGGAACAGGAGGCACCTGCACCTTTGCGTAAACCTACGATTCGGAAAATGACGGAGCAAGCGATGGCGGCTGAAGCCGCAGGTCAAGTGGAGGAGCCGGAAGGCGGTCGGAAGGCCCTCGGCAAGGCGGCGCGCCGGCGTTGGAGACCCGGTCTGCGGGGGGGCTGGAAACGGGCACTGGCGCGGTGGTTCCTTCCGCTGCAGACCTCGCTTCTGTTCTGCGGCGACAGCCATCTGGCTCCTATTTGGAAGGGCTACAAGGCGGGACTGTTCGGCACGCGGCACGCGCGCTGCGTCCTGGTCGCCGGTGCGACGGCGCGCGGTCTCGGCAATCCGCGCTCGGCCACGGGGGCCCGACAGAAATACCTGGAGGTGCTGTTGCCGCCGGCGCCGCGCGTGGTGCCGGTCTTCCTGCTCGGCGAGGTCGACTGCAGTTCGGTCGTCTGGCTGCGCTCGGCTGCGGCCGGCACCGATCCCGCCGACGAACTGGTCCGCTCGGTCACCGTCTATCTGTCCTTCCTGGACGAGGTGCTCGCCGCCGGATACCGCAGGATCCTGGTCCTGGCCGCGCCCCTGCCGACCGTGGAGGGGAGCGACCACCACCGTGCGCATTCGATCCTGCGCCGGGACATCACCGCCACCTTGCGCGAACGAACCGAGCTGACGCGGCGTTTCAATCAGGCCGTCGCGGAGGGATGCCGCCTGCGCGGCATCGATTTCCTGGATCTGACCGCCGCCTGGACCGATCCGACGACCGGTCTGGTGGCCGACCGCTTCCGGGCGCGCGACCCGCTCGACCACCATCTCGACGAAGAGGCCGCCGCGCCGGTCTGGGTGGCGGCGATCCGGCGAGCCCTGCGGTGGCCGCGCTGGCGCGATGCCAGGCGCGGATGATCCGCGTGCCGGCCGGATCAGCGGCGGGCGATTCGGTCGTGGGCCTGTCCGCGGTGCGGCCGGCTGCCCGCCGCCCGGTCATGCGCGCGGGCGGCCGATGATGCGTTCGAAGCAGCCGCGAACCGCCGCCTCGCTGTCCTGCAGGCGCGCGGCGAGCACGCGCAGGTCGGGCGCCTCTCCGGCGCGCGCGATCAGGTCGACGAGGCCGCCCGGTGCCGTCTTCGGATCGAAGGCGCCGTCCTGGGCGAGCCGCAGCCATTGCGTGAGCGCCTGATAGAGCCGCAGGGCCGATTGCAGCACCTCGGCATCGCCGGGCGCGAGATGGCCCCGGGCGGCCAGGCGCTCCAGCGCGACCGCCGTGTTGGTCGCAAACAGCGCCGGCTCGGCCGGGCCGTGGCGCAGCATCAGATACTGGGCGATGAATTCGAGATCGACCAGGCCGCCGGCATGTTGCTTGATGTCCCAGATGTCGCGCGTGCCCTTGTCCGCCTCGATCAGACCGCGCATCTCGGCCACGTCGGCGCGCAGCCTGTCCGGGTCGAGCGGGCGGGCGAGGGCCTCGCGGATGGCGTCTTCGACCACGGCGGCGAAGGCCGGCGGGCCCGCCACCACCCGGGCGCGGGTCAGCGCCATCCGCTCCCAGGTCCAGGCCTCGCGGGCCTGGTAGTCGCGGAAGGCGGCGAGGCTGGTCGCCACCGGCCCCTTGTTGCCGGATGGACGCAGGCGGAAATCGACCGCGTAGATGGCCCCTTCGGCGGTCGGGGCCGACAGGGCGGCGATCAGGCGCTGGGTCAGACGGGCATAATATTGTCCGGCCATCAGGGGTTTCGGGCCGTCCGACATGTCGGCATCGGCCGCGAAGTCGTAGACCAGGATCAGGTCGAGATCGGAGGCGGCCGTCATCTCGCGCCCGCCGAGCTTGCCCATGGCGACCACCGCCGCCGAACCGCCTGCGATGCGCCCGTGCACGCGGGCCATCTCGGTCTCGACATGGCCGAGCACCGCGGCGACCAGAAGCCCCGCCAGGGTCGCATAGGCGACGCCGGCCTGACCGATCGACAGGGTGCCGGTCAGGATGCGCACGCCGATCAGGAACATCTGCTCCTGGGCGAAAATGCGCGCGCGGTCGAGCAGATCCTCGTAGGACGCGGCCTCGGCGAAGGACTGTTCGAGCCGGCGCTTCAGTTCCGCCTCGTGCGGTACCACGTCGAAGAAGGCCGGCTCGAGGACGGCGTCGATGACGCGCGGGCGTCGCGACAGGGTTTCGGCGAGCTTCGGTGCCGACCCCATGATGACGGCGAACAACGACAGCAGGCGCGGATTGGACACCAGGATCGAGAAGATCTGGATGCCGGCCGGCAGGCGCGCCACGAAGCGGTCGAAGGCCAGGAAAGCCGCATCGGCATTGGCGGTGGCGGCCAGCGCCTCGACCAGGGCCGGCGTCAGTTCGGTCAGCCGCTCGCGCGCGACGGTGGAGCGTGTCGCGGCATAGCGCCCGAAATGCCAGGCCCGGATGGCGGCGGTCACGTCCGCCGGGCGGGCATAGCCGAGCCGCGACAGGGTCTCGATCGTGCCGGGATCGTCGTCGTCGCCGGTGAAGACGAGATTGCCGCGGCCTGAGGAGAGCTCGGGCGCGCTTTCGAACAGATGCGCGTAGTGGCCCTGCACGGTGGCGAGCCGCTGCCGGAGGGCTGTGGCGAAGTCGGCGCGATTGCGGAAGCCCATCATCCGGGCGATGCGGCCGACACCCTCCGCCGTCTCCGGCAGGGTGTGGGTCTGCTCGTCGGCGACCATCTGGATGCGGTGCTCGACCGCGCGCAGGAACAGATAGGCCTCGGCCAGCTCGTCGCGCACGCGGGCACCGATCCAGCCGAGGTCGACCAGTTCGTCGAGCATGGCCAGGGTTGCGCGCCCGCGCAGGCGCGGATTGCGGCCGCCGGCGATCAACTGCTGGGTCTGCACGAAGAACTCGATTTCGCGGATGCCGCCGCGGCCGAGCTTGACGTTGTGGCCCTCCACGGCGATGTCGCCATGGCCGCGATGCGCGTGGATCTGCCGCTTGATCGAATGGACGTCGGCGATCGCGGCATAGTCGAAATACTTGCGCCAGATATAGGGGCGGATCTCGTTGAGGAAGGCCTCGCCGGCCGCGATGTCGCCGGCACAGGGGCGGGCCTTGATCAGGGCCGCGCGCTCCCAGTTCTGCCCCATGCTCTCGTAATATTGCAGGGCGGCATCGACCGACATGGCGATCGGCGTCGCGCCCGGATCCGGCCGCAGGCGCAGGTCGACGCGGAACACGTAACCGTCGGCGGTGCGCTCCTGCATGATCCTGACCATGCGCTTGGTGATGCGCACGAAGAGGTCGACGGCCTCGTCCGGATCGGCCAGCCGGTCGCGCACGCGGGCGTGGTCGAAGAAGACGATCAGGTCGACATCGGAGGAATAGTTGAGCTCATAGGCGCCCTGCTTGCCCATGGCGAGCAGGATCAGGCCGGACCCGCGCGCCGGCTCGTCCGCATCGATCAGCGCGATCTTGCCGCGGCCGGCCGCCTCGCGCAGGGCATGGTCGACCGCAGCCGACAGGCAGGCGTCGGCGAAGCGGGTCAGCCCCTCGGTGACCGCCAGTGTCGGCAGCGCACCGGCCAGGTCGGCGAGCGCCAGGGCGAGGGCCGTCTCCTGTTTCAGATGGCGCAGACGGGCCATCAGGGCGGCCTCGTCCTCGGCCCGTGCCGTGCGGGCCGCGGCGACCAGATCGTCGATCAGCCGCTCCGGCTCGGCGGTCAGGATGCGGGCGAGACGGCCCGGATCGCGCGCGGCGAGATCCGTCAGATAGGGCGAGGAGCCGAAGACGCCGGTCAGGAAGGTCCCGACGCGCGCGTCGGCCTCGAGCAGGGTCGCGAGGGCGGCTCCCTCCGGCTCGTCGGCTGCGCGGCTGCGCACCCGGTCGAGGGCCAGCTTGCCGGCCTTTTTGGAATCCGGGGCGAAGACCGTCGCAATCCGCGCGATCAGCCGGCGGTCCGTCACGCTCCTGGCGCCCGCCGATCCGGACTTCGACATGCGGCTCCCCCGTCTTCTTGTTCCCGCCCTGCGGGTCGGTTGGAGGCCGATGTGGGACCGGCGCCGCGGCGCGGTCAAGTCGGGGGGGCCCACGAAACGCAAACGGCCCGGTCCGGCGTACCGGAACGGGCCGTCTGATCTTGCGGATAAGCCGATCAGGCCAGGAATTCGACCTTGCCCGATGCGAGGTCGTAGCGGGCCGCGACGACCTTGACCTTGCCCTTGGCGACCAGGTCGGAGACGACCGGGCTGCGCGAGGGCAGGCGGGCGGCGGAGCGCTTGGCGCTCTCGCGGACGGTGGCGTCGACGAAGTCGCCGCCCTTGTCCTTGACGGCGAGCGCCGCGGGCACGATCGGCTCGATCATCTGGCCGATCGAGCCGGGATAGGTGGCGTTCTTGGCGACCACGTCGCAGGCGGCGGCGACGGCGCCGCAGCTGGAATGACCCATCACCACGATCAGCGGCGAACCGAGCACGGCCGCGCCATATTCGATCGTGCCGAGCACATCGAGATCGACCAGGTTGCCGGCGTTGCGGCAGACGAACAGTTCGCCGAGGCCGAGGCCGCCGAACAGCAGTTCCGGCGGCACGCGGCTGTCGGCGCAGGAGATGATGGTCGCCCACGGCGCCTGGCCGTGCGAGACATGCTCGCGCTGATGGGTCAGGTCGGCGGCGCAAAGCTGCGCATTGGCGACGTAGCGCTCGTTGCCTTCCTTCAGCTTGGCGAGCGCCTGGTCGGCGGTCAGCGACGTGGTCGGTCCGCCCGCCGCGCGCGCCTCGGACATGGTCAGTCCGGTCGCGACGGCCGCCGCGCCGATGCCGGCCAGCGTCAGGAAGGAACGACGATCAAGTCCGGTCTTGCAATTCTCGCACATGGTTTCCCCCGTCCCGCTTCCGTAAGCGCCCCGGTTGCCGAAAACCCGGACCGGTCGCCCCATCTCCCTGATACCGAAGCGGCTTGCCCACGCGGCTGCGTGCCCGCGATGCGCGGTTGCTCCAGAGGAAGCGCCCGCGGACCGTAGCGGAATGCGATTAAGAGTTTAAGTGTTCGGCGCTAGGATGCCCTGAAATTCGAGCCAATTGCTTGCGCATCCCTTCTGATATCTAAAAATTAATAGATGTTTTCCAGGGAAAATGACAGAAAGCTGACGATATATGCGCGCTATCCCTTATGGGGCGCGGCCGCTTCGCTCGAAGGGAATCGCAGGTCGACCTTGAGGCCGGGTCCGGCGTCTCCGAGCACCATGCTGCCGCGATGGTGGCGCATCACGGCGGCGACCAGCGACAGTCCCAGCCCGGACCCGGGCTTGGAGCGGCTCGCCTCCAGTCGGACGAAGCGCGACAGGACGCGCTCGCGGTCGCTCTCCGCCACGCCCGTCCCGTTGTCGGCGACGGTTGCGACCACAAACGCACCGTCGCGGGCGACGGCGACGCGGATGACGGCGGCGCGACCCTCGACGCGGCCGTATTTCAGGGCATTGTCGATCAGGTTGCCGAGCGCCTGAGCGATCAGTTCGCGACTGCCCAGGACCGGTGCCGCCAGATCGGCATCGACCGCGATGCGCACGCCGTCCTCCTCGGCGACCGGCTCGTAGAATTCGGCGACCTCGCGGGCGATCTCGGCGAGATCCACCGTGGCAGTCTCGGCCGGCTGCCCGCCCGATTCGACCCGCGCGATCATCAGAAGTGCGTTGAAGGTCCGGATCAGCGCATCGGATTCCTCGATCGTCGCCTCCAGCGCCGAGCGGTAGCGGGCCGGATCGGGCTCGCCGCCGAGCGCCTCGTCGACGCGGTTGCGCATGCGCGTCAGCGGCGTCTTGAGGTCGTGGGCGATGTTGTCGGAGACCTCCTTCAAGCCTTTCATCAGGTCGTCGATGCGGCCGAGCATGTCGTTGACCGCGAGTGCCAGCCGGTCGAACTCGTCGCCCGATCCGGTCACCGGCAGACGGTCCGTCAGGTCGCCGGCGACGATGCGCGCCGAGGTCGCCGAGACCTGATCGATCCGGCGCAGCACCCGGCGCGACACGAACCACCAGGTGACCAGCGCCAGCACCACCATGACGCCCATCACGACCCGGAACGAGCGCCCGAACAGTTCGCGAAACCGGTCCCGCTCGCCGATGTCGCGGCCGACCAGGGCCCGGAACCCGCCGTCGAACTGCAGCACGCGCACCAGCGCGACATGGTTCTGCTTGCGGTCGCCGTCGAAGCGGGCGTAGCGGATCGGGTGCGCCGTCTCCGCGGCATCGTCCAGGATGGCGGGCGGTATGTCGGCGATGTTGCCGACGACCGGATTGCCGGAGAAGTCCGCCAGCAGGTAGAGGCCGGCGCCGGGGGCCCGGCTCTTCTGGTCGATGGCGGTCAGAAGCCGCCGCAGCCCGCCGGCCTGATACTGTTCGTCCAGCTCGGCGACCTCCTGGTCGATCGCCTCGCGCAACTGGCGCGTCAGCAACTCGTTCGTGGTCCGGGTGACGTAGCCGATCAGGAACACGGTCACGATCGAGAACACGACGAGATAGACCAGGGTCAGCCGGAACGCGGTCGTCCGAAGGAAGCGGCCGAGGGCGGAGACCATGACGCTATGTCCTCAGCGCGCGGAATCGCGGATCATGTAGCCGGCGCCGCGCACGGTGTGCAGCAGGGAACGCTCCTGTCCCTTGTCGACCTTGGCGCGCAGTCGCGACATGTGCACGTCGATGACGTTGGTCTGCGGATCGAAATGATAGTCCCAGACATTCTCCAGTAGCATGGTGCGGGTGACCACCTGGCCGGCATGCTTCATCAGATATTCGAGCAGGCGGAACTCGCGTGGCTGCAACGGCACGTCCTGGCCGGCGCGGGTGACGGAGTGCGACAGCCGATCGAGCACCAGGTCGCCGACCCTGAGCGTCGTTTCCGCCTCGCCGGGCCGCCGTCGCCGCCCGAGCGCCTCGACCCGGGCCAGCAGTTCGGTGAACGCATAGGGCTTGGCGAGATAGTCGTCGCCGCCGGCGCGCAGGCCCTTGACCCGGTCGTCGACCTGACCGAGCGCGGACAGGATCAGGACCGGCGTCTCGTCGTGTTCGGCGCGCAGGGCCTCGACGATCGACAGGCCGTCGCGCTTCGGCAGCATCCGGTCGACCACCAGCACGTCGTAGCCGCCGCCCGACGCCATGTGCCAGCCGTCGTCGCCGTCGGCCGCGTGGTCCGGCACGTGGCCGGCTTCGCGAAGCGCCTTCAGAAGATATTGGGCCGCCTCGCGGTCGTCTTCGATGATGAGAATCCGCATGGCTCGATCATACAGCCGGAGGGGCGCCGTCGTCAGGTCGCAGCTGCCGGAGGCAGGCTCGGGCCGACCGACATGTGCGAGCCGCGACGGGCGCGCGATGGGGCATGGAAGCGCCGAGAGCGGCGCCCGGCGCGGGGAGGCGCGTCGGACGCCGCTCTGGCGCGGCCGGAAGCCCATTGGGTGGGGTGGCCCACGGGGAGGGGCGACCCCACGCGGGGTGGGGCGGGGATGGGCTTCCGGGTTGGGCCGCCGCATCACACGGGGGAGGATGTGCGGCGGCCCCGAGGGAGATGCGGATCAGGACGAGGCGAGCGGCAGCGGCACGAAGCGGGTCTCGCCGTTCTTGACGACGCGGGCGAGCACGCTGCGGCGGCCGTCGGCGCGGGCCTTGCTGATCGCGGTGCCGAGATCGCGCGCGGTGGCGACCGGCGTGCCCTGGATATCGAGGATCAGGTCGCCGACTTCGATGCCGCGGCTCGCCGCGGGGCCGGCCGGGTCGACGCGCACGACGGCCACGCCGCGTTCGCCCTGGCCGACTTCGGAGGCCGGCGACACCATAACGCCGAGATCGGCGAGCGAGGTCGAACTCGGGGTGCCGTCATCGCCGCTGCGACCGGCATCCGCGCGCCGCTGCTCGTTCGGCAGCTTGCCGAGCACCACCGACACGTCCTGTTCCTTGCCGGCGCGCAACAGCGTCACGCGGACGGTCGAACCCGGATCGTAGCCGGCCACGGTACGGGCGAGATCGCGCGGGTTGCGCACCGGCTTGCCCTCCACGGCCAGGATCACGTCGCCGGACTTGATGCCCGCCTTGGCGGCCGGGCTGTCGGTTTGCGGTTCGGCAACCAGCGCACCGCGCGCCTGCTTCATGCCGAGGCTGTCGGCGATGTCGCGGTTGATGCCCTGGATCTGCACGCCGAGCCAGCCGCGGACGACCTGGCCGTTCTTCTCCAGCTGGGCGATCACCCGCTCGACCGTGGAGGTGGGGATGGCGAAGCCGATACCGACCGAGCCGCCCGAGGGCGAGAAGATCGCCGTGTTCATGCCGACCACTTCGCCGGCGAGGTTGAAGGTCGGGCCGCCGGAATTGCCGCGATTGATCGGGGCGTCGATCTGCAGGAAGTCGTCATAGGGGCCTGCGCCGATCTCGCGGCCACGGGCCGAGATGATGCCGGCGGTGACCGAACCGCCGAGGCCGAACGGATTGCCGACCGCCAGCACCCAGTCGCCGACGCGGATTTCGTTGCGGGCGAAGGGCACGGTCGGGAAGGTCTTGCCCTTCTCGTCGATCTGGACGAGGGCCACGTCGGTCTTCTCGTCCGAGCCGAGCACCTTGGCGCGATACTCGCTGCCGTCGGTGGTCACCACGGTGACCTCGCGGGCGCCCTTCACGACATGGAAGTTGGTGACGATCTTGCCTTCCGGGGCGATGATGAAGCCCGACCCCTGCGAGGTGACCTGGGTGCCGCCGCCGCGCGGGCCTTCGCCGCGCCGGTTGCCGCGTTCGCCCGGGCCGCCGTTCGGACCGCCGCGATCCTGCCATTCGCGGAAGAAGCGCTCGAGCGGGCTGCCCTCCGGCACGTCCGGGAAGATGTCGCCCATGAACTGGCGCGGCTGGTCGGCCTTGACGCGGATCGAGACGACCGCGGGGGCGACGCGGTCGACCACGTCGGCGAACGAGAAGGTGTTGATCGCATGCCCGTTCTGCGGCACGCCCGGCGCCGTCACGGTCTGCGCCTTGGCGGTGGGCGTCCCGACGAACAGGCTCTCGGCGGCCAGTGTGCCGACGAGGCCGAGCGACAGGACGCCGGCCAGCAGCGTCTTGCGCCGCGCCGCGATCAGACTGCCGGTCTTCTTCACGTCTTCGAGGGTCATGGGGGTGAGCTCCGTCCAGTGTTTCGATGAACGGCGGGCTGCAGATGCGCGCCGTCGATGGACTGGACAATCGCCGAACGGACCTAAACGTGCCCTGTCGAGCGGATTAATTATTCGTAATATTGCGGAGGGACCGGCGGGCGGCCATGCCGGGGGGATGCAGCCGCGAGGTCGGGGTGCGGTCGCGGGACCGGGGGATGCGGGATACCATCCAAAAGAGCGGAACCCACCCGGAGCTGCTCCGGACTCCGCGCCCCTGTCTCACGGATTGGCGACCATCCCGCAGCGCATTCCCGGCCGGAGCGGAGCGGAGAGCCGGGACCCACTCTGCTGGCCACATCCGATAAGCTATTGTACCGATTGCTGATCTTGACGCCGCTGCGAGGCGAGTAGGCCCCGGATCGGCGGCCCTTCGGGCCTTGTCCGGGGATGCGGCCGCGGGATTGGGGATGCGGCCGCGGGATTGGGGATGCGGTCGGGAGATCGGGAAGCGGCCGGGCGATCGGGGGGCGGCCTCGGAATTGGGCGTGCCCTGGGATCTGGGAATCGGTCGCCATCCCGCAGCGCATTCCCGGCCGGAGCGGAGCGGAGAGCCGGGACCCACTCTGCTGGCCACATCCGATAAGCTATTGTACCGATTGCTGATCTTGACGCCGCTGCGAGGCGAGTAGGCCCCGGATCGGCGGCCCTTCGGGCCTTGTCCGGGGATGCGCGGAGAGATCGGCGGGCGACCGCGGGATCGGGGTGCGGTCGCGGAACTGGTCGCGCCCCGGGATCTGGGAACCGTGCCGCCATCTCGCAGCGCTTTCCCGGCCGGAGCGCAGCGGAGAGCCGGGACCCACTCTGCTCGCCACTCGCGATAAACTCTTGTGCGGATTGCTGATCTTGATGCTGCTGCGAGGCGAGTAGGCCCCGGATCGGCGGCCCTGCGGGCCTTGTCCGGGGATGCGCAGAAAGATCTGAATGCGGCCCCCGGGATCTGGGGATGGACCGCCATCTCGCAGCACACCCCCAGAGGGCGAGCCGTGCGCGTTCCGGGTCGCCCGGCGCGCCGGCGACCTGTCAGAAGGCCAGGTAGCGTTCGATCGGGCCGCCGGGGGCCTTCAGGTCGGTGGTGGTGCCGGTCCAGACGACCTCGCCCTTTTCCAGGATGGCGTGGCGGTCGGCGAGGCGGGCGAGGGCTTCGAGATTCTTGTCGACGACCAGAATGGCGAGGCCTTCGCGCTTGAGGGCTTCGAGCGCCTGCCAGATCTCCGCGCGCACCACCGGGGCGAGGCCCTCGGTCGCCTCGTCGAGCACCAAGAGCTTCGGATTGGTCATCAGCGCGCGGCCGATCGCCAGCATCTGCTGTTCGCCGCCGGAGAGCTGCGTGCCGAGATTGGCGCGCCGTTCCTTCAGGCGCGGGAAGAACTGGTAGACCCGCTCCAGCGTCCAGGCCGAGCGGCCCTGCCGGCCGGCGGCGGTGGCGACCAGGTTTTCCTCAACGCCGAGGCGCGGAAAGATGTGGCGGCCTTCCGGCACATAGCCGAGCCCGGCCTGGGCGATGCGGTAGGGCGGCGCGCCTGCGAGGTCGCGGCCCTCGACCTGGACGCGGCCGGCCTTGGGCCGGATCAGGCCGAAGACGGTGCGGATCGTGGTCGTCTTGCCCATGCCGTTGCGGCCGATCAGCGTCGTGACCGAGCCGGCCTCGATGTCGAGCGTGACGCCGAACAGGACCTGCGCGGCGCCGTAGCCGGCTTCCAGGGCCTCGATGCGGAGGAGGGGGGCGGTCATGCGTGGGCATCCTCGCCGAGATAGGCCCGGCGCACGACCGGGTCGTTGCGGATGGCCTCCGGCGACCCGCTCGCCGCGACCGCGCCTTCGACCAGCACGGTGATCCGGTCGGCGAGCGCGAAGACGGTGGCCATGTCGTGCTCGATCAGGAGCATCGGCAGGCGGCCGCGCAGGCCGGCGAGCAACTCGGTCAGCCGCTCGGTCTCGGCCTTGCCGGTGCCGGCCATCGGCTCGTCGAGCAGCACGATCCGCGGCGCCTGAACCAGCGCCATGGCCAGTTCCAGCGCCCGCTTCTCGCCGTGGGAGAGGAGTGCGGCGGCCACGTCGGCGCGCCGGGCGAGGCCGACGGCGGCGAGGCTTTCCGCGGCCTTCTCCTCGATCACCCGGTCGGCCCGGGCAGGCTTCAGGAAGCGGAACGAGGAGCCGGCCTTGGCCTGGGCGGCGAGCGCGACATTCTCCTGCGCCGAGAAGCCGGCGACCACGCTGGAGATCTGGAAGATGCGGGCAAGGCCGAGCCGCGCCCGGGCGGCGACGCCGAGACGGGTCACATCCTGGCCGGCGAACAGGACGCGGCCGCGGTCGGGCTTCAGGACGCCGGAGATCTGGTTGATCAGCGTCGTCTTGCCGGCGCCGTTCGGGCCGATCACCGCATGGATCTCGCCTGGCATGACCTCCAGCGAGACATGGCGGGTGACCGGCAGGGCGCCGAAATTCTTGGAGAGATCGTCGAGCTTGAGGATCGGGTCAGCCACGGCGCCCTCCCAGGAGACGGGCGATCAGGCCACCGCGCAGCAGCACGATCAGGATCAGGAGCGGGCCGAAGATGATCTTCCAGTGCTCGGTCAGATGCGACAGCGTCTCCTCGACGACCAGCACCACGGCCGCGCCGACGATGGCGCCATGCAGCGGACCGAGCCCGCCGAGCACGACCATCACGATCAGGTCGCCCGAGCGCTGCCAGGCCATGTAGGCCGGCGAGACGAATTCGGTCTGGTTGGCGAGCAGCGCGCCTGCGACCGCGGCGACGCCGCCGGCCAGCGCATAGGCGACCAGGCGGACCGGATAGGCGTCGTAGCCGAGGGCGGCGAGCCGGCTCTCGTTCTCCTTCAGGCCGCGGAACACGCGCCCGAAGCGGGAGGCCAGCACCCGGTTGCCGAGGACCAAGAACAGGGCCAGCAATCCGATCGCCAGATAGGCGAAGGTGAGGTCGTTCTTCAGCCACTTCTGCCCGGCGACCGTGGAGCGCGCCCACAGCGTCATGCCGTCGTCGCCGCCATAGGCCGACAGGCTGGTGAAGGTGAAGAAGGCCATCTGGGCCAGCGCCAGCGTGATCATGATGAAATAGACGCCGCGGGTTCTGAGCGCGACCGTGCCGGTCACGCCGGAGAACAGCGCGCCCGCCAGAAAGGCGACCGGAAAGGCGACCAGCGCATCGGCGATGCCGAGATCGGCCAGGATCAGCACCGCATAGGCGCCGATGCCGAAGGGCGCGGCATGGCCGAAGCTGACCAGCCCACCCTGGCCGAGGATGAAGGCGAGCGACAGGGCGGCCAGCGCGAAGATGGCGACGCGGGTCGCCATGGTCAGCCAGAAGGGCTGGCCGAGCAGGATGGCGGCCGCGGGCGCGGCCGCCAGCAGGGCGACCAGCACCAGCCCGAAGGCCGGCGAGCGCAGGAACGGACCGAGGCGGCTCGGGCGGGTGTTGTCGTTGGCGGCGGGCGCGGTGGCCATGGTCAGCGGCGCTCCGCCGGAAACAGGCCCTGCGGCCGGAAGAACAGGATCAGCGCCATGACCACGTAGATCAGCATGGAGGCGAGCGCGGGCCCGGCCTTGGCGGCGGAGGAATTGGCGAAGAACAGTTTCAGGATGTCGGTCATGAAGGCCCGGCCGAGCGTATCGACCAGCCCAACCAGCAGGGCGGCCAGGAAGGCGCCGCGGATCGAGCCAATGCCGCCGATGACGATGACCACGAAGGCCAGGATCAGCACGCCGTCGCCCATGTTCGGTTCGACCGACAGGATCGGCGCGGCCATCGAGCCGGCGAAGCCGGCCAGCATCGCCCCGAAGGCGAACACGATCATGAACAGGCGGTCGATGTCGACGCCGAGGGCGGAGACGATCGGCGCGTGGGTCGAGCCGGCGCGGACCAGCATGCCGATCCGGGTGCGCGCGACCAGGAGCCAGAGCAGCAGCGCCACGCCGAGCCCGGAGGCGATGATGGCGATGCGCCAGACCGGATAGAGCAGGCCCGGCATCAGCACCACCGAGCCGGACAGGATTTCCGGGGTGCGCATGGCGATCGGCGAGGCGCCGAACACCATCTTGACGCCTTCGGTCATGAACAGGATCAGCCCGAAGGTGGCGAGCACCTGTTCCAGATGGTCGCGGCCCGTCAGATGCCGGTAGACCAGGATCTCCAGCACGAAGCCGGCCGCCAGCGTGGCCAGCATGCCGAGCGCCAGCCCGAGCCCGAAATGGTCGGTCCAGGCGATGGCGGTCGCGGTCAGATAGGCGCCCAGCATGTACTGAACGCCGTGGGCGAGGTTGATGAAGTCCATGACGCCGAAGACCAGCGTCAGCCCGGCCGCGACCAGGAACAGAATCACCCCGAGCTGCAGCCCGTTCAGGGTCTGGACGAGGAGGAGGGTGGTGTTCATCCGCTGAACCTCAATGCGGCCGACGGGAGCCGGGGCGCCCAAGAGCAGCCGGGGCGGCCGACGGGAGCCGGGCGGCCGGCAACCGCCCGCCCGGAGGGAGACTGCCTGACCTGCCGGCCCGGCCGCTCACTTCAGCGGGCAGTCGCCCGCATAGGCGTCCTTGGCGTCGTCGAACACCTTGGCGACGATCTCAGTGGCGAACTTGCCGTCGGCGCGCTTCACGGCCTTGACGACGTAGAAGTCCTGGATGGGGAAGCCGTTGGTGTTGAACTTGAAGTCGCCGCGGATCGACTTGAAGGAGGCGGCCGCCAGCGCCTTGCGGAAGGCGGTCTTGTCGGAGACCTTGCCGCCGGTCACCTTCAAGGCGCCGTCGATCAGCTTGGCGGCCTCATAGCCCTGCGCCGCGTAGAGCGACGGCACCACGCCATATTCCTTCTCGTAGGCCGCCACGAAGGCCTTGTTCTCGGCCGTGTCGAGGCTCGGTGCCCACTCGGCACCCGAGAACAGGCCGATCGAGGCATCCTGGATCGCCGGCAGGGTGGTTTCGTCGATGGTGAAGGCCGACAGGAACGGGATCTGCCCGGCGAGGCCCGCCTGGGCATATTGCTTGACGAGGTTCACGCCCATGCCGCCCGGCATGAAGGTGAAGATCGCATCCGGCTTGGCGGCGGCGATCTTGGCGAGCTCGGCGGAGAAATCGAGCTGGCCGAGCTGGGTGAAGATCTCGTCGGCAACCTCGCCCTTGAAGTGGCGCTTGAAGCCGGCCATGGAATCCTTGCCGGCCTGGTAGTTCGGCGTCATCAGGATGACGCGCTTGTAGCCCTTGTCCTGGGCGAACTTGCCCATGACCTCGTGGTTCTGGTCGTTCTGATAGGAGGCCGAGAAGAAGAAGGGCGAGCATGCCTTGCCGGCGAGCGGCGAGGGGCCGGCATTGCCCGAGATCAGGAAGGTTTCGGCGTCGAAGACCGGCTTGGCGACGGCCATCATCACGTTGGAGAAGACCACGCCGGCGACCACGTCGACCTTGTCGCGCTCCAGAAGCGCCTTGACCTTGGTCACCGCCACGTCGGGCTTCAGCTCGTCGTCGACCACCACGACCTCGGTCGGCTGGCCGCCGAGCTTGCCGCCGAGTTCCTTGACGGCGAGCTGGAAACCGTCGCGCATATGCACGCCGAGCGCAGCCGACGGGCCCGACAGGGTGGAGACGAGCCCGATCTTGACCGGGTCGGCCGAGGCCGCGGAAGTGCCGAGCAGAACCCCGCCGGATGCGAGCAGGGCACCGAGCGCGACCGTAGCCGCCAGTTTCAGTTTCATGGTCTGGCTCTCCCAAACGGATGACTGCCGCCTGACCGGGCGGCTCCCGGCGGACATTATCCGAATTCACAGCCCGCGCATCTCCCGTGCCGGCCGTTCGTGAAGGCAGATTAACTCCAGTCTTCAAAATTTCAAGATTAAAACAACTGCGCGCACTGCCCAACGCTTGGGCTGGCGATCCGTCGTCGCAGCCTCTATCAAGACGCCGCTGCGGAAAGCCGGAGACCGCCCCGTGACCCGTGACGACGCCGCCCTGGTGCGGGCAAGCCTCGAGAGCCTCAGGCCCGATCCGATCCCGGTCGTGAACAATTTCTACATGCGCCTGTTCGCGATCGCCCCGCGGATCCGGGCCGTGTTTCCCGACGACATGAGCGCGCAGAACCGCAAGTTTGCCGACATGATCGACGCTGCGGTTCAGATGATCGACAATCCGGCGATCCTCGAGGCGGAGCTTGCCGCGCTCGGGCGTCAGCATGCCGCGCTCGGGGCCGGCAGCGCCGACTATGCGCTGGTCGAGGAGGCGTTGCTCTGGGCGCTCGGGCGGCATTTCGGACCCGCCTTCACGCCGCAGACCGCCGCCGCCTGGCAGGCCTTCTACCGCCGCCTGTCCGCAGCCATGCTGCAGGCCGCGGCGGCCTGATCCCGACTGGCGTTCAGAGCAGTCCCGCCGCCATCGCGATGCCGGCCGCCGCGACCGACAGGCCGGCGGCGTTCGATGCCGCGCGGCCCAGGCGCGACGCCATCAGGCCGAGCCCGATGCCGGCAGCATGCAGCAGCGCGGTCGCCAGGGCGAAGCCGGCGAAATAGGCCGCCGCCGGGCCGGAGGCCGGCATCTCCATGCCGTGGGCGGCGCCGTGGAACACCGCGAAGACGGCGGTCAGCGCCAGGGCCGCACCGGCCGGTACCAGCCTGCCGACGCCGGCCGCGAGGCCGAGCACGACGATGGAGGCCAGGATGCCCGGCTCGACCGCGGGCAGGCCGCCGAGGACCGCCCCGAGCAGACCGCCGGCCAGCATCGCCGTCACGAAGGCGGCGGGCAGCAGGACGAGCGTGCGACCGCCGAAGCGGGCTGCGAGCAAGCCGACCGCCACCATGGCGAGGACGTGGTCGGCCCCCAGAAGTGGATGCGTCAGGCCGCTGGAAAAATTCGCCACCACCTCATGGCCCGGATGGGCGGTAGCGGCCGAGGCGAGGACGGGCAGGGCGGCGAGCGCGAGGCCGGCGGCGGAAAGGGAGCGGGAGACGAGTTTCATGGCGACGACCTCGACGAGGGGCGGCGGATGGGAGGCGCCCCGGCATACGGAATCTGCGTCATGCTAGCCCTGATCCGGCGCTCCGGTCATGCCCCTTCGCGGGGCGTCCACTGCCTGTTTTGTAGGCGGAAGGGGCATGGTCAGCGCTACAGTAGCTTTCGGGCTCTCCAACGAGCGGGTCATTGACAAGGTCTGCCGCCGGGCGGTTTCTCCGCGTCAGTCTCGACACACCAAATCAGGGAGAGAAATCCATGCGTCTCGACGAGATCAAGGCGGCCGTGATCACCGGTGGCGCCTCCGGCCTGGGCGAGGCGACGGCCAGGATGCTGGCCGCCGGCGGGGTCAAGGTGGCGCTGTTCGATCTCGACCAGGCAAAGGGCGAGGCCCTGGCGGCGGAGATCGGCGGCCTCTTCTGCGCCGTGGACGTGACCGACGAGGCCAGCATGGTGGCGGGCTTCGCGGCCGCGCGCGCCGCGCATGGGTCCGAGCGTCTGCTGGTCGCCTGCGCGGGCATCGCGCCCGGTGCGAAGACCACCGCCAAGGGTGCGCCGCATCCGATGGGCCTGTTCGAGAAGGCCATCGCCATCAACCTGACCGGCGCCTTCCGGGCCATGGCGCATGCCTCGACCGGCATGGCGGCGCTCGACCCGGTCGGCGAGAATGCCGAGCGCGGGGTGATGATCGCGACCGCCTCGGTCGCCGCCTTCGACGGCCAGATCGGCCAGGCGGCCTATTCGGCCTCCAAGGCGGGGCTGGTCGGCCTGACCCTGCCGGTGGCACGCGACCTCGCGCCGCTGGGCATTCGAGTCATGACGATTGCGCCGGGTCTCTTCGAGACGCCGATGCTCAAGGGCCTGCCGCAGGAGGTTCAGGACAGCCTCGGCCGCCAGACGCCGTTCCCCTCGCGCCTCGGCCGGCCGTCGGAATATGCCGCCATGGTCCGTTCGATTATCGAGAATCCGATGCTCAACGGCGAGACGATCCGCCTCGACGGGGCCATCCGGCTCGCGCCGCGCTGATCACCATTCCCCGTGCGAAAACCGGCCGCCGGGCTTGATCCGGCGGCCGAACTGTTTCCTCAGCCATAACTCCCGCTCATCGCTGGAATGATCATAATTCCAGGCGCGCCGGGCATAGCCAGGAGCTATTTTCCCTCCGCCACACCGAAGGGTCCGGAGGCGGGCCATCTTGTTCTGGCCGCATCTCGGGCCGATCCTTGGGTCGTGGACGCCGCGTCCGGCGCGTCCCGGGCTTCGGTGGCCGATACCGGCCCGGTTCGCCCGGTCCGATCGCGGCAGCCGGCAACCAAGAACGAGACGCTGAGGGGGAAACCTTGAACATCCAGCGCAAGATCACGGGCGGCCCCGGCAAGGGACGCGACATCTCCAAGCCCAAGGGTCGGCCGATCGACGAGTTGGCCCTCGCGGAGGTGCGCGCGCTGCTGATGGATCGGCCCCGCCGGCGCGACCTGCTGATCGAACACCTGCATCTGATCCAGGACATGTTCGGCTGCCTGCATGCGCGCCACATCAACGCGCTCGCCCACGAAATGCGCCTCGCCCAGGCCGAGGTCTTCGAGGTGGCGAGCTTCTATCACCATTTCGACGTGGTCCGCGAAGGCGAGCCCGCCCCGGCCAAGCTGACGATCCGGGTCTGCGATTCGCTGTCCTGCGCGCTCGCCGGCGCCGAGACGCTGACCGCGGCGCTGAAATCCGGGCTCGATGCCGCCGACGTGCGCGTCGTCCATGCGCCCTGCATGGGCCGCTGCGCCGAGGCGCCGGCCGTGATGGTCGGCCGCCATGCCTTCGGCCATGCCAGCGTCGAGACCGTGACCGCCGCGGTCGAGGCCGGCCGTACTGTCCCCGAGGTGCCCCACTACCGCAGCTTCCACGACTATCGCGCCGCCGGCGGCTATCGGCTGCTTGAGGCCTGCCTCAAGGGCGGACGCAGCCCGGAGGAGCTGATCGCGATCCTGTCGGATGCGGGCCTGCGCGGCCTCGGCGGCGCCGGCTTCCCGGCCGGCCGCAAGTGGCAGTTCGTGCGTGGCTACAAAGGCCCGCGCCTGATGACCGTCAACGGCGACGAGGGCGAGCCTGGCACCTTCAAGGACCGCCACTATCTCGAAACCGACCCGCACCGGATGATCGAGGGCGCGCTGATCGCGGCCTGGGCGGTCGGGGCGGAGCGCATCTACATCTATATGCGCGACGAATATCCGACCGTGCTCGACATCCTCGCCAAGGAGATCGCCGCCGTCGAACTGTCCGGCCTCGCCACCCATGCGCCGATCGAACTGCGCCGCGGCGCGGGCGCCTATATCTGCGGCGAAGAGTCGGCGATGCTGGAATCGATCGAGGGCAAGCGCGGCATGCCGCGCCACCGGCCGCCCTATATCGCCGAGGTCGGCCTGTTCGGCCGGCCGACGCTCAACCACAATGTCGAGACCCTCTACTGGATCCGCGACATCGTCGAGAAGGGCGCGGCCTGGTTCTCGTCGCAGGGCAAGGAAGGCCATAAGGGCTTCCGGTCCTATTCGGTCTCGGGCCGCGTGCGCCAGCCGGGCGTCAAGGTCGCGCCGGCCGGCATCTCGGTGCGCGAACTGATCGACGAGCATTGCGGCGGCATGCTCGACGGCCACGCCTTCGCGGGCTTCCTGCCGGGCGGCGCCTCCGGCGGCATTTTCCCGGCCACGATGGGCGACCTGCCGCTTGATTTCGGCACTTTCGAGAAGTTCGGCGGCTTCGTCGGCTCGCACGCCGTGGTGATCCTGTCCGACCAGGACGACATCAAGGCGGCGGCCCTGAACCTGATGTCCTTCTTCAAGGACGAAAGCTGCGGCCAGTGCACGCCCTGCCGGGTCGGCAGCGAGAAGATGGTCGCGCTCCTGAAGAGCGGCGCGCCGATCGAGGAGAGCGCCATCCGCGACCTGATGCAGGTCATGCGCGATGCCTCGATCTGTGGCCTCGGTCAGGCCGCCTCCAACCCGGTCAACCATTGGTTGACCTATTTCGCGGGCGCCGGGAAGTGAGCGCCCGGCATCAGGGCCGCCCGGCCGGCGTGCGGGCGAGCGAGGGCGAGAGGCTATTCGGCGGCTTCGCGTCCGGGCCCGGTCGCGATCGGGGAGACGCTCATCTCGATCTGCTCGATCCGGGCGAGGCCGCGCAGAACGGCGAGCGCCAGACCGTCATCGCCGACGCCGTTGCCGGCGAGATAGTCACCGACGGCCTGCTCTGTCAGGCCGGCGGCGGTCGCCACGTCGCCGGTCGCGTAGGCACCGAGGATCAGGTCGCGCAGCAGGATATGGGCCGCGCGCGCTTCGCCGCCGATCAGAAGTCCTGCGGCTTCCGTGATCGTGTGCCGCCGATGCTCGGGGTCTTCCCGCGCCAGATCCTGGAAGAAGGTCCCGATCGGTTCGGCTCCCACCATGCTGTCAGCCTCGTCGGTTTGCGCTGTAGGTTGCCCAGCGATGCTTGGCGGTTCGAATGTCGTCCTGTTGGCGGGACTTCGTGCCACCGCCCAGAAGAACGATCAGTTCATGGCCGATCCGGCCCAGATATAGCCGATATCCGGGTCCCCAGTCGATCCGATACTCGAGAAGCCCGTCGCCGACGGACTTTAGCGAAGCGAGATTGCCGGCGCCCATGCGCGCGATCGCGGTCGCAATCTTCGACCGCGCCGGGCCCGGCAGGTCGCGGATCCACTCCGCGACCGGCTTGCGCCCATCCTCGTCGACAAAGAACAGAATCTCCATCGCGTAACGCTACATCCGGCCGCCCGGCGGCTGCAACCAGACCAACATGCGTCACAATCCTTGAATGCAAGGGCGGGAGACACCCATGACCGACACCATCACCTTCACCCTCGACGGACGTGAAGTCGAGGCGCGGCCGGGCGAGACGATCTGGCAGGTGGCCGAGCGGGTCGGAACCGAGATTCCGCATCTGTGCTGGCTTCCGGAGCCGGGTTATCGGGCCGATGGCAACTGCCGGGCCTGCGTGGTCGAGATCGAGGGCGAGCGCGTGCTGGCCGCCTCCTGCGTGCGCAAGCCGGCGCCCGGCATGGTGGTGAAGACCGCCTCGGAACGCGCCAAGAAGTCGCGCGAGATGGTGTTCGAGCTCCTCCTCGCCGACCAGCCGGCCCGCGAGGGTCACCGCGACCCGGATTCCTCGTTCTGGAAGTGGGTCGATACCATGGGGGTGGAGGCTTCGCGCTATCCGGCCGGCCATGCGCCCGCGCAGGATGCCTCGCATCCGGCGATCGCGGTCAATCTGGATGCCTGCATCTCCTGCGGCCTGTGCGTGCGCGCCTGCCGCGAGGTCCAGGTCAACGACGTGATCGGCATGGCCTGGCGCGGCCACGCTATGAAGCCGGTCTTCGACATCAACGATCCGATGGCCGAATCCACCTGCGTGGCCTGCGGCGAATGCGTCCAGGCCTGCCCGACCGGCGCGCTCTATGAGAAGAGCCTGATGGATGCCGAGGCCAAGTCGCGCACCGTATGGGCCGACAAGGTCGTCAATTCCGTCTGCCCCTATTGCGGCGTCGGCTGCCAGACCAAGGTCGCCGTCAAGGACGACCGGATCGTCCAGGTCGACGGCCGCGACGGCCCGTCCAACGAGAACCGGCTGTGCGTCAAGGGCCGCTTCGGCTTCGACTATGTGCGCCATCCGCAGCGCCTGATGAAGCCGCTGATCCGCCGTGAGGGCGTAGCCAAGTCGCTCGACAACCTGCCCGATCCGTCCAATCCCTGGACGCATTTCCGCGAGGCGACCTGGGAGGAGGCGCTGGAGAAGGCGGCCTCCGGCCTCGCCCGCACGCGCGACACGCACGGTCCCCATGCGCTCGCCGGCTTCGGCTCGGCCAAGGGCACCAACGAGGAGGCCTACCTGTTCCAGAAGCTGGTCCGGGTCGGCTTCGGCTCCAACAATGTCGACCATTGCACCCGGCTGTGCCATGCCTCCTCGGTCGCGGCCCTGATGGAGGGCGTCGGCTCCGGTGCGGTCTCGGCGCCGTTCATGGCCGCCGCGGATGCCGATTTCATCATCGTCATCGGCGCGCGCCCCGAACAGAACCACCCGGTCGCCAACACCTATTTCAAGCAGGCGGCCAAGGCCGGCAAGAAGATCGTCGTGATGGACCCGCGCGGCCAGGGTCTGTCGCGCTTCGCCTGGCGTTCGCTGCAGTTCAAGCCGGGCGCCGACGTGGCGATGCTCAACGCCATGCTGAACGTCATCGTCACCGAGAAGCTCTATGACGAGCAATATATCCAGGCCAATGTCGACGGCTTCGAGGCGCTGAAGGCCAAGGTGGCCGACTTCACGCCGGAGGCGATGGAGCCGGTCTGCGGCATCGCTGCCGCGACGCTGCGCGAGGTGGCGCGCACCTACGCGACCTCGGAACGCTCGATCATCTTCTGGGGCATGGGCGTCTCGCAGCATACCCACGGCACCGACAATGCGCGCTGCCTGATCGCCCTGGCGCTGATCACCGGCCATGTCGGCCGGCCCGGCACGGGCCTGCATCCGCTGCGCGGCCAGAACAACGTCCAGGGCGCCTCGGATGCCGGCCTGATCCCGATGGTCTTCCCGGACTATCAGTCGGTCGAGAATCCGGACGTGCGCGGGCGGTTCGAGGATCTGTGGGGCCGCACGCTCGATCCGAAGCGCGGCCTGACCGTGGTCGAGATCATCGACGAGGCCTATGACGGCAAGATCAAGGCGATGTATGTGCAGGGCGAAAACCCGGCCATGTCGGACCCGGACCAGAACCATGCCCGGGCGGCGCTCTGCCGGCTCGACCATCTGGTCGTGCAGGACATCTTCCTGACCGAGACCGCGCTCTATGCCGACGTGGTCCTGCCGGCCTCGGCCCATGCCGAGAAGCTCGGCACCTACACCAACACCAACCGCCAGGTGCAGATGGGCCGCCCGGCCCTCAACCTGCCCGGCGAGGCGCGTCAGGATTGGGAGATCCTCTACGACATCGGCCGGCGCATCGGCGTCGGCTGGACTTACGAGACCGTCGCCGACGTGTTCGCCGAGATGGCCTCGACCATGCCGTCGCTCAAGAACATCTCCTGGGACCGCGTGATGCGCGAGGAGAGCGTCACCTATCCGGCCGACGCACCGGACCGGCCCGGCAACGAGATCATCTTCGCGCAGGGCTTCCCGACCCGCGACGGCCGCGCCCGGATCGTGCCGGCCGACGTGCTGCCGCCCGACGAGATGCCGGACGTGGAGTTCCCTCTGGTCCTCTCGACCGGGCGCATGCTGGAGCATTGGCATACCGGCTCGATGACCCGGCGCGCCGGCATGCTCGACGCGCTCGAGCCTGAGCCCGTCGCGTTGATGAACCCGCGCGAGATCCTGCGCCGCGAGATGCGGGCCGGCGAGGTCGTGCAGGTGTCCACCCGGCGCGGCGAGATCGAACTGACGCTTCGCGCCGACCGTGACTGTCCGGAAGGCTTCGTCTTCGTCCCCTTCTGCTTCAACGAGGCCGCCGCCAACTTCCTGACCAACCCGCAGCTCGACCCCTTCGGCAAGATCCCGGAATTCAAATACTGCGCCGCCCGGGTCGACAAGCGTTCGGTGCGCGAGGCGGCGGAGTAGGGGGGGCTGTCGCCTTCTGAATCAACCGGATCGCGCAATGGTGGTGCGATCCGGTTGACATTGATTTGAAATTGTTGAAATCTCAATCCCTGTGTTGCTCGACTGACTGATCTTTCCAGCTTGGGGGGACGGTATGAGGCGCAGGCGCATTACCATACAATTGGCTTGCCTCTTTGTTTTGTTCTCGGGCGCCACTTTGGCGGCGGATGGTGCCGTCGTTTCTGGGTCTCTATCGCCCGAAGCAGAGTGCGAGCTTCTTTGTCGGCGCTCATTCAACGAGAAGCTTTCTGCCGAAGACAAAACGAAGCTGGCAATTTGCCAAAGCAGCAGCAATTGCAGTGCGCAAAATGAAGGTGGCCTGAATTTTGGTTCAACAATCAAGGCGCCGTTTAAGATAGAAGCTCCAAAATTTGGAGAATAGAAATGCGCAGCGAGATTTCAACGCTCTATGTTATGATGCGACCGATCGCGTTCGCTGTATTATTTTCAGGTCTTCTTGTATTTTTTAGTTCTTTTGAATCAAAGAAAGAAGTTGAATATGGTGGTAAAAGGAATTTGTTTTTTCACTACCTTTCATTGGTTCTGCCAATTTCCATTGCCGCATTCTTCTGCGGCTTCATCGCCGCTACAAGCCGGATCGGGGTCGCCGGCCAGCTCGTTACGGGTGTCCTTGGTGTAACCAGTGCCGCGCTGGTTTATTTTTATTCTTCGAATGCCCACAAGACCTCGATTGCCGGCCTCGGGACGGTCGTGATTGCTATCGCGGTCCTCTATGGCTCCTTCTACGGTACGGAAGTTCGGGATGGCTACCGGCTGCAACGGCTTGTCGATGCCGCCGTTCAAGAAAAGAAAATCCGAACGTTCCGCGAGAATCTTGATTTGCCCACGTCGGCGCTCGAAACGGAGATCTTCAAGGTCATCCACTCGTTGGAGCCGAAATAAGATCGTCCGACGGATTGGGCATATCGCTTCTCGTCAGTTGTGATCCTTGCTCCAATTCAGGCGCAGGCGAACGCGCAAATTCGCCACCCTCACCCGTCCCGCCGGACCGGTCGGTCCATCATCGCGACCTCCTCGGGGGTGCAGTCGCGGGGTTGCTTGCCGTAGGTGCGGAAGCGGCGCATGACCTCGGTCATCTCGGTGTCGTCGAGGATGACGGGCGTGCCGAGCGTGCGGACGATGGCGTATTGGCGGCACAGATATTCGACCTCGCCGGCGACCGAATAGGCCTGCGCGAGCGTCTTGCCGTAGGCGATCTGGCCGTGATTGGCGAGGAGGCACGCGGTGCGGTCGTCGGCGAGCGCCTCGATCATGGCGTCGGACAGTTCAGCCGTGCCGAAGGTGGCGTAGCGCGCGGTCCGGAGCGTCGGGCCGCCCTGCTTGCCGATCATGTAGTGGAAGGCCGGGATCTCGATCCTGAGGCAGGAGAGGGCGGTCGCGTAGGGCGAGTGGACATGGACCACCGCCCGGGCGGCCGGCAGGTTCAGATAGATGTCGCGGTGCAGCCGCCATTCCACCGACGGCATCCACTCGCCTTCGTAGCCGCCTTCGAGGTCGCAGAACACGATCTGATCCGGCGTCGTCTTCTCGTAGGGGATGCCGGACGGGGTGACCAGGAAGCCGCCGTCGACCCGGACCGAGACATTGCCGGCGGTGCCGAAGGTCAGCCCCGTGCGGGCCATGTCGCAGGCCACGGCGATGATTTCGCTGCGCAGGGCGACATCGTGCTTGGTCGGCATGCGGGCCTCGGATCTGGGGGTGGAAGCGCTGCCATTTCCGGCCGCAGCCGATTTTCGCGCGGCATCGCGCCGATCGCCTCTGCTCTAGCCCAATGCAGGGTCCCGCTCAATGGCGGCGCGCCATCCGGGAATTGACGGATCGTCCGCGCAGGTCTATATGGGTGATGAATTATGAAATTCGTCAGCAATCAATTGCTGCAATCTGGACCGCCCCATGACCGCGCATGCCATCGACGAGGCCCGGCAGGATACGAGGACCCGAATCCTCGAAGAAGCCGAGCGCCTGTTCCGCCACTATGGATATACCAAGACGACGGTCGCCGACATCGCCCGCGAGTTGGGCATGTCGCCGGCCAACGTCTACCGGTTCTTTCCCTCCAAGGCGGCGATCAACGAGGCCATCGCGGACCGGATGCTGTCGGCGCGCGTCGCCCACTGCCGCACGATCGCGCGCGGAGCCGGCACGCCGACCGAGCGCGTCCGGGCGCTGCTGCTCGCCAACCATCATCAGACCGTCGAGGTCTTCCTCGACGAGAAAAAGGTGCACGAGATGGTCTCCGTGGCCATCCACGAGCAGTGGCAGGTGGTTCGACGCTTCATCCAGGAGACCACCGCGGTCTTCGCCGAGGTAATTGCGGAGGGCATGGCGACCGGCGAGTTCGCGCCCGGCGATCCGGTGCGGGTCGCGCGACGGACCCACCAGTGCTTCGTCACCCATATCCATCCGGAACTGGTCGTGCAGTGTCTTCAGGACTCCGATCGCGCCGGTCCCGAGGAGATGGCCGACTTCATTCTGCGTGCCTTGCGGCCCTGACCCGACCCTCGCGCGGACGCCCCGGGCGCCCGCGTGTTTTTTTGTCCGCGGACTGAGGAAAATTAGAATATGTCAGCGATCATTCGTTCGTCGGTGCTCGTTACGGTCCCGGCCCTCGTGGCGGCCGCCCTTCTGCTCGCGGGTTGCAAGGAGCAGGCGGCGGCGCCCGATCCGATCCGCCCGGTGAAGGCGATGGTGGTCTCGACCGCGGCATCGGAGCGGCATCTGAGCTATTCGGGGGCGGTGGAGGCGCGCATCAGCGCGGGCCTGGGCTTCCGGGTCGGCGGCAAGATCGTCGCGCGTCTGGTCAATGTCGGCGATCGCGTCGAAGCCGGCACCACGGTCGCGCGGCTCGATCCCGCGGATCTGCGTCTGGCGCTGCAGGCGGCGGAGGCGGCGGTCGAGGGCGCGAAGGCAAGAGTGCAGGTCGCCCGCGACGCCCTGGAGCGCAACCGCAGCCTCTTCGAGAAGGGCCATGTCGCCAAGGCGGCGCTGGACAAGGCGAGCCTCGAAACCGATCAGGCCGTGGCGGCGCTCGGCAGCGCCGTCTCGTCGCGCGACCAGGCCCTCAACCAGATCGGCTATGCCGACCTGAAGGCCGACGGTCCCGGCATCGTCACTGAGGTGCGCGGCGAGGCCGGTCAGGTCGTGGCGGCCGGCGCCGCCGTGATGACCATCGCACGCGACGGCGAAAAGGAAGCGCGCATCGCCGTGCCCGAGCAGGAGATCCGGCATTTCCGCAAGGGTGACATCGTCGAGGTGCGTTATTGGGCCGAGCCCGATCTCGTCCAGACCGGCCGCATCCGCGAGGTCGCCGGCAGCGCCGATGCCACCTCGCGCACCTTCGCGGTGCGCATCGCCCTGCCGGAGGACGAACGCCTGCGTCTCGGCCAGACCGCGACCGTCACGGCCTCGGTGCCGAGCGGTCCGCCGGCCGTCGTCGTCCCGCTCGCCGCGCTCTCGCAGCGCCCCGACGGGACCGTCGTCTGGGTGGTCGATCGGACGAGCGAGACCGTTTCGGCGCGCCGCGTCACGATCGGACCGACCGCACCGGCGGGCGTGCGCATCGTCGAAGGCCTCGGCGCGGGCGATCTGGTCGTTACCGCCGGCGCGCAGTTCATGACTGAAGGCCGCAAGATCCGGCTTGCCGGTTCCGAGATCGCCACGGCGCACGTCGCCCCCTGATCCGGCCCGCCCCACCCCGATTGCTGCCCGTTTCGTTCGCCCTGCGGCCCGGCCGGAGTGCGCACCATCCCTCCTGACTGTTCCTGGAGGCCGCCATGGCCCGTCCCGATTCCCGTTCCGGATTCAACCTGTCGCGCTGGGCCATCGAGCATCCGGGGCTGACGCGGTTCTTCTTCGTCATCACGCTCGTGGCCGGCATCCTGGCCATGGTCCGCATGGGGCAGAAGGAAGATCCGGACTTCACCTTCCGGGTGATGGTGGTGCAGGCGGTCTGGCCGGGCGCGACGCTGGAGGAGATGCAGAACCAGGTCACCGACAAGCTGGAACGCAAGCTGCAGGAGACCCCCAATCTCGACGTGCTGAAGACCTACACGCGCGCCGGCAGCACGGTCATCATGGTCAATATCAAGGGCTCGGCCGCCGGTCGCGACGTGAGCGACGCCTTCTATCAGGTGCGCAAGAAGGTCGGCGACATCGCCGGAGATCTGCCGTCCGGCGTGCTCGGACCCTATTTCAATGACGAATTCGGCGACACCTATATCGCCCTTTACGCCTTTACCGGGCGCGGCTTCTCGGCGCCCGAGCTGGAAGACTACGCCAAGCGGGCGCGGGACGTCGTCCTGACCGTTCCGGGCATCGAGAAGGCGCAGGTCCTCGGCGCGCAGGACGAGCGCGTCTATATCGACATCGCCTCCCGGGCGCTGGCCGAACGCGGCCTCACGGTGGCGGCAATCTCCAGCGCGCTCGCCGCCCAGACCTCGATCGACCCGGCCGGCCGGGTCGAGACGGCGGAGCGTTCGGTGCGGCTGACCGTCGGCGGCACCCTGGTGACCGTCGAGGATCTGGCGGAACTTCGCCTTTCGGTGGGCTCCCAGGTGGTCCGGCTCGGCGACATCGCCACCGTCTCGCGCGGGCTGATCGATCCTGCGGATCGCAAGTTCCGCTTCAACGGCGAGGATGCCGTCCTGCTCGGCATGGTGATGGCCAAGGGACAGAACGTCACCGTGGTCGGCGAGGCGCTGCACGTCGCCCTCAAGGGTGTGGAGGCCAATCTGCCGATCGGCGTCAAGCTCGGCCGGATTTCCGATCAGGCGTCGGTCGTCGAGGGCTCGATCCACGAATTCGCCGAGGCGCTGATCGAGGCATTGGCCATCGTGCTGGTCGTCTCCTTCATCTCGATCGGCTGGCGCGCCGGCATCGTGGTCGCGGTGACGATTCCGCTCGTGCTGGCGGCGACCTTCGCGGTCATGTCCCAGATGGGCATCGACCTGCAGCGCATCTCGCTCGGCGCCCTGATCATCGCACTCGGTCTGCTGGTCGACGATGCCATGATCGCGGTCGAGATGATGGAACGCAAGTTGGAGGAGGGGCGGGACAAGCTGTCGGCGGCGAGCTTCGCCTATACGTCGACCGCCTTCCCGATGCTGACCGGCACGCTGATCACGACGGCGGGGTTCATACCGGTCGGCTTTGCAGCGTCGACGGCGGGCGAATATGTCAACTCGCTGTTCTGGGTGGTCGGCATCGCACTGGTCACCTCGTGGATCGCGGCGGTTTATTTCACGCCCTGGATCGGCACCCTGGTGCTCAAGGAGCGCCGGCATCCGGAGGGCGGCCATCACGATGTCTATGACAGCCGCTTCTATCGCGGCCTCAAGGCGAGCATCGGCTGGGCGGTCCGCCACCGCATCGTGGTGCTGATGGTGACCGGTCTCGTCTTCGCGGGCAGTCTCTACGGCTTCAAGTTCATTCCGAAGAGCTTCTTCCCGGAATCCACCCGGCTCGAACTCCTGGTCGACCTCTGGCTGCCGGAAGGCAGCGGGATCGGCGAGACCGAGCGCCAGGCGGCTGCCCTGGAGAAGCGGCTGGCCGCCGATCCGGATCAGAGCTACGTGGCCAGTTTCATCGGCGAGGGCGCCCCGCGCTTCTACCTGCCGCTCGATCAGCAACTGCGCAATCCGAATTTTGCCCAGCTGCTGATCGTCGCCAAGGATCTGCCGGCCCGCGAAAGGCTGATCGCCAAGACCCGCACCTGGCTGGCCGAGGACTTCCCGTCGGTGCGCTTCAAGGTCGATCGCCTGTTCAACGGGCCGCCGGTGGGTTGGGCCGTGCAGATGCGCGTCTCGGGTCCCGACAGGGCCGAGGTGCGGCGGATCGCCGATCGCGTCAAGGAGGCGTTCCGCGACGATCCGCGCGTGTCCAACGTCCATGACGACTGGCTCGAGCCGGTGCCGACGCTGAAGCTGTCGATCGACCAGGACCGCGCCCGCGCCCTCGGCATCTCCTCGCAGACGATCCGGCGCTCGCTGCAGGGGGCGCTCTCGGGCGCTCAGATCGGCACCTTCCGGGATGGCGAACGCACCGTCGCCATCATGGTGCGCGAACCGGCCGAGACCCGAAGCCTCCTGTCGGCGATCGACGGCATCTATGTGCCGACCGACCGGGGCGGCTCGGTCCCGCTCGCGCAGGTCGCCAAGCTGGAGACCCGGCTGGAGTCGGGCATCGAATGGCGGCGCAACCGGCTGCCGACGATCACGGTGCGCGGCGTGGTTCCCGACGGCATCCAGGGCAACGACGTGACCCCGGCCATCTACCAGGCCTTGAAGCCGGTGCGCGAGGCACTGCCGGCCGGTTACGGCATCGAGATGCAGGGCGGCATCGAGGAATCGGCCAAGAGCCAGGATTCGATTGCCGCCAAGGCGCCGGTCATGATCCTGGTCATGATGGTGCTGCTGATGATCCAGCTGCAGCATTTCGGCAAGGCGATGCTGGTCTTCATGACCGCTCCGCTCGGCCTGATCGGGGCCTCGGCGGCGCTTCTGGCCACCAACTCGGCCTTCGGCTTCGTCGCCATCCTGGGCGTGATCGCGCTCGCGGGCATCATCATGCGCAACTCGGTCATCCTGATCGACCAGATCGAACAGGACCGCGCCGCCGGCCTGTCGCCCTGGGAGGCGACCGTCGGTTCCGCCGTGCGCCGGTTCCGGCCGATCATCCTGACCGCCGCCGCGGCCGTGCTGGCGCTGATCCCGATCGCGCAGTCGGCCTTCTGGGGGCCGATGGCCTACGCGATGATGGGCGGCATCGTCGCCGCAACCGTGCTGACCCTGTTCGTGCTGCCGGCCTCCTATGCGCTCGCCTTCCGCGTCCGCCCGGACGCGCCGGCCGAAGACGGGGCCGCCGCCGTCGCAGCGGACCGAGCCGGCGCAGCGGCGGCTGTAGTCCGGCCGGCCTTCGGGCGCACGGATTCGGCGACGCGCGCGGACGACCGGCGCGAAGCCGCCGAGTAGTCGGCGATCCGGCTCAAGCTGCGTGAGTTGTGCCGGATATCACAACGCCGCCGTGCCCGCCCCGCTAGTCTCGGATCATCATCCAGACAACGGGGGCGGACATGGCGATCGGCGGGATCAAGGGCGGCAACACCGAAAACATCCAAATCCGGCGCAACGCGGTCACGGAAAAGACGACCGGGCCGCAGGTCGGCACGGGCGTCGACGCGCCGACGACCCCGAGGACCATGCCGAAGTCGAGCTTCGGCGCCTCCATCGTCAAGGCTTTCGCCGATCTCGGAACGCGTTTCAGCAAGTGGAACGCTGAACTGAAGCAGGCGCGCGCCGAGGCGCGCGAGATCGCCCGGCACGACGGCGCCAACAGCCGCCTGGAACGCCAGGACAAGGCCCACACCAAGAGTGCGGGAAAAAAATACACTCAGGCGACGCCGGACGACATCTTCAAGAAGTCCACCGCACTCGCCCAGGACAAGGACCCGGCGCAGCTGCGCTGCAACGTCAAGCAGCTGTTCGACCAGATCCAGAAGGAAGCGACCAAGCAGAAGGTCGACTGGAAGGAACTGGCGGTGCAAAAGATCAACGCCTCCCTGGACGGCACTTCGCTGATGGCCATTCAGGACATGTCGATCGACAACATCCGCAACGCGATGTCGTCCTACGACAAGGACGGACCGAAGAGTCAGGGCGTGCGCGATTTCGCCGAACTGATCTGTGACGGTCTGACCCGGGCGCGCGATCCGGAGGGCGCCAAGGCGTTGTTCAGCAAGAGCCTGAACGAATACCTGAACGATCCGGAGATCGGCAAGCCGACGGCGTTCCGCTCCAATGGCTCGGGAGCCACGGCGCTTGGCAAGCTGATGGAGGCGACGAGCCCGTCGAAGGGGCGCGAAACCTACCAATTGGCGTCCAACAGCATCCTGGAGAAGCATTCCGGGGGGCTGCAGGCGATCACCAAGCACTTCGAACGTATTATCTCTGCGGACAAGAGGGAGTTGGACGATTTCGAGAATCGTCGGCAGGCTGCCAAGGAGAAGAACCAGCCCTTCACCGAGCAAATGCCGCCTGGCAGCGGCACCAACGGGAACTGGTCGGAACTCTCTGATCCGGGGCACGTCAAGACGTTCAAGGACGCCGCCATGGACGTCATCGACGGTTTCTATGGCAATCCGAAAGCGGCTGCGAGCCAGGTTCCGGAGAGCTCGCGCCAACTGCTCAAGGAGTCGGCCGAGGTCATCCTGAAGCGCACGGACCTGTCGAAGGAGCAGAAGGAAACGGCGATCTTCACGATGTACAACAACTTCCTGGTCCTGCGCGATATCTCCGTCGGCATCGGCGAGGGCGGCCAGCGCTACGACAACGGTCATGAGAACGAGATCATGATCGGCACTCAAGTGGGCAATGCCATCCAGAAATGCGCCAACGGCGTCGCCAGACCCGGACAGGTCACCCCGGAAATGCGAGTTGCCTACAAGGAGATCTTCGATCACACCCAGACGAGCCTGAAGGCATTCTTCCTGGAATGCGGCATGCCGAAGGTGGTGTAGGGTCCGGGCGATAGCGAAGGCGACGATTTTGGGGTCAGGTCGACCGGCTCCCGCCGGTCGACCTGCCGCGCGACAGGGGGCGACGAATGCACGACGTGAACCATCTGCTCGATATCCTGAAGGCCAAGCTCGGACTGCCGCACCTGGCCTTCGACGACGACGGAAGGGCCGAGATCATCCTGCCCGACGCCGGTTCGATCTATCTGGCCCGCATCGAGCCGCAGATTCTGGAGCTGTCGTTCCGGCTGCCGGGGCTCGACAATCCGGATCTCGCAATGGCCCGGGCGATGCTGCAGGCCAACTGTCTCGGCATGGGTGTCGGTGCGGGTCGGCTGGCGCTCGATCCCCAGCGCGGCCGGGCCTTCTATTGCCTGCGCTGGAACGTGGCGCCGATGTCGGCGGCCGATGTCGAGCAGGACTTCGATCGCTTCGGCCAACTCGTCGCGTTCTGGGCGACCGAAGGCACCGACCTGATGCTGGCGGAAGCGGAGCCCGACACGAGCGGTCCGGAAGACTGGGCGGACGAAACCGCCGATACCGAAGATGACGAGGGTCCGCTGGTCGCGCCGTCGTCCTTTCCGATCCGGGTCTGACCGATAGCCGGCCGGTCCGTCCGCACCCGGCGGGAGTGAGTGGCCGGCCCCCGTCCGAGGCGGCTTACGCCGCTTCGCGCGGGGCCGCGGGATCAGACGGCGAGCGGCAGGTCGCTCGCCAGGCTGCGGCCACGCGGAGCCGCGGTGCTTTCGCGGACGATCAGTTCGGTCTTCCAGATGCGGGTCAGCGGCGCGTCCGCACGATCGCGGCGCGCGAGCAGATAGTCGACCGCATGGGCGGTCATCGCCTGGACGGGAATGGAGATCGCCGTCATCGGCGGGTGCATGAAGGCCACCACCGGATTGTCGCCAAAGGTTATGACCGACATGTCGGGCCCGACCGTCAGACCATGCTCCCGTACGGCGCGGACGGCGCCGATGCCGATCCGATCCGTGATCGAGATCGCGGCGGTCGGACGGTCCGGCCGGGCGAGCAGTTCGGACATCATCGCGAAGCCGCTGGCCTCGGCGAGCTTGCCGCACAGGATCGTGGTGCTGATGCCGAGCCCTGCGGCGGCCTTCAGGAAGGCGGCCTCGCGGGAGCGCGCGAACACCATCGGCTCGTCGCTGCTCAGCAGGGCGACCGACCGATGGCCGAGTTCGGCCAGATGCCGCATGGCTTCGGCAGTTGCCGCTTCGGTGTCGATATCCACATAGGCATAGGCCTTGGGATGGCTCGGTTCCGCACCGAAAGCGATGAACGGGAAGCCGACTTCGCACAGATAGTCAATTCGGCTATCGTTTTCACGAATACGCGGGACCAGAAGACCGTCAACGCGACCGCCTTCGACGATGCGCCGATAGGTCAGCGCCTCGGTCGGGCCCTGATCGGACGACAGGACCAGAAGGTCGACCTCGGTGCCCGAGAGGCGCCACCACGCGCCTTCCACCATATTGAGGAAATAGCGGTCGTCGAAGCCGCGGGCGCCGCCCGGGACGATGAAACCGATTCCATCGGCGCGACCGCGCTGCAGACGCCGGGCGACCTCGTTCGGAACATACTTGATCCGGTGCGCCTCGGCGACCACGCGTTCCCGGGTCGCCGCAGACACGTCGGAATAGCCGGCGAGCGCCCGGGACACGGTCGTAATGCTCACGCCAAGGCTCTGCGCGATCTGTCTGAGTGACATATTCCCATCCCGACCCGGATTCTGTCGACACAAGCAAGGTTGACTCGCCCGTGCCGACCGTCAATGACCATAGCAGGAAATCGCTATAACGGTATCGAATAGCATACTTCGAAAAGGCAATGTTTGCAGGCCTGCAGCGGTCATCTCGTACTTTGTGCTATCAGCGTTTCCGCAGACAAATGCCAGGAGGAAAGCCGTGCCGATGCCGAACTTCGATCTCAGCCCCGATTCGATCCTGCCGGCCGATGCCGCCAATGCCAGCCTGGTCGGCCGCGTCTGGCGCCCCGGCATCGGACCGGCCGTCGTGACCCTGCGCGGCGAGACGGTCGTCGACGTGACCAGCCGGGCCGTGCCGACGGTCCGCGACCTCATGGAAGCGGCCGATCCGGTCGGCCTGATCGCCGAGGGCGGCGAGCCGATCGGCTCGATCAGCGACATCCTGGCCAATTCTGACGAGAGCCGCCAGGATCCGAACCGGCCCTGGCTGCTGGCGCCGATCGACCTGCAGGCCGTCAAGGCTGCCGGCGTGACCTTCGTCATCTCGCTCCTGGAGCGGGTCATCGAGGAGCATGCGCGCGGCGCGCCCGAGAAGGCGGCTTCGATCCGCACCGAGATCGACAGCATCATCGGCCACGATCTGCGCGCGCTGCGGCCGGGTTCCGAAGAGGCCGCCCGGGTGAAGGACGTGCTGGTCGCCCGCGGCGTCTGGTCGCAGTATCTGGAGGTCGGCATCGGGCCGGACGCCGAGATCTTCACCAAGGGCCAGCCGCTGTCTTCGGTCGGCACCGGCGCCTCGGTCGGCCTGCACCCGATCTCGACCTGGAACAATCCCGAACCGGAAGTGGTCGTCGTGGTCAGTTCGACCGGGCGGATCGTCGGCGCGACGCTCGGCAACGACGTGAACCTGCGCGACGTGGAAGGGCGCTCGGCGCTGCTCCTCGGCAAGGCCAAGGACAACAACGCCTCGGGTGCGATCGGACCCTTCGTGCGCCTGTTCGACGGCAGTTTCGGGCTGGATACGATCAACCGGGCCGAGGTGACGCTGAACGTGGCCGGCGAGGACGGCTTCGTCCTCAAGGGCCGGTCCAACATGGCCGAGATCGCCCGGCCGGTCGAAGACTTGGTGACCGCCGCGATCGGGCCGCATCACCAGTATCCCGACGGCTTCGTGCTCTATCTCGGTACCATGTTCGCGCCGATCGAGGATCGCGACGCCCCCGGCAAGGGCTTCACCCACAAGCTCGGCGACGTGGTGCGCATCGCGACGCCGAGCCTCGGCGCTCTGGTCAACCGGGTCCGCCTGTCGACCGAATGCCCGCCCTGGACCTTCGGCCCCGGCGCGCTGATGCACAATCTGGCCCGGCGCGGCCTGCTCTGAGGACGTCGCCAGCGATCCGCGCCGGCTCGTTGCGCGCCGGCGCGGCCTCACGACGAGGCGTTGCGAAAGGCCTGGACGAGCATGTAGGCGACGAAGGCGAGGCCGAGCAGGACCCCGGCGGCGATCGTGCCGCCGAAATACCAGCTCGGCCCCATCCAGTAAGTCGCAATCAGGGCCGCCACGCCGAGCCCGGCCAGCATCAGGGCGATCCGCAGGAACAGGGTGGCGAGCTTGGACATGGCCGGCGATCCTCTCGACAGAACCGGGCGGATAGGGGGCAGCCCGGAGGCGGATGTCAGTTGGTCAGGCTGCCCGGATAGGCGAAGACCGCCCGGCGGGTTTCCTGGGTATAGAGACCGTCGACGCCACCGCGATAGAGCCCGCGGCGCTGCAGGATGCGCTGCACGGCCTTGCGCGTCTCCTCGCCGAACACGGCCATGTCGCCCGACAGTGCATCGACCGCATTGGCCTCCCGCCGCGCAAAGGCGGTCAGGAGCCAGCTTGCCGCCTTGTTCGGGTCGGCCGGGCCACCGCGCCCGCTGTCGAGCAGGAGCGCGGCATTCCACATCGCCGACAGATTGCCGGCATTCGCCGCCTTGTCGAACCAGCCGAGCGCATCGGCCTCGCTGACCGACCGGCCCAGGCCGTTCAGTGCCAGCCAGCCCAGCTGGTTCATGCTCTCGCCGTAGCCCTGATCGGCCGCCCGGCGGTACCATTCCGCGGCACGGACATAGTCGGTCGGCCGGCCGCGCCCGGATTCGTAGTGCCAGCCGATCTGATGCATGCTCGGCGCATAGCCGAGGCCGGCCGCCCGGTTGTACCAGTCGAAGGCCCGTGCGAGATCGACCGGCCGTCCGAGGCCGTTCTCATAGGCCCAGCCGATCTGGTGGATGCTGCCGGGATCGTTGGCGCGCGCGCCCTTCTGGTACCATTCGAAGGCGCGGGCATAATCCTGCGGTACGCCGGTGCCGTTCTGATAGACGAGGCCGAGGCGGAACATGGATTCCGAGCGGCCGATCGCGGCGGCGCGCTCGAACCAGACGATCGCCGCGGCCGCGTCGGCCCGCCGGCCGAGCCCCTCCAGGTTGATCACGCCGAGCTGGTGCATGGCCGCCGACGAACCTCCCGCGGCGGCGCGCTCGAACCAATCGGCCGCCTTGTCGTAGGAGACTGGCCGGCCGATGCCGTCCAGATTGAAGGTGCCGAGCACCGCCATGCTCTCCGCTCGCCCAAGCTGGGCGGCGCGGGAATACCAGTCGTAGGCCTTGGCGAGATCGGCGGGCCGGCCGAGGCCGTTCTGGTTCAAGGTGCCGAGCTGATGCATGGCCAGCGTCGAGCCGAGCTTGGCGCCGCGCTCGTACTGGTCGGCCGCACGCTGATAGTCGATCTTGCGGCCGAGACCGTATTGGGCGAGCCAGCCGAGCTGGGTGTAGCTCTCCGCCACGCCGAGCGCCGCGCCGCGCGTGTACCACTCCGCCGCCCTGACCGGATCGAGCGTCCGGCCGAGGCCGTTCTCGTACATCCAGCCGATCGCATGGGTGGCGGCCGGGCTGCCGAGCGCGGCGGCGCGGTTGTAGAGCTCGAAGGCCTGGGCATAGTCCTGCGGCAGGCCGAGCCCCTCGCGATAGGCGCCGGCGAGCAGCGTCAGCGCGGTCGGGTCGTCGGCCTCGGCGGCGCGGCGGTATTCGCGCGAGGCCTCCTGGTGCTGGCCGCGCTTCTGCAGCGCATAGCCGAGCGCCGTGTAGAAGCGGCGCACGTTCGGGTAGGTCTGCACGGCGGCCTGACAGGCCGGAACCGCGCGCTCGGCGTCGATCTGGCTGAGATCGAGCCCGGTCTCGCCGACCGGCTTGTCCGGATGGTCGACCGGCAGGGCTAGTCGATCGCAATCCTGGGCCGGCACGTCGTCCGACCGGGCGCCGACCGTGACCCGCGCGATCGTGATGCCGCGCGGAACGGCATTGCGGCTCGCCTCCTTGAGCGGCTTCAGATCGTCGATGGTGCGGATCGTGCCGTCGATCGACAGGTTGCCGTCCTCGAGCGCCACCCGACCGGAGGCGAGACGCCCGGCCTGGGCGACGCCGAAGCGGACCGCGATCAGGAAATTCTCCGGCGCACCGTCGCCGAGCTGGGTCTCGTCGACCACGCGGATGCCGGGCAGGCCGGCCGTGACCGCGGCCACCACGTCCTTGCGCAAGGCCTCCGACGGCACGAAGCCGGTCAGCCGGGCGATGCCGGAACCGAGCGAGATGGTGAACGGATAGGGCGAGATGCGCGGCGCGTTGAGGGCCGTCTGCGCCAGCCGGAAGCCGCCCGGCACCGAACCGGCGAGGGTCTTGGACAGGGCGGCGAAATCGGCGGGATTGCGGGCCGCACCGTCGATCGTGATGGTCTCGCCGGAGATCGCGACCCGGCCGCGCGCGAGCCGCGGCACTATGTCGAGCGCGAAGCGCGCCGCGCGGGCGAACTCGCCCGGCGCGCCGTCGGCGATCTCGGTCTCGTCGCGTGCCGGCGTGCCCGGCTGAACCTGGGCGACGGCATTGAGCAGGTCGCGCCGGACCTCGCGCGACGGGCTGTACCCGCGCAGCACGATCGACTGGCCGTCGAAGGTCGCCGACCAGTCGTAGGGGCTGGCCACGGGCGGCCGGACGGCCAGCGAGACGCGCGGATTGCCCGGCACCGAAGTGGCGTCGATGGCGCTGGCACGCTCGAAGGCCTGGGTGGAGCGCGCGCGACCCTCGATCTGGACCGTCCCGGATTCGTACTGGATGCGCCCGTCGGTGAGATCGGCCAGGCGCGGAAGCAGCAGCGCGGCAGCCTCGGCGAAGCCGGGCGGCTCGCCTTCCGCCACCCGGGTCGCGTCGCGGACCGGGACATTGGGCAGGCCGCGTTCGGCGGCTGCGCGCAGTTTCGCCTTGACCTCCGGGGAGGGCACATAACCCGCCAGGGCAAGCCCCTCGCGACCGACCTGCGCGGTCCACAGATAGGGAGCCACGACGGCCGGCCGGATCGCCGTCTCGGCATGGCCGCCGCCCGGCAGGGCCGTCGCGAAATCCCGTTCGAGCGCGCTCCAGCTGTCCGGATCGGCTGCCGTGCCCTCGATCCGCACGGCATCGTTCTCGACCCGGACGCTGCCGCGGTCGAGCCTGCCGATGCGCTCGATCGCGAAGGCGGCCCGTTCCGCGAAACCGCCGGGAGCGCCGGCCGCGATCTCCAGGCGATTGTCCACGCGCGTGTCCGAGGCGCCGCGCCGGACCGCGTCGCCAAGCGACTGCCGGACGGCCTCGGACGGCGCGTAGCCGGTCAACGTCACGGTGCGGCCGTCGATGCTGGCGGTCATGGCGAAGGGGGCGACGATGCGCGGCCCGGCCTCCATCTGCCGGACGATCTGCGGCCAGAAATAGGCGACGCCGCCGCCGGCGGCCACGAAGACGAGGGCCGCCGCTGCCAGGGCCGCCTTGCTGCGCTTCTTCGGCTCCTCGTGGATCGGGAAGGCCGGGCGGGTGTCGGCGGCGCGGAAGCCGCTCGATGTGGCCCGATTCTCCGTCGGGGCCGACCGTCCGTGGTCCTGTCCGAAGGCCGTGAGCGGCCGCGAGCGCGGCGACAGGACACGTGTGCCCTCGTGGCCGGACACCATCATGGTCGAGGCGTCGCGCATCGACATGAAGGTCGTGGCCTCCTCGATCGAAGGCGCGCCGGTCCAGCCGAGGGCCGTGCGCAATTCGCCGATCGACTGAGGTCGCTGCTGCTCGTCGAGGCGCAGGGCCTGATCGACGCCGGCCAGGAACTGCGGCGAGTAGCGCGTCCGGTCGGGGACCGCCTCGGCGGCCGGGACATGCGGGTCGTTGCCTTCGAGGAAGCCGCGCCGGCCGAGCCGCGACAGGCGCGTCATCGGGGCGACCGGTGGCTTGCCGGTGATGGTGCGATAGAGGACGCCGCCGAGCGAGAAGATGTCGGTATAGCGGCCGTGCTGCCCGGGGCCCTCGGAATCGGTCTGCTCCGGCGGCGCATAGCGCATCTGGGCGACCATCTTGGACGAGCGGCCGCGGTCGATGCCGTGGCCGGCGGCGCCGAAATCGATCAGCACCGGCTCGCCATTGCCACGGATCATGATGTTGCGCGGCGTGATGTCCCGATGCATCACGTTCTGCGAGTGGACGTAGTCGACCGCCTGGAACAGCTTTTCGAACAGCGGCCGGATTTCGGCCTCGCTCGGCGGCGTCGGATGCGCGGTCAGCCACTCCTCCAGGCTGCCGCCCTCGACATATTCCATGATCACGTAGGAGGTATTGTTGGCCTTGATGAAGTTCTCGCCCTTGATCACGTAAGGGTGGCTGAAGCGCGAGACGACCGACTGCGCCTCCTCCTGGAACTTTCTCAGCGCATATTCGTAGGTGCCTTCCGAGATGTCGGTATCGACCACCACGGACGAGCCGCTCCGGGTGGAGATGTCGCGGACGTAGAATTCCTTGATGGCGACGGTCTTGTGGGTGACTTCGTTGAAGGCGCGATAGGTGATGCCGAAGCCGCCCGCTCCGAGCACGGCCTCGATCCGATAGCCGCCGACCTCGCTGCCGAGATCGAGCGCGTATGGGTAGCGCGGATCCTTCATCAACCCCTCGAAGCCCGGCCGCCGGACCGACGCGACGTCCGACCCGGCAGGGCCGCGCGATGGTATCGCGCGCCGGGCCGGAGTCCAGCGTGCTGCATCGCACCGTCAGTCCCGCGGGGCAAGGCCCGACGGGGCCGGCGCGATCGATCCTGCGACATGACCGATGCCCACTGAACCGTTGCTGAACAAGGCTTTTTTGCGGCCGAGCCGGGACTCGGCTCAGGCGACCGCGCAGGCGAGCCTGGTCAGCGCCGACCAGGCCTCTGCAATGGCCTCGATCGCCGCGTCGATATCCGCCTCGGTGGTGCCGCGCCCGAGGCCGATCCGAATCGAACCGAGCGCTGCCGCGTCGTCGAGGCCGATGGCACTCAGCACCGGGGAGGGTTCCAGGCTGGCCGAGGCGCAGGCCGAGCCGGCCGAGACCGCCAGACGGTCCTTCATGCGATGAATCAGGTCGATGGCGGCGATGCCGGGCAGGGCGAGATCGAGATTGCCGGGCAGGCGCCGTTCCAGGTCGCCGTTCACGCGCAGCCCGGCAATCCGGGCCGCGAGCCCGGCCCGAAGGCGCTCGCGCAGGGCCGTGAGCCGCAAGGCTTCCCCGGCCATTTCGTCGAGCGCGATGCCGGCCGCCGCGCCGAAGCCGACCGCCAGCGGCGCCGGGACGGTGCCGGAGCGCAGGCCCCTTTCCTGGCCGCCGCCGAGGATCAGCGGCTCCAGCGCCACACCGCGCCGGACATAGAGCGCGCCGATCCCCTTGGGGCCGTACATCTTGTGGGCGGAGAGCGACATCAGGTCGACCTGCGCGGCGACCACGTCGAGCGGCACCTTGCCGGCCGCCTGGGCGGCATCGGAATGGAACAGGACGCCGCGCGCCCGGGTCAGGGCGCCGATCGCCGCGATCGGCTGCAGGGTGCCGATCTCGTGATTGGCGGCCATCACGGTGACGAGCCCGGTTTCGGGGCGCAGGGCCGCCGCGATCGCCGCCGCCGGGACGATCCCGTCCGCTCCCGGGCCGACACGCGTCACCGGGAAACCTTCCGCCTCCAGCCGGTCGACCACGGCGGCGACGCAGGGGTGCTCGATCATGCTGGCGACCAGGTGCCGGCGGCCTGCAGGCAGGCGCGCGGCGGCGCCGCGCAGGGCCAGATTGTTGGCCTCGGTCGCGCCGGACGTGAACACGATCTCGCCCGCCGTGGCACCGATCAGCCGCGCGATCGACCGCCGCGCCGCCTCGACGCCGGCCTCCGCCTCCCAGCCATAGGCGTGGTCGGCCGAATGCGGATTGCCGAAGGCTTCCAGGAAATAGGGCCGCATGGCCTCGAACACGCGCGGATCGAGCGGCGTGGTGGCATGGTGGTCGAGATAGATCGGGCGCGGCATGGCCTGACTATCGGTCCGGCGCGGCCCGTCGTCCAGCGGGGTCAGTTCGGGCCTGCGAAACGGGAGTTCGGGCTTGTTCCCCGCGCTCCAAAGACTAGAATCGCTCCAGGGCCGGCGGGACCCGACGCCGTGGCTGCGCAAGCGGCCGGTCGTGTCCCGGCGCGTCGTGCCCCGTCCAAGCCAGCAAGCCGCCGGCCCGTGGCCGCGCCGAACGATCGGCGTTTCCGCCGGGCCGCGGCCGGGAGACCATCCTGACCCGTCGCATCCTGTCCCTGACGCCGCTCGACGCGATCCTGGAGCGGATCCGCGCGCGCGTCGCACCTGTCGCGGCCGAGACCGCGCTGATCGGCCATGCCATCGGCCTGGCGCTGGCCGCGCCGCTGCGTGTGCCCGCCAATGTTCCGACGCGCGCGCTCGCCGCCGTCGACGGCTGGGCCGTGGCGGCCGACATGGTCGTCGGCGCCGGCCCCGGCGCCCCCGTCTTCCTGGCCGAGCGGCCGGCGGCGGTCGAGATCGGCGATGCCATGCCGGACGGCACCGATGCGGTGCTGCCGCCCGAGGCCGTCGCCGAGGCGGCCGGCTTCGTTGAGATTTCAGCCGCTGCCGGGGCCGGGGAGGGCGTCCGCCCGGCCGGCTTCGACGGCGAGGCCGGTGCGGTGGTGCTGGCCGCGGGCCGCCGCCTGACGCCGCTCGCCGCGGCCGCCGCACGGTCCGTCGGCCTCGCCGAGGCGGTCGTGCGCCGCCCCTATGTGCGCATCCTGGTGATCGGCGACGGCCTGGAGCCGCAGGACGTGACCGGCCGACTGATCGCCGATCTGGTCGTCGCGCGCGGCGCCGAATTGGACCGGCCGGCGGCGCTCGCCGACGATCCCGCCGTCATCGCCGGCGCACTCGCCGAGACTGTCGCGGACCTGATCATCACCGTCGGCGGCAGCGGCGTCGGCACCACCGACCGCACGCTCGACGGCATCGGTCTGGCGGCGGCGAGCGAGGTGCTGGCCCACGGCATCGCCATCGCGCCCGGCGAAACGACGGCGCTGGCCATGATCGGCGACGCGCCCGTGCTGGTGCTGCCGGGCCGGCCCGATGCCGCGCTGGCCGGCTTCCTGCTGGTCGGCCTGCCGCTGATCGACCGACTTGCCGGCGCCGACCCGGGCCTGCCGGATCTCGGCCTGCCGCTCGCCGGCAAGGTCAGTTCCGCCCTCGGCATGACCGAACTGCGCTTCATGGCGCTGGAGAACGGTCAGGCCGTGCCGCTCGCCGCTTCCGGCCTGCCGCTCGGCCGGCTCGGCCGCGCGGACGGCTATCTGGTCGTGCCGGCGCGCAGCGAGGGCTTCCCGGCCGGCGCGCTCTCCGGCATCTACCGCCTGCCTGGAGGCCGGTCTTGGTGAGCCCCACCGCAGCCGCGCCCGCCCGTCCGGATCTCGCCGCCATCGCCCGCCAGGAACAGTTCCTGGAGGTGGTCGACCGCGACGAGGCCATGCGCCGCTTCCTGGCCGCGATCGAGCCCGAACCGCTGCCCGCCGAAACCGTAGCCCTTCTCGACGCGCTCGGCCGCGTGCTGGCCGACGACATCGCCGCGCCGGTCGATGCGCCGCCCTTCGACCGCTCGGTGGTCGACGGCTTCGCGCTGCGCGCCGTCGATACGGTCGGCGCCTCGGAGGCCGTGCCCAAGCGCCTGGTCCTCAACGGCGAGGTGCTGGCCTGCGGGGTCGTCGCGCGGATCGAAGTCGAGCCCGGCACCGCGACCGTGATCGCGACCGGCGCCGCCCTGCCGCGCGGCGCGGATGCGGTCGTGCTGGTCGAGGAGACCGAAATCGAAGAGACCGATGCGGCGACCGTCCTGGTTCTGCGCCGCCCCGCCGCACCCGGCCAGTTCATCGGCTCGGCCGGATCCGACATCGCCCGCGGCGAGACCCTGCTGCGGGCCGGCACGAAGGTCGGTGCGCGCGAGGTGGCGCAACTGGCCGCGGTCGGCATCGACCGGGTCGCGGTGGTGCGTCGGCCGGTGGTCGCGGTCCTGTCGACCGGCGACGAACTGGTCGCCCCGGGCGCCGTGCTGCGGCCGGGCGCGATCTATGACGCCAACGGCGCGGCCGTCGCCGCCACGGTGATCGAGAATGGCGGCGTCGCCCTGCCGTTCGGGATCGTCGGCGACGACGCCGAGGCCCTCGCCGCCGCGATGGAGCGGGCGCTCGACGCGGCCGATCTGGTCGTGCTGTCCGGCGGCACGTCGAAGGGCGCGGGCGATCTCTCGACCCGGGTGATCGCCCGGCTCGGCAGCCCCGGCATCCTGGTCCATGGCGTCGCCCTGAAGCCCGGCAAGCCGCTCTGCCTCGCCAAGGTGCGCGGCAAGCCGCTGGTCGTGCTGCCGGGCTTTCCGACCTCGGCGCTGTTCACCTTCCACAGCTTCGTCGTGCCGGTGATCCGGACGCTGGCCGGGCTCGGCGCCCGGCGCGAGGCGGAGGTCGAGGCCGTGCTGCCGGCACGCCTCGCCTCGGAGCGGGGCCGCTCGGAATTCGTCATGGTCTCGCTGGTCGAGCGGCCCGAGGGCGGGCTCGCCGCGGTGCCAACCGCCAAGGGCTCCGGCGCCGTGACCGCCTTCACGCAGGCGGACGGCTTCGTCGAGGTGCCGGCGCTGACCACGGCGCTTGAGGCCGGCACGCCGGTCACGGTGCGGCTGTTCGATGCCGGGGGCCGTGCGCCGGATCTCGTCGTGGCCGGCAGCCATTGCCTCGGGCTCGATGTGGTCGCCGGCCATCTGGCGCGGCGCGGGCTCGCCACCCGCATCCTGGCACTCGGCTCCGCCGCCGGGCTCGCCGCCGCCCGGCGCGGCGAATGCGATCTCGCCCCGGTGCATCTGTTCGATACTGCGACCGGACGCTACAACACGCCGTTCCTGGTCCCCGGCCTCGGCCTGATCCCGGGCTGGCGGCGCATGCAGGGCGTCGTGTTCCGGCCGGGCGATGCCCGCTTCGAAGGCCGCGAGGCCGCCGAGGCGATCGCGGCCGCGATCGTCGATCCCGCCATGGTGATGGTCAACCGCAATCCGGGCTCCGGCACGCGCGCACTGATCGATGCCCGGCTCGGCGCGACCCGCCCGAAGGGCTGGTGGAACCAGCCGAAATCGCACAATGCGGTCGCCGCGGCGGTCGCGCGCGGCTCGGCCGACTGGGGTGTCTCGATCCGCACCGTCGCCGACCTCTACGGCCTCGGCTTCCTGCCGCTCGCCGAGGAGCACTACGATTTCGTCTCGGTCGACGCGCGGTCCGGCCATCCGGCGGTTCTCGCCTTCCGGGAGGCGCTGGCCGACCCGGGCGTCCGGGCCCGCCTCGCCGCCCTCGGCCTGGAGCCGGTCGGATCATGAGGGACGCCGGGTTGATGCCGAGGGCCGTCGCGGTCGCCTGCTTGCGCGCGGCCCTGCCTTTCGTCCTCTGGCTCGCGGCGCTGCCGGCGGTCCTTCTTGGCGTGGCCTCGCCGGCCGGTGCCGAAATCCTGCGCGGCCATGGCGGACCGGTGCGCGCGATCGTCGAACCCGCCACCCCGGGACAGCTGGTCACCGGCAGTTTCGACCAGAGCGTGATCCGCTGGCGGCTGCCCGAGGCGCGCGCCGAGGCGGTGCTGCGCGGCCACGAGGATGCGGTCGCGGCTCTTGCCGCCCTGCCGGACGGGCGGTTCGTCTCGGCCGGCGCCGACGGGCGGATCGTGGTCTGGCCGGTTGCCGGCACGGCGCCGGAGCGCAGCGTCGCGGCCCACAAGGCGCCGGTCGCAGGCCTCGCGGTCTCGCCCGACGGGCGCCTCGTCGCGTCGGCCTCCTGGGATCGGACCGTGGCGGTGACGCCGATCGGGGCAGGGACGGCGCGGGTGTTCGAAGGCCATGCCGACAACGTCAACGGCGTCGCCTTCCTGCCCGACGGGCGCGCCGTCGTGTCGGCCGGCTACGACGCCACGCTGCGCCTCTGGCCGCTCGGGGACGGCGAGGCGCCGTCGATCCTGACGCTGCCGACGCCGCTCAATGCCGTGGTCGTCGCACCCGACGGCGAGATCGTCGCGGCCGGTGCCGACGGCGCGCTCTATGTCGCCGGTGCGTCCGGCGGCAGCCTGGCGACGAGGGGGCGGCTTGAGGTCATGCCCGGGCCGGTCGTAGCGCTGGCGATCACGGTGGACGGCTCGCGGCTCGCGGCCGCGGGTCTCGGCGGCGCCGTGGTGCTGGTCGACCGGATGGCGCGCCGACCGGTCGCCACGCTGGTCGGGCCCGGCCTGCCGGTCTGGTCGCTGGCCTTCGCGCGCGACGGCCGCAGCCTGTTCACCGGCGGCGCCGACCGGCTGGTCCGGCGCTGGGACGCGGTCACCGGCCGCCCGGTCGACGCCATCGCCCCCAATCCGCGCGATCCGGCCGCGGAGACCTCCACCGCCCGCGGCGCGATCGTGTTCCGGGCCTGCCGCGCCTGCCACGGCCTGGAGGCCGACGACACCAACCGCGCCGGCCCGACCCTGCACGGCCTGATGGGCCGCCGCATCGCCACCGCCGCCGGCTACGACTACTCGGCCGCACTCAAAGGCATGGACATCGTCTGGACGCCCGAAACCGTCGCCCGCCTGTTCGAGGTCGGCCCGTCGGCCTACACCCCCGGCACCCGCATGCCCGAGCAGGTCATCGCCGACCCCGACGACCGCCGCGCCCTGGTCGAATGGCTCGCGGAGGTGACGCGGTAGCGCTGCTACGCCTCGTCGTTGCCTGAACCGGATCGCTTCTCCCGTTCCCGGTCGCGCAGATAGTCCTCGGTGGTGCGCGGGCGGGGGCGTTCGGTGGTCGCGTAGGGGTCGATGCCGGCATTGGTGACGGCAGAGACGCGGCAGTCTTCGCACATCTTCAGGAAGGCCAGTCGGCCGGCATGGGCGCCGGAGAACATCCAGTGCCGGCCTTCCAGCTTGGCCACCACCCGATCGATGCTGGAGCGCGTGCCGAAGGGCTTGCCGCATTCCACGCAGCAGAACGGCTCCTCCTCCTTGACGACCACCGGCGGCGCGCCGAAGGCTGCGAAATTCACGCGCGGCTCCAGCGTGATGACCTTTTCCGGGCAGGTCGCCGCGCACAGGCCGCATTGCACGCAGGCCGCCTCGTCGAAGCGCAGCATCGGGCGCTCGGCATTGTCCTTGAGCGCGCCGGTCGGGCAGGCCGATACGCAGGCGAGACAGAGCGTGCAGCCCTCGGTGTCGACCGCGACGCGGCCGAGCGGCGCGCCGGCGCCGAGGGCGATCACGTCGACCGGCATCGGTGCGACCCGGTGCATCTCGCGCATCGCCAGCCCCATCAGGTCGCGCTTGCGTCCGGCGGGAACGAAGGTCGAGGGCGGCTCGGCGGTGCGGTCGCGCGGCGTCAGGGCGAGCGCCTCGGCGAGTTGGTCGGGATCGTCAGTGGCGATGATCGCGGCCGTGCCGGTGCCGTAGCCGAGACCGGCGGCGAGCGTGCCGGCCAGTTCGGCCGTGGTCGCGAGCCCGGCCGTGTCGTGCTTCGGCCGCGCGCGCGTCAGAAAGCGGATCGCTGACGCCCCCCAGGCAAAGGCCGCTGCGGCCAGTTCGGGGCCGGCGGCGGTGACCTCGTCGATCTCGAAGGGCAGCACGTTGGCCGGCAGCCCGGCGCCGTAGCGGGCGAGAGCGTCGATCAGGTCGGCGCCGTGGCGGCCGTCATGGACCAGCATCACGGGCCATTCGCCGCCGGCCGCGCGATAGGCGGTCAGCATGGCGCGCAGCCGGGTCAGGGTCGCGTCGGCGGCCGGCGCGTCATAGGCGGCCGCGCCCGTCGGGCAGGCCGCCGCGCAGGAGCCGCAGCCGGCGCAGATGCCGGCATCGATCGCCACATGGTCGCCGGCCGGGCTGATCGCACCGGTCGGGCAGAGATCGAGGCAGCGCCGGCAGCCGACCTTGCGCGAGCGGGAATGGGCGCAGAGATCGTCGCGGAAATCGATATAGCGCGGCTTGTCGAAGGTGCCGACCAAATCGCCGGCCTTGAGGCAGGCCTCCGCGACCGCGGCCGGACTGGCCGGATCGGCGCGCAGATAGCCGGCCCTCAGATCCGCGGCCGACACCAGGGCCGGGCCGCCGGAGAGATCGAGGACGATGTCGGCCTTGGCAACGGCGCCCTGGCGCGGCGGGCCGAAGGCGAGCGTGCCGCGCGAGGACGGCGCCGGCGCGGCATAGCCGTCGAGCACGACCTCGAAGCTGCCGAGCACGCCCTTGAGCGCCCGGACCGTACCGCGCCGGATCGGGAACTCGGTCAGTCGTGGCGGCTCGATCGGGGCGGACCCGGTCAGCACGACGCTCACGTCGAGCCGCTCGGCCAGGCGCCGCCCGGCTTCGATGGCGACCGCGTCGCGCCCATAGATCAGAACGACGCCCTCGCTCTCCAGCGTCACCGCCTTCGGCACCGGCCGGTCGACCGCTGCGGCCGCGATCAGGGCGGCCATCTTCGGCCCCGACCGGTTCGTCTCGGCCGACCAGCCGGCGGTCTCGCGGATATTGGCGAAGGCGAGCGTCGCCGGCAGGCTTTCCGCGCCGGCGATCTCGGCGAAGAGCGGCGCCTCCTGGGTGCAGGCGACCAGCAGCGGACCGGATTCGCCGGCGGCCGCCCGGAAGCGATCGAGTTCGGAGCGGCACAGATGACGCGCGCCGACGACCTTGCGGGCCCCGCAGCCGCGGGAGACGGCAGCCGAATCCGGCGCCATCGTGTCCTCGCAGCTGCACAGGATCACCGTTCCGCGGCTCAAATCCATGAAGGCCCCCGTCAGGTCGCGTTGTTCTTGGGCCGGTCGGCTCGACGGGCCATAGGCACAGCTTATATATCGTCCAGTTCGAACAAGCCCAGCGGTATCCAAACCGCGGGGGCATCGCAGGGCGGAGACGGCAATTGCGCAGAGTGCGACGGGACGGGACGGCGGCGGGCAGCGGAGGCCGGCCGTGAGTCCGTCGATGCCCGAACTTGTCCTGCCGCCGGTCTATCGGCTGATCACCTTGCGCGAGCATCGCGATGCCTTCGCGCATGCCATGGCGGTCGGTGCCGAGGCCGGCGCCGGGACGCTGGTCTGGGTGCGTCGATTCGATCTCGTCGAGGTTGCCGTGGTGTTCGAGCCCGAGGAACCGCTCGTCTCCGCCCGGCGCATCCTCTATGCCGGCATGAACGCGCTCGCCGACGCGCTCGCCGCCCATGCGCCGCCGGAAAAGCCGGTCGCCTTCCGCTGGCCCGATACACTGCTGTTCGACGGCGCGATCGTCGGCGGCGGCCGGATCGGCTGGCCGGAGGGGGCCTCGGAGGACGAACCGCCGCCGTTCCTGGTCTTCGGCGCCATGTTGCGCACCTTCGTCGGCGCCAGGAGCGAATCGGGCGACTGGGCTTTCGGCACCAGCCTGGAGGCCGAGGGCGTCGACGTGATCGACATGGCCGAGCTGGTCGAGAGCTTCGCCCGCCATCTGATGGTCCATGTCCACGACTGGATGGATCGCGGCTTCCGCAAGGTCGGCGAGACCTGGCTCGCCCGTCTGCCGCGCGAGGGGGCGGGACGGCGCGGCATCGACGGCAACGGCGACTTCCTGTTGACGCCGGCGGGCGGCGGCGCGCCAATCCGTCACGCCCTGCTGCCCGTTCTGGCGGCGCCCGGCTGGCTCGACCCGGAGACCGGGCTGCCATGGCTCTGAAGCTCCTGCGCACCATCCGGCTCGATCCGTCCGATACCTTTGTCTTCGACCGCGCCGCCGAGCCCGGCGAATGGGCCGTGCCGGGCGGCTTCCGCTTCTTCGATGTCGATCCGGAGCAACTCACCGGCAAGGCCCGGCAGGTGTTCCGTGCCGGCTTCCTGGGTCTGTCGAGCTTCGGCGCCTCGACCCTCGCGGTCGTCGTCGAAGCGACCGGAGCCGAGCGCGAGGCGGCGATCGGCGCACTCGCCGCGCATCTGGTCGCGGCGCATGGTGCGCCGTCCCTGGCCGTCGCGACGACCGCGGCGGAAGACGAGATCAGCTTTGCGGCGTCGCTCGCCGACCAGCCGGACGGCACGATCGTGGCGTTGCACCGGACGGTCGAGGATGGTGCGTTGCGGGAACGCTTCCGCACGCTGAAGCCCGGCACCCGGCAGGATCGGGACTTCTCGAAGGGCGGCTTCCGCGCCTTCGAGTTCCTGGAGGTGGTCGGCGATGAGGGGCCGGACGAAACCCTCGACATCACCGCATTGGGGCGCGAACAGCCGTGACCGATTTCTGGGTTTCCTCCGGCCATCACCTGCTCGACCGCGCCGAAGGCGGCGGGCTGGTGGCGACCGACGAGTTCCTGAAGGCCTACCTGGCCCGCCCCGAATTGGTGCCGCCGCCGGAGGCTTGCGCGGCAGAGCGGAACCTCTGGGCGCGCCTGCGCATCGCGCCGCGCGATCCCGTCGAGCCGGCCGAGATCGCCGCGCTCGCCGATCCGGACGCGCGCGAGAATTGGGCGTTCATGATCGGCTTCCGCGACCGCCTGATCGCCGGGCCGACGCTGGAGGCCGCCTACCGCCGGCTCGTCCTGTCCCGCAGCGCCGGCGGCGTCCCGCCGCTGTTCCTCGACCAATTGGTTCACGTCATCCTGCGCAACGCGCTCGACGGCGAGACGGATCCCTTCGTGCTGCGTGCCGCCGAGATGTTCTTCCGGCCACAGCGGGTGACCCTGCACGAGGGCATGTTGCTGGTCGCCGACGAGGAACGCGTCGACGGCGCGGTGCGCGACCACGCCTCGCCGCTGGTCGCGATGTTCGGCGAGGCGCGCGCCCGCGAACTCGACGTGATGACGGAGGACAATGCGGCGCACTGGTTCCACCATTCCGACGCCTTCGACCTGGTGCAGGATTTCCGGCCCGGCGGTCCGGCCCGGCGCGGTCTCGCGCGCGCCATGGAAATCTGGGTGCGCCACATGCTTGCGCTCGAGGTGCGGATCGAGCCGGTCGAGCGGATCGAGGACGAGGCCTGGGCCTGGTTCGTGGGTCTCGACCAGGAGGCGACGCGGATCGGCAACGCGCTCTGGAACGGGGCCGAGTTGGCGCCACAGGATGCCGAACGGGTCGTCGCCCTGTTCCGGATGGACATTCCGGGCGACACGCGCATCCTGCCCAAGGTCGTCGGACGTCCCGTCTGGCTGATCCTGGCGGCGGATGGCGCACGGATCCTGCGCATGAAGCCGCAAAACCTGATCACCGGCCTGCCGCTGACGGCCGAGGCCGATCCGAACTGACCCGGGAGTGCGATGCGATGGCGAACGATAGCGCCGGTTTCGGCGAAACCCTCGAGGTCGGCCTGATCGTCGGCCGCGTTCAGCCCTCGAGCCGCTGGGCCGATCCGAGCTGGCGGCCGGTCGCGATTCTGCCAATGCCGGCCGCCGCGGCGCCCTGGACCCCGCTCGGCACCGAGGGCCTGACCGAGCGCTTCTATGCCGGCCCGGTCGCGCTCGCCTTCCATCGGTCCGAGACCGCCAACTATCGCGACAACCTTGCCACCGGCCGGCCTCTGCTCTGGGTCGCCCTCGGCGCGGCCGGGGCCGAGCCGCCGATCGAAATCCGCGTCGTCACCGCCGATCCGGCCGAAGGCGAGGCGCTGGCCGGGATCGCGTCGGAGAATGTCGACACGGTGCCGATGCCGGTCGAGATCGCGGCCGCCTTGGAGGCCTTCGTGGCTGCCCATCATGTCGAGCGCGCCTTCTACAAGCGCCGCCGCGACGAGGCGCCCGCCGCGCCGGCCTGCGGGATCGACGGCGAATGAGCCCGCCCGACCCGGCGTCCTTCCTGGAGCGCTGGTCGCGCCGGAAGCGCGCCGTTGCGCGCGGCGAGCCGCCGGTGGACCAGGCGGACGAAGCCCTGCCTCCGGCCCCGGCCGGCGGGGCGGCGTCGGCCGTGCCGGCAGCGGACGATCGGACCGGCATCGTCGATGCCGCCGGACCCGAGGCGGGCGCCGATCCCGTGCCGGACCTGTCCGATCTGCCGTCGCTCGATGCGATCACGGCCGAAACCGACATGAGCCTGTTCCTGCGCCGTCACGTTCCCGACGACCTGCGCAATGCCGCGCTTCGGCGCGCCTGGTCGGCCGACCCGGTCATCAGCACCTTCGTCGAGATGGCCGACTATGCCTGGGACTTCAACACGCCGGAGGGCAACCCCGTCTACGGGCCGCTCTCGGCGGCCGTCGATGCCGGCAAGATGGCCGCCGACATCCTGGGCATCGGAATGCCGGAGAAAACCGGGCCGGCATCTTTGCCGGAAGCGGAAGGATCGCCGGCGACCGACGCGATGCCGTCGCCCGCGGGGCAGCGGGAGACCGTCCCGGATGTCGATTCCGTCCCGGACGGCCGTGCCGGCGAGGGCGGCGATGCGGCCGGGATCCGGTCGGAAACGGCGGGGGCGGTCGGGTCCGGCGGGGGTACCGCCGCCCTGGACGCGCAGGCGCCGCGCGGGCTTGAGCCGTGCGACGCGCGGTCGCAGGTCGAGGCGGGCGAAAAGGACCCGCAGATCGGGACCCCGATCGATTTCGGACGCGGGGCGACCTTCGGAGGCCCGGCTCACGGTGCCCCTGTACCGCTGGCCGCGCGCCGTCGCCACGGCGGAGCCTTGCCGGCCGGGGATTCATAGGGCGAGGCTATTGCCTGATCGGCCCGTTCCGGCATAGTCTCCGCGAACTAGAATAACTACAATCGGATAGGGATGGAATGTCGATGCGCGATGACGGGCTCCGTCAAGCGATCGTGGCGATCGGGGGTGTCGGCGCCTTGGCGCGCGCCCTTGGCATTTCGCAGCCATCTGTCTCGAACTGGGCGCGTGTGCCGGCCGAGCGGGTTCTGACCGTGGAGTTGCTCACCGGCATCCCGCGCAGCGATTTGAGGCCCGACCTCTATCAGTCCGGGATCGTCTCTGCCGTTCCGCCCACCGCCACATCAGGGAACCCAGTGGTCGCCATCCACGCTGATCCGATCGACCGTGCCCGTGCGGAGGAGTATCTGCTGCTCGCGACGCTTCTGCGCGCGCCGCCGGCAGCAGCGTTCATGGAGCGGTTGGCGATGCTCCAGGGCGATGATTCCGCATTGGGGCGGGCCCATGCGGCCCTGGCGCAGGCGGCCCGCCGGGCCGATCCGGAAGATCTGGAAACAGAGTTCTTCGATCTCTTCGTCGGTGTCGGGCGCGGCGAACTGCTGCCCTACGCCTCCTATTACCTGACCGGCTTTCTCAACGAACGTCCGCTCGCCAAGGTGCGTGAGGATATGGGCCGTCTCGGCATAGCGCGTGCGGAGGGGAGCTTCGACCCGGAGGACCATGTCGCCACCCTGATGGAGGTGGTCGCGGGTCTCCTGGCAGGCACCTTCGAGGGCGGGCCGGAGGAGGCCGACCGGTTCCGGGAGCGGCATCTGGCGACTTGGGCGGCGCGGTTCTTCGCCGATCTGGCCAAGGCCAAATCGGCGACCTTCTACAGGGCGGTCGGCGATCTCGGCCGCCTCTATCTGGACATCGAAGACGAAGCCGGCCGGCTCTCGTGAGCCGGGTGGCGGGCAGAATTCACGGGCCGGATGGCCCGAAGGAGCGGGAGAACACCGATGGCTGACGAAAACCGGGCATTGGATCGGCGCGGCTTCCTGACGGCGCTCGGCGTCGGTGCTGGTGCTGCAGCTGCGGGCGTGGCCGGCGCCGCCGTCACGGCCGGACCTGCCGCCGCCGCCGAAACCGCGGACGAGAAGACCAAGTCGCGCTATCGCGAGACCGATCACGTCAAGGCCTATTACCGGGTCAACCGGTACTGAAGGGGAGGGGCGACCGATGCTGACCAGACGCAACGCGACCGAAAAGCGCGCCGCGCGCCTCGGCGAAACGCTCGTCGAAGCCGCCGCACCCGTGGCTGCGATGGATCGCCGAAGCTTCCTGAAGCGGTCTGGACTGACGGCCGGCGGCCTTGCGGCGCTCGGCTCGATCGGTGTTTCCGGCGTGCGCAAGGCGGAGGCCGGCTTCGCCGCGCCGAACGTGCCGGTTCAACTGAAAAAGAACATCTGCACCCATTGCTCGGTCGGCTGCTCGGTCGTCGCAGAGGTTCAGAACGGCGTCTGGGTCGGTCAGGAGCCGGCCTGGGACAGCCCGATCAACCGCGGCTCGCACTGCGCCAAGGGCGCGTCGGTGCGCGAGCTGGTGCATGGCGACCGGCGCCTCAAGTATCCGATGAAGCTGGTCGACGGCCAATGGACCCGGATCGACTGGAAGACGGCGATCGGCGAGATCGGCGACCGCATGCTCGCCATTCGCGAGAAGTCCGGTCCGGACTCGGTCTTCCTGCTCGGCTCGGCCAAATTCTCCAATGAAGGCGCCTACCTGTTCCGCAAGTTCGCGGCCTTCTGGGGCACCAACTCGGTCGACCATCAGGCGCGCATCTGTCACTCCACCACGGTGGCGGGCGTCGCCAACACCTGGGGCTATGGCGCCCAGACGAATTCCTACAACGACATCCGCAATTCCAAGACCATGATCATCATGGGCGGCAATCCGGCCGAGGCGCATCCGGTGTCGCTCCAGCACGTTCTCTCCGGCAAGGAGCTGAACCGGGCCAACGTGATCGTGATCGATCCGCGCATGACCCGCACCGCCGCGCATGCGACCGAATATGTCCGCATCCGGCCCGGGACCGACATCCCGATCATCTGGGGCATCCTCTGGCACGTCTTCAAGAACGGCTGGGAGGACAAGGAGTTCATCCGCCAGCGCGTCTACGGCATGGACGACGTCCGCGCCGAGGTGGCGAAATGGACGCCCGAAGAGGTCGAGCGCGTCACCGGCGTGCCGGGCGCGCAGCTCGAGAAAGTCGCCAAGCAGTTCGCGACCGAGAAGCCGTCGACGCTGATCTGGTGCATGGGCGCGACCCAGAAGACGGTCGGCACCGCCAACGTGCGCGCCTACTGCACGCTCCTGCTGGCGACCGGCAATGTCGGCAAGTTCGGCACCGGCGCCAACATCTTCCGCGGCCATTGCAACGTGCAGGGCGCGACCGATCTCGGCCTCGACGTGACCAGCCTGCCGCTCTACTACGGCCTGGTCGAGGGCGCCTGGAAGCACTGGGCGCGCGTCTGGGAGGTCGACTACGACTATCTGGCCTCGCGCTTCGACACCAATACCGGGGCGGACGGCAAGCCGGTCAAGATGATGGAGCAGCCCGGCATCCCGACCACGCGCTGGTTCGATGCCGTGACCATGCCGAAAGACAAGCTGGCGCAGCGCGACAACATCAAGGGCATGTTCGTCATGGGCCACGGCGGCAACACCGTGACCCGCATGCCCGAGATGGTGAAGGGCCTGGAAGCGCTCGATCTCCTGGTCGTCTGCGATCCGCATCCGACCACCTTCGCGGCCATCTCCAACCGACGCAACGGCACCTACCTGCTGCCGGTCTCGACCCAGTTCGAGTGCTCGGGCTCGCGCACGGCGTCCAACCGCTCGATCCAGTGGGGCGAGAAGGTCGTCGAGCCGATCTTCGAGAGCGCCAACGACTACTGGATCATCTACGAGTTCGCCAAGAAGCTCGGCTTCGCCGACAAGATGTTCAAGAACATCACGATGGTGAAGGGCAAGTATGGCGACGAGCCCGAGGCCGAGTCCATCCTGCGCGAGATCAATCGCGGCGGCTGGTCGACCGGCTATTGCGGCCAGTCTCCCGAGCGCCTGAAGGCCCATATGGCCAACCAGGGCGATTTCGATCTGGTCACGCTGCGCGCCAAGTCGGGTCCGAATGCGGGCGACTATTACGGCCTGCCCTGGCCGTGCTGGGGCACGCCGGAGATGAAGCATCCCGGCACCCATACGCTCTACAACACCAACCTGCATGTGAAGGACGGCGGCGGCACCTTCCGCGCCCGCTTCGGCATCGAACGGGTGGTCAAGGTCAAGGAGAAGGACGCCGAGGGCAAGGAGATCGAGAAGGAGGTCAAGCAGAACCTCCTCGCCGAAGGCTCCGCCTCGCTCGGCTCGGAACTGACCGACGGCTATCCCGAATTCACCCTGGCGCTGCTGAAGAAGAACGGCTGGGACAAGGAACTAACCGAGCAGGAACTGGCGGTCATCCAGCGCGTCGGCGGTAACAACCCCGACACCGTGTCCTGGGCGACCGACCTTTCGGGCGGCATCCAGCGCGTCGCGATCGCTCATGGCTGTCTGCCCTACGGCAACGGCAAGGCGCGCGCCAATGCCTGGAACCTGCCCGATCCGGTGCCGGTGCATCGCGAGCCGATCTATACCCCGCGTACCGATCTGGTCGCCAAATACCCGACCCGTCCGGACTTCGCCTCGTTCCGCATGATGAATGTCGGCGCGTCGGTGCAGAAGAAGGCGGTCGACGAGCGGATTTCCCTGCGCTTCCCGATCATCCTGACCTCCGGTCGGCTGGTCGAATACGAGGGCGGCGGCGAGGAGACCCGGTCGAACAAGTGGCTGGCCGAACTGCAGCAGGACATGTTCGTCGAGATCAACCCGTCCGACGCCGGCGAACGGGGCATCAAGGACGGGCAATGGGTCTGGGTCGACGGTCCGGAAAGCCAGTCCAAGGCCCGCGTCAAGGCGCTGGTCACCGAGCGCGTCTCCAAGGGCGTCGCCTTCATGCCGTTCCACTTCGCCGGCTGGTTCATGGGCGAGGATCAGCGCAAGAACTATCCGCAGGGCACCGACCCGATCGTGCTCGGCGAAAGCGTCAACGCCCTGACCACCTACGGCTACGACCCGGTCACTGCGATGCAGGAGACCAAGGTCACGCTCTGCCAGATCCGCGCGGCGTGAGGGGGAAACCATGGCTCGATTGAAGTTTCTCTGCGACGCCGACCGCTGCATCGAATGCAACGCCTGCGTCACCGCCTGCAAGAACGAGAACGAGGTTCCGTGGGGCATCAACCGGCGCCGCGTCGTCACCATCAATGACGGCAAGCCGGGCGAGCGCTCGATCTCGATGGCCTGCATGCATTGCACCGACGCGCCCTGCAAGGCCGTCTGTCCGGTCGACTGCTTCTACACGACTGCCGACGGGGTCGTGCTGCACTCGAAGGACACCTGCATCGGCTGCGGCTACTGCTTCTATGCCTGCCCGTTCGGCGCGCCGCAGTATCCGAAGGTCGGCAACTTCGGTTCCCGCGGCAAGATGGACAAGTGCACCTACTGCGCCGGCGGGCCGGAGGACGATCTGTCCAAGGCCGAGTTCGACCGCTACGGCTCGAACCGTCTGGCCGAAGGCAAGCTGCCGCTCTGCGCCGAGATGTGCTCGACCAAGGCGCTGCTGGCCGGAGACGGCGAGATCATCGCCGAGATCTACAAGGAGCGCGTCATGAAGCGCGGCTACGGCTCGGGGGCCTGGGGCTGGCAGACGGCCTACAAGCAGACCATCGCGGTCTGAGCGCCGCCGTTCGCCGCAGGGCGGCCTGACCGGCCGCCCTCGGCCGGTCCGGTTCTTGAAATTGCGCAGGTTCCTTTCCCCGGACGGGGTCCGTCCGGACCGAGCCTCGGCGAGGCCGCCCTCTTCGCGGTGCGGCGCCCGGGCTCCGGACTTCGGGAGACAGTCCATGTTCGATATGCCGCTCACCGTCCTGTCGCGCCGCCTTCGCGCCTTGGCCCTCGCCGTTGGGCTCGGCCTCGGCCTCGGCCTGGCCGCATTGCCTGCCGATGCGCAGAGCGTCAATCCGACCGCGCTGTCGGTGCAGGAACAGCAGCTGCTGCAGACCCTCCAGAAGGTCGAGGGCCGCGTCTCGATCCCCGACGCCAAGTCCGGGGTGCTGATCCAGCCCGAGGGCCAGGCCTGGCGCGACTTCCACGAGAAGACCCTGCCGCAGGTCGGCACCTGGGGGCTGCTCGGCACGCTTGGCATCGTCCTGCTGTTCTGGGTGGTGCGCGGCCGGATCCGGATCGAGGCGGGGCCGTCGACCCGCACCATCACGCGGTTCAACGGCTTCGAGCGCTTCGTGCACTGGCTGACGGCCTCGTCCTTCATCGTACTGGCGCTGTCCGGGCTGAACGTGACCTTCGGCAAGCACCTGCTGCTGCCCTTGATCGGCCCGCACCCCTTCCACATCGTGTCCGAACTCGCCAAGCTGGCGCACAACTATCTGAGCTTCCCCTTCACGCTCGGCGTCGTGCTGATGCTGCTCATCTGGATCAAGGACAACATTCCTACCGGGGTGGACGTCGTCTGGTTCCTCAAGGGCGGCGGCATTCTCGGCAAGGGGCATCCTGCGGCGGGGCGGTTCAACGGCGGCCAGAAGCTGATCTTCTGGGCGGTCGTGCTCGGCGGCGGCGCCATCGCGGCGACCGGCTACCTGCTGATGTTCCCCTTCTACGTCACCGACATTGCCGGCATGCAGACCGCCCAGATGGTGCACGGCCTGCTCGCGGTGGCGGTCGCGGCCGTGATCATCGGCCATATCTATATCGGCTCGGTCGGCATGGAAGGCGCCTTCGACGCGATGGGATCGGGCGAGGTCGACCTGAACTGGGCCAAGGAGCATCATTCGCTCTGGGTCGAGGATGCGACCCGCAAGAATCCGGGCATCGTCCACAATCCGGGCCGGATGGCACCGGCCGAATAGCCGGCCGTCGCTCCGACAGAGCCATAACGGCAGACGACGACAGCGGGCGGGTCCTCCGGGAGCCGCCCGCTTTCGTTCTGCCGGGCGAGCGCAAGGTCCGATTGGAACGACCAATTCCGATCGGAAAAGTGGGCGCCGACAGAACCAGCAGAGCGCATCCGGTTCCCTCGGATCGGGTGACGCTGTGGTGCGGACCGGCCGCCACGCCGGGCTCGATCGACGCCGATGCCGTCCGTCGTGTCGGGCTGCCTCCGTCGGCGATCGCCCGCGTCCGCCCGCTGCGTTCCGCCCCGCCCGGAGGCGGCGGGGACATGCGTTCGGGATGATGAAGTGCGGGCCGCAGCGATGCGCCGCTCCCGGCTTCGGTCCTGCGCCGACCCGGCAAGGCGGCCCCGGTCAGGTCAGTCGGTCCGGGTCTGGCAAAGACGGCCCCGGTCCGACAAGGCTGGCACCGGTCTCGCCCCGGCACCGGTCTGGCCCCGACCCCTGTCGGTTCCTCGCCCTGGCCGGGCGCCGGCGATGGGGCTGTGCGGGCCGTGGTCCGGCGTTGGCCTCGAGTCCTGCACCGGCCGCGCGGTCTGTCCCGGCTCCGGTCCCGCAATCGACGGCCGCGAGGGCGAGGTGTGCAGCGGCCCGACTAAAACGCCGCGGGTCCGGCATGGAGCCCGCGGCGGTGGTCGTTGGTTTCGAATCGCCGGCCCTTGTCCGGGCGGAGCGGTGACCGCGTTCCGGCGACGGTCCCCGACGCCGCGGCGGGGCCGCGGGGCAGGCGGGGGCGGGATGGCGCCCTGGGCAGGGCAATCGAGGGGGCGCCGTCGACACCCTCTGGAGCCTGTCCCGGTCGGATCGAAACGATCGGACCGGAAAGGACCGGCTCAAGCCATTGTATCGGGATCATTTCCTTGGCGATCGGATGAGTCCATCCCATCGGGAAATGCTCTGGTGGTCAAAACCTGACATTGGCGGCCCGCAAATGTCAGATCGAAATGACCACGGCGTCAAAGGGTGAGCGGTTCGGAGTCACGAGACGGATGGGGACCATCCGTCTCGATCGAACCTCTCGACTTCCTCAGCAGACCTTGCCGGGCGCCGGAACGCAGTTCTGTCCGTTGTTGCGCTTGATCACACCCGGAGGAGCATTCGGCGGCGGGTTGTTGACCTTTCCGCCCTGACCGCCGCCCTGGAACTGGCCTCCGCCCTGGCCGCGGTTCGGATTGCCGAAGCCCTGGCCGCCCTGGCCCTGGAAGCCCTGGCCTTTGCCACCGCCTTGGCCTTGGAAACCCTGACCCTGACCCTGGCCTTGACCCTGACCCTGCTGGTTGCCGAAGCCCGGACCGCCCGGCTTGCCCTTGCCGCCGAACTGACCGCCACCCTGGCCCTGGAAGCCTTGTCCGCCCTGACCCTGGCCCTGACCGCCGCCCTGACCCTGCTGATTGCCGAAGCCCGGACCGCCCGGCTTGCCCTTACCGCCGAACTGACCGCCACCCTGGCCCTGGAAGCCTTGTCCGCCCTGACCCTGGCCCTGACCGCCGCCCTGACCCTGC
>NZ_JAHHZF010000003.1:70220-70785 GCF_018729455.1 Prosthecodimorpha staleyi | reverse complement strand
GCTGATTGCCGAAGCTCGGACCACCCGGCTTGCCCTTGCCGCCGAACTGACCGCCACCCTGGCCCTGGAAGCCTTGTCCGCCCTGACCCTGGCCGCCCTGTCCCTGACCCTGGCCGAAGCCCTGACCCTGCTGGTTGCCGAAGCCCGGACCGCCCGGCTTGCCCTTGCCGCCGAACTGACCGCCGCCTTGCGGCAGGCCACCTTGTCCGGCGCCCTGGCCGCCCTGACCCTGGAATCCCGGGCCTTGGCCGCCGCCTTGGCCCTGCTGGTTGCCGAAGCCCGGACCGCCCGGCTTGCCCTTGCCGCCGAACTGACCGCCGCCCTGCGGCAGGCCACCTTGTCCGGCGCCCTGGCCGCCCTGACCCTGGCCACCTTGGCCCTGGCCGAAGCCCTGGCCCTGCTGGTTGCCGAAGCCCGGACCGCCCGGCTTGCCCTTGCCGCCTTGCGGCAGTCCGCCGCCCTGACCTTGGCCGCCTTGGCCCTGGAAGCCCTGACCCTGGCCACCTTGGCCCTGGCCGAAGCCCTGGCCCTGCTGGTTGCCGAAGCCCGGACCGCCCGGCTTGCC
>NZ_JAHHZF010000003.1:0-70127 GCF_018729455.1 Prosthecodimorpha staleyi | reverse complement strand
GGCTTCCCTTGCCGCCTTGCGGCAGTCCGCCGCCTTGGCCCTGGAAGCCCTGACCCTGGCCGAAGCCCTGGCCGCCCTGACCTTGGCCCCCCTGACCCTGACCGAAGCCCTGGCCCTGCTGATTGCCGAAGCCCGGGCCGCCGGGCTTGCCCTTGCCGCCTTGCTGGATGGCATTCGGACCGAAGCCCCCTTGCGGTCCGAAACCTTGACCTTGGCCACCCTGGCCCTGGCCCCCCTGACCCTGACCGAAGCCCTGGCCCTGCTGGTTGCCGAAGCCTTGGCCGCCCGGCTTGCCCTTGCCGCCGAACTGCCCGCCGCCCTGGCCGAAGCCCTGACCACCCTGGCCCTGCCCACCCTGGCCCTGGAAACCTTGTCCTTGGAAACCCTGGCCGCCCTGCTTGAAGATGAAGACGCCGTTCGGGTTCTGGTTGAACTTGATGTTCGGCTTGGGAGCCGTGCCGGGGATCTTGCCGAGTTGCCAGCCCTGTACCGGCGGCTGCACGACATTCGCCGGCAGCTTGAGAACGAACGGCTTCTGCGGCTTGATGAATTGCGGCAGCAGGATCACCGACGGCGGCGGCTTCACCGGCTTCGGCGGCAGCACATAGTAGGTCGGCGGCAGCAGATAGGTCGGCGGTGGCGGCGGCGGCGCATAGCCGGTGAAGCCGAAATTCGGCCGGCCGACATAGACCACCTCCGGTTCCGGCGGCGGCGCCACGTCATATTCGACCTCCTGGAACCGCGACGGCGGCTCGTAGGCGGCCGAAAGCCGCCCCAGCCGGCGCCGCGCATCGGCGGCGTGCGGACCGTTCGGATAGCGACGCAGATAGGACCAATAGGCCTCGGCCGAGTTGTACTCCACCGTCCGCCGCCAGGTGATCGCCTCGCGCCGCGCCGCCATCAGGGCGCGGATGCGGCCGGCCAGCGGATCGTTGCCGTAATAGGACAGAAACTCCTCGAAGGCGTCCAGATCGTCGCGCTCCAGCGCCATCGCATAGGCGCCGGCAGGACCGGCCTCGCGCATCGATGCGGGGCGCGGCGGGATCTGGCCGGCCTGCGCAAAGCCCTGTCCCTGTCCTTGCGGCAGGCCCTGTCCTTGCGGCAAGCCCTGTCCCTGCGACAGACCCTGTCCCTGGTCGCCGCCGCCGCCTTCGAAGAACTGGAACGGCTCCTCGATATTGGAAGCGTGCCACGGCACGGTCGCGCCGCCGGTCAGCTGGTCGACGCGCAGGCGCACCCGGGCGAAGACCTGATCGGGTTCCAGGCCGCCGAGCCGGATGACCTCGGCCAGCGCCTGGGCGTAGGGGCCGTAGTCGCCGTTCGCGGGCGGCTCGACGCTGCCGGGCGCGGCATTGAAGGCGAGGAGGGTGCCGGGTTCCGGCTCGGTCAGCGCGAGACCGGCGGCAAGCGGCTGGCCGTTGCGCGCGAACGGCGACGGGCGGGAGGCGTCGAGCACGACCATGCGCGCCTTGATCGGCAATGCCGCCAGCGCGCGGGTGAAGTCCGAGACCCGGATCGCCTCGATCGGAATGTCGGTGTCGCGGTCGATGCGCGCACCGGCCGGGACGAGATAGTTCTCGCCCTCGTACTGCAGGCCGTAGCCGCTGACATAGACGAAGGCGACCGCGCCGCCGCCGCCCTGGCCGACCTTGTCCAGGAAGTCGCGCATGGCGCGGCGCATCCCGGTCTGGTCTTGGTTGCGCAGCCCGGTCACGTCGAAGCCGGCTTCGCCGAGCGTGTCGGCGACCAGGCCGGCATCGTTCGCCGCGGTCGCGAGCGGCCCTTCCGGGAAGCTGTCATTGCCGATGACCAGGCCGAAACGCAGTTCGGTCTGGCCTTGCGCGCGGACGGGACCCGTCCCGCCGACTTGGAAGAGCGCGGCGCCGAGGACGGCCGCGACGAAGGCGAGGACACGGATCATGGACCGACCAGGTTGCAATTGGTAACGCATCGTAAAGACTATACGAGTTCCCGGGGTCCGTCACGAGATCCCGTCAGCCGAGACCGGGCAGCGGGACGATGCCGACGAGATCGCCCTGTTCGACGCGCTCGACGGCGTCCGGGAGCACCATCAGGGCGTCGGTTTCGGTCAGCGAGCGGATCACCGCCGCCCCTTCGATCGCGAATCGGGTCGCCACCGGAATGCCGTCCGGCCCGTCGGCGAGCGTCACGCGCACGAACTCTGTCCGGCCGAGCCGCTTCTTGTGGTTGAATCCGGCACGCGCGGCCATCGGCCGCGGCCGCCGCCAGGTCTCGCCGCCGAGCGCCGCGATCAGGCCGCGCACGATATGGGTGAAGGTCACGTAGACGGCGACCGGGTTGCCGGGCAGGCCGCAGAAGGCCGTGCCGGCGACCGTGCCGAGCGCCAGCGGCCGGCCGGGCTTGATCGCGAAACGCCAGACATCGAGCCGGCCGGAGGCCTCCACGGCGGGCTTGACGTGGTCGGCCTCGCCGGTCGAGACGCCGCCCGTGGTGAGCACCAGATCGTGCTCCGCCGCGGCTGCGCGCAGGGCCGCGGCGAGGCCGGCCGGCTCGTCGCGCAGGATGCCGAGATCGGAAACCGCAATGCCGAGCCGGGCGAGCAGGCCGGCGAGCATCAGCCGGTTGGTGTCGAAGACCTGCGCGGGGCCGCGGGGGGCGCCCGGCTCGACCAGTTCGTTGCCGGTCGAGAAGATCGCGACGCGCAGTCGCCGACGGACCGTCAGCCGGTCGAGCCCGATGCCGGCGGCCAGCGCGATCTCCTGCGGGCGCAGCCGCGTGCCGGCCGGCAGGGCGACGGCGCCGGCGGCGATCTCCTCGCCGGCCGGGCGCCGGTTGGCGCCGCGCGCCAGCCCCGGCGGCAGGATCGCGATCCCGTCGCGCGCCTCGACATCCTCCTGCATGTAGACCGTGTCGGCGCCGGCCGGCATCGGCGCGCCGGTGAAGATGCGCACCGCCGTGCCGGGCGCCAGCGTCCCGGCCGCATCGCCCGCCTGCAGGCGATCGGCGACGGCGAGCCGGCTCTCCTGGCCGGGGGTGAGGTCGGCGTGGCGCACCGCGTAGCCGTCGACGGCCGAATTGTCGAAGGGCGGCAGGGGGATGCGGGCGTGGATATCGGCGGCCAGGACGCGCCCGTCGGCCGCGGCGAGCGGCACCGTCTCCGTTTCGGCGACCGGCGCGACGCGGGCGCGGAACAGGGCGAGCGCCTCGTCGATCGTCATGGCCCCGCCGCCATGGGCGAAGCAATCGTCGGATAACTGGGGCATCGCGCGTCGGTCCGGTTGCGCAGCCGGTATGCCACGAACCGCGCCTCGGTGAAAACCCGGATGGCGCGCGTGCGGCTGCCGGTCAGCCCTGTGCCCCTTGCGCGGGATCGGCCGGCGCCAGCGTGCAGCGCATGAACACGGTGTCGGCGATCGGGGTGTCGTAATAGGGGCCGGTCTCGACGAAACCGTATTTCCGGTAGAGCGCCTGGGCGCCGGCCATGCTCGGCAACGTGTCGAGCACCATCTCGCGGTAGCCGAGCCGGAGGGCGGCGGCGAGGACCGCCCGGGCGAGTGCATCGCCGAGCCCGGTGCCCCGCGCCTGCGGCAGCACATAGAGCCGCTTCATCTCGGCCCGACCGTCGACCGGCGGCAGCGGTCGCAGCCCGACGCAGCCGAGCGGGGTGCCGTCGGCGGCGCGGGCGAGCAGCAATTCGCCGTCCGGCGGGGCGTACTTTCCGGGCATGCCGGCCATTTCGGCCTCGAAACCCTGATAGCCGAGATCGATCGGCAGCGAAGCCGCATAGGCGCGGATCAGGACGATCGCGGCGGCGAGGTCGTCGGGCGTCCGCACGGGGGCGACGGTGTAGGTAAGCGGGCTCATGACGCTGCTTCATGAGCCCGCGGCGGTGTCCCGTCAATCTCCGGCCGGGTCCGCCCGCAGCGCATATCCGCGCGCCGCGGCGCGACCGGTCAGGCGAGATGCGTCTTCAGGAAGCCGACCGTCCGGCTCCAGGCCAGCTCGGCTGCCGCCTTGTCGTAGCGCGCGGCGTTGGTGTCGTTGTTGAAGGCGTGGTTGACGTTCTCGTAGACATGCAGTTCGTAGCGCTTGCCGGCGGCCTTCAGGGCCGTCTCGAAGGCCGGAATGCCGGCATTGATGCCCTGGTCGAGCCCGCCATAGTGCAGCATCAGGGGCGCCTGGATCGCCGGAACCGCCTCGCTCTTCGGCTGGCGGCCGTAATAGGCGACGCCCGCGCCGAGCCTCGGCTCCGCGACCGCCAGCGCATTGACCTGGCCGCCGCCCCAGCAGAAGCCGATCGCCCCGACCTTGCCGTTGGTCTCCGGCCGTGCCGCCAAGCCGGCCAGCACGGCGCGTCCCCAGGCGACCACGGCGGCGGCATCGAGCGTGCCGATCATGTCGCGCGCCTTGTCGGCATCCTCCGGCGTGCCGCCGAGCGGCGACAGGAAATCGACCCCGAAGGCCACGAAGCCGGCCAGCGCCACGCGCCGCGTCACGTCGCGGATATGCGGGTTGAGGCCGCGATTCTCGTGGATGACGATCACGGCCGGCGCCTTGGCGGCATCCTTCGGCCGGGCGAGCAGGCCGGAAATCGTCGCCGTACCGGCCGGGAACGCGGCGGTCTCGACGATCAGGCGCGGGTCGTTCTCGGCGACCGTCTGGGCCAGCGCATAGTTGTTTTCAAGGAGCGGCAGCAGAACGGACGCGGCGGCCGTCGATCCGGCCAAAGCCGCCAGCCGGTCGAGAAACGATCGGCGGTTCATGCCGCCATGGGTGTAGCTGTCGAAGAGATCGATGAACTTCTGGTCCAAGGTCTGTCCTCCCGGCGGCCCGCCCGACACCGTTCGCAAGGAGGGGCCGTTCAGGAGGACAAGACTGCGGCATTTCCAGAAAGCCGGGAAAGCGCGCGATCATCACGTTTGCGGCAACGGCAACAGGATATGCAGCCCGCCGTTGCACCGATCCGCCGGCCGTCCCGTCGACTGCCGGCGCAATCCCCGCCGTAACGATGAGCACGCGACAGCGGACCCCCATCCCAGGCGTCCGGCGCCTCCACCGCTGCAAGGCAGGAGGCGTTCGCCCGGATCAGATGCGCGCGCCGCTGGTCGTAAAGGCGACGCCGACCGGCTTCTGATAGGTATCGAGAACGGCGTGGGCGCCGAACGCGAGAGCAACGGCGATCACGACGGCGATGAGGAAGGACGGCATCGGGGCAACTCCAAATCCAGGGCGGACGCTCCGCACGGGCGGGCCGGAACCGGGCGTGCCGGTCGGCGGCGTGCCGTCGGCTCCGGTCGCCCGCCGCAGCCGGGGCCTTACACCATAGCGTCGGCCTATGAGCCGGTAAAGCCGATGGCCGCGCGGCGGCCCGGGTCGGGCCGGCAACCGCCATCGGGATGGGCCCGCCATCGGGACCGGCCCGACATCGGCAGCGGCCTGCATCGTTGACCTCGGCGGGGGAGGGGTTATCTAGAGCCCGCAATGGCCGGGGCGGATGCCGCCGGCCGGATCGGCCCGCCGTTCGGGCCGGTTCTGCCGATCCTGCCTGCCTCAGTCCCATCCCGGAGTGCCTCGATGTCCGTCACCCGCGAAGCCGTTCTCGCTGCCCTTGCCGCCGTTCCGGGTCCGGACGGGCGCACGCCGCTGCCGCAATCCGGTGCGCTGTCGGAGGTGATCGTGCACGGCGAGAAGGTCTATTTCTCGATCGCCGTCGACCCGAGCCGGGCGCGCGAGCTGGAAGGCCTGCGTGCCGCGGCCGAGGCCGCCGTGCGCAAGGTGCCGGGTGTGGCGGGGGCCACCGTGGCGCTCACCGCCGAGGCGCCGAAGGGGCAGGCGGCATCGTCTCCGGCGGCGACCGCCGCTCCGGCGGCGACCGCTTCGCCCGCACCTTCGGCCGGCGGCCGCAGCCCGCAGACGCGCGGCCTGCCGGGGGTCAAGCACATTATCGCGGTCGCCTCCGGCAAGGGCGGCGTCGGCAAGTCGACCACCGCCTGCAACCTCGCCCTGGCGCTGAAGAGCCTCGGGCTCAAGGTCGGCGTGCTCGATGCCGACATCTACGGCCCGTCCATGCCGCGACTGTTCGCGCTGCGCGGCAAGCCGCGCCTGAAGTCCGGACGGATCCTGGAGCCGCTCGACGGCTACGGCATGCCGGTCATGTCGATCGGGTTCCTCGTCGACGAGGAGACGCCGATGATCTGGCGCGGCCCGATGGTGATGAGCGCGATCACACAGATGCTGCGCGAGGTCGACTGGGGCGAACTCGACGTGCTGGTCGTCGACATGCCGCCCGGCACCGGCGACGCCCAGCTGACCATGGCCCAGCAGGTGCCGCTGGCCGGCGCCGTGATCGTCTCCACGCCGCAGGATCTGGCCCTGATCGACGCCCGGCGCGGCGTCGCCATGTTCCAGAAGGTCGACGTGCCGATCCTCGGCATCGTCGAGAACATGAGCTATTTCGTCTGCCCGAACTGCGGCACGCGCCACGACATCTTCTCCCATGGCGGCGCCCGCGACGAGGCGGCGCGGGTCGGCGTGCCGTTCCTGGGCGAGGTCCCGCTGACCATGGAGATCCGCGCCCGCGCCGATGCCGGCACGCCGGTCTCGATCGTCGAACCCGACGGCGTCCATGCCCGGGTCTACCGCGACATCGCCGAGAAGGTCTGGCGCCAGTTGGCAACCGGCACGGCCGGCCGGCCGGCCCCGCGCATCGTGATCGAGTAGCCACCGCCGCGCTTCCCCTGACGGACGACCCGGCCGGGCTCCCGCTCGGTCAGGTTGGAGTCATACTTGTCGCTTGACTTCTGACCAGACCGGCGCCTTTTCTCTTTTTCCCGACAGTTCCGGAAAAGATGCGCGGAATCGATCATCGATGCAGGATCTCGGTCAGGCCTTCGCCACCGCCTGGGCCATGTTGTCCGGCTTCGACCCGGCACTGTGGTCGGTCGTCCTCCTGTCGCTGAAGGTCAGTCTCGGCGCGGTCGCGATCGCCTCCGCGCTCGGCATTCCGCTCGGTGCGGTGCTGGCCGTGGCGCGCTTTCCCGGGCGCGGCGCGGTTCTGGTGCTGCTCAACGCCATGATGGGCCTGCCGCCGGTGGTGATCGGGCTCCTGGTCTATCTGCTGCTGTCCGCCTCCGGCCCGTTCGGCGTCCTGCACTGGCTCTACACGCCGACCGCCATGGTGGTGGCGCAGACGCTCCTGGTCCTGCCGATCGTGGCCGCGCTGTCGCGCCAGGTGATCGAGGACTTGGCGCTCGAATATGCCGACTATTTCCGCTCGCTCGGGCTCGGCCGCGCCGGCGCGGTGGCGACGCTGATCTACGACGCCCGCTTCAGCCTGACGACGGCCGTGCTGGCCGGCTTCGGCCGGGCGATCGCCGAGGTCGGCGCGGTGATGATCGTCGGCGGCAATATCGACCGGGTCACCCGGGTGATGACCACCACGATCGCGCTGGAGACCTCCAAGGGCAACATCGCCCTGGCGCTGGCGCTCGGCATCGTCCTGATCCTGATCGCCGTCCTGGTCAACGTCGCCGTCATGGGCCTCCGGGCGACCGCCGCGAGGGCAGCCTATGCTTGACGCGGCGCCGCAGCATCGGCTCGGCTCGGCCGCCGGCGCGGCCATCTTTCCGCTCGTCGCCGAAGGCTTGGTCGTGGAGACAGGCGGGCGGCGGCTGGTCGACGGCATCGATCTCCGGCTCGACAGCGCCGAGCGGGTCGTGATTCTCGGCCCCAACGGCGCCGGCAAGAGCCTGCTTCTGAAACTGCTCGACGGGATCGTCGCGCCGAGCGCGGGGCGGATCACCTGGAACGGCCGTCCGGCCGATGCCGGCGTGCGCTCGGCGATCGCAATGGTGTTCCAGCGGCCGGTGCTGCTGCGCCGCTCGGTTGCCGCCAATCTGGAACATGCGCTGGCGGCACGCGGCATCGTCGGAGCGGAGCGGCGTCAGCGGGTCGCCGATGCGCTCGCCATGGCGCGATTGGCGCCGCTGGCCGGCCAGCCGGCGCGTCTCCTGTCGGGCGGCGAGCAGCAGCGGCTGGCGCTCGCCCGCGCCCTGGCCCTGCAGCCGCGGCTCCTGTTCCTCGACGAGCCGACCGCCAGCCTCGATCCGGCCTCGACGCTGGCCGTGGAGGGATTGATCGAGGCCGCCCGCCATGCCGGCGCGGCGACCGTTCTGGTCACCCACGACCGCGGCCAGGCGCGCCGTCACGCCGATCGCATCCTGTTCATGCAGGCCGGGCGCATCGTCGAGGATTCGCCCGCCGACGCTTTCTTCGCAGGGCCGCGCAGCGCGGCCGGGCGGGCCTATCTCGAAGGCCGCATCTTCGTCTGAAAACCATTTCCGGGAGGACTTCCATGCTGCGCCGTCACCTGATCGCCGCCTGCCTCGCGCTTCTCCTGCCGGCCCTGCCGGCGGCCGCGCAGCAGGGCGGTAAGTTCATCGTCGTGCAGTCGACCACGTCGACGGAGAATTCCGGCCTGTTCAAGTATCTCCTGCCGATCTTCACGGCGAAGACCGGCATCGAGGTCCGGGTCGTCGCGGTCGGCACCGGGCAGGCGATCAAGAACGCGGCCAATGGCGACGGCGACGTGCTGTTCGTCCATGCCAAGGCCGACGAGGAGAAGTTCGTCGCCGCCGGCGGCGCGGTGAAGCGCTTCGACGTGATGTATAACGACTTCGTCGTGGTCGGCCCGGCGGCCGATCCGGCCGGTGTGGCGGGTTCCAGGGATATCGTGGCGGCCTTCAAGGCGATCGCCGCCAAGGGCGCGCCCTTCGCCTCGCGCGGCGACGAATCGGGCACCCACAAGGCCGAACTGGCGCTCTGGAAGGAGGCCGGCGTCGACGTGAAGGCGGCGAGCGGCGCCTGGTACCGGGAGACCGGCTCGGGCATGGGCGCGACGCTCAACACCGGTGTCGGCATGGGCGCCTATGTGCTGACCGATCGCGCTTCCTGGAGCGCCTTCGGCAACCGCGGCACCTTCAGGATCGCCGTCGAGGGCGACCGCAAGCTCTTCAACCAATACGGCATCATGCTGGTCAATCCGGCCCGGCACGCCCACGTCAAGGCCGATCTCGGCCAGGCCTTCATCGACTGGGTGCTGTCGAAGGAGGGCCAGGCCGCGATCGCGGGCTACAAGATCGCCGGCGAGCAGCAGTTCTTCCCGAACGCCGCCACGCCGACGAACTGATCGGCATCAGGCCGCGGCGCGCACCCGGGTCGGGCGGCGCGTCGCCCGGCGCACCCAGATGGTCAGGCCGGTCCCGAGGAGCCCGAGCAGGGCAAGCGACGTGACCACTTCGACGAGGCCGGACCACAGGCCGGCGCCGTTGCCCTCGTGCAGGAGGCGCGGCCAGTTGCGCGGGATCGGCGTCAGGCCGGTCGCGGAGACCGAATAGGCCTTCAACTCGCCGCCCTCCCACAGGCGCGCCATCGGGGTGCCGCCGCGCGAGCGGATCGAATTGAGGCCGGAGAGATCGTGGCCTTCGGCGACCTTGGCCAGCGCCTGGACGAGGGAGACGGGCGCGCCGGCCGGACGCGGCAAGGGCGTCGTGAAGGTGATGCCGAAGGCGAGCGCGAGGCCGGTCAACGGGCTCAGCACGACCAGCGGCAGCAGGAACCAGGCCGTCCCCTTGTGCCAGCCGGACACGGTATTGCGCAGGCGGGGCAGGCCCATCAGCACGCCGAGGATGATGATCGCCAGCATGGCGACGGTCGAGGCCGTCACCAGCCAGCCGAGATCGAACAGAAGCCGCTCGTGAATGCCGCGCGAGGCGCCGAACAGGCCTGACAGCCATCCGGGTGCGACCGGGGCGCCGGTGGCGAGATCGTAGCTCCTGGCGCTCGGCCCGAAGCCGATGCCGAAGCTGTTCTCCCAGGGGCGGACGACGATGCCGGTCGCCTTGCCGTCCGGATCGGCCTTGGCGACCGCTGCGGTCAGGCTTTCCAGCGTGATGCTGCCCGGCCGGATCGCACCGGATTGTGCGATCGGCTCGAAGGACAGGATCAGGCCGGTGGCGATGACGACCAGCAGCGGCAGGGCGAAGGCGAGCGAGATCCAGCGGTGCAGCCGGAGGAAGAGCGGTTTCATGACAGGCTCCTTTCGTGGCGCCGAAAAGACGCCTTCCCGCCCGCCGTTCCAAGTTACGGTTCTGTAAGGGTTCGAGCCTTGCGTCCAGCGCATAACACAAGCGGAATGCCTTGGTTCCGCGTGGTTTTTCGCCGGGGCTCGCCGGACCATGCGGCTTCGCCCTATATTGACGGGCAAACCGGAAGAAGGTCCTGCCCTTGGACAGCATGCTGAAGCCAATGCCCCACCCCGAGACCGAACCGCCCGCACCGGCCGGCGCCCGCCGGGCCGCGGCCCTGCGCGTCACCCGCGCCGGTGTCGAATCGCGGCGCGAGCTGATCGCCGAGGAAGAGCCGGTCGCGCTGGTCTTCAACGGCCTGTCCTACGCGGTCATGATGGCGACCCCGGCCGACCTGGAGGATTTCGCGCTCGGCTTCGCGCTGACCGAAGGCATCCTGGCTGCGCCGGACGAACTCTACGATACGGAGGTCGAGCGTTTCGCGCGCGGCGCCGAGGTGCGCCTGAGGATCGCGGCGGAACGCTTTGCGGCGCTACGCAACCGCCAGCGCAATCTGGCCGGCCGGACCGGCTGCGGCCTGTGCGGCGTCGACACCATCGCCGAGGCGCTGCGGCCGGTCGCCCATGTGGCCTCCCGTCTCGCCGTTCCGGCCGAGGCCGTCCATGCCGCCATGAAGGCCTTTCCGCCGCTGCAGGTGCTGAATGCCGAAGTCGGCGCCATCCATGCCGCGGCCTTCGCACGGGCCGATGGCAGCCTCGTCGCCGTGCGCGAGGATGTCGGCCGCCACAACGCGCTCGACAAGCTGATCGGGCATCTGGCCCGGACGGGCATCTCGGGAGCCGACGGTTTCGTTGTGGTGTCGAGCCGCTGCTCCTATGAGATGGTGCACAAGACCGCCGCTGCCGGCATCCCGCTGATCGCCTCGGTCTCGGCGCCGACCGTGCTGGCGGTCGAATTCGCCGAGGAGGCCGGCGTCGGCCTGTGCGCCTTCGTGCGCGACGGCCGCTTCACCGTCTATGCCTGCCCGGACCGGGTGACGACGTGACGGAGGGCAAGCCCGCGCCGGTCTTCGGCGTCACCGGCTGGAAGAATTCCGGCAAGACCACCATGGTCGAGCGGCTGGTCGCCGAACTGACCGGCCGCGGCCACCGCGTCTCGACCGTCAAGCACGCCCATCACACGGTCGACATCGACCACAAGGGCCGCGACAGCCATCGCCACCGCATCGCCGGGGCGGTCGAGGTGGCGCTGATCGGCGGCGAGCGCTGGGCGATCATGCACGAGCTGCGCGGCGCGGAGGAACCGAGCCTCGCCGACATTCTCGCCCGGCTCTCGCCCTGCGATCTGGTCATCGTCGAGGGCTACAAGCGCGAGCCGCATCCCAAGCTCGAGGTCCGCCGCCGCGAGGCGGTCCGGCACGACCGGCTCTCGGCGATCGATCCGGCCGTGGTGGCGATCGCGGCCGATCATCCGGTCGAAGGCGAAAGCGTTCCGGCTTTCCCTCTCGACGAGATCGGCCGGATCGCCGACTTCATCGAGGCGACCGTGATGACCGGCGGTACCGGCTTGGCCGGCAGAGCCGGCGAGGCGGGCAGCGCCGACACGACCGACGGGGCGGACGCCTGATGCGCGTGCTCCTCGTCCTCGCCCATCCGCTCGCCGACAGCTATGCGGCCGCCGTCGCCCGCACCGCGCGCGCCGCCCTGGAGGCGGGCGGGCACAGCGTCGACTGGCTCGATCTCTATGCCGAGGATTTCGATCCGCGCCTGACCGCCGCCGAGCGCGCCGGCTATTTCACCGAGCCCTACGACACCGGCGCGGTCGCCGGGCCTGTCGCCCGGCTCCAGGCCGCCGAGGCGCTGGTGCTGGTCTTCCCGCAATGGTGGTTCAACGTGCCGGCGATCCTGAAGGGCTGGTTCGACCGCGTGCTCGCTCCCGGCGTCGCCTTCGCGCATGACCGCGCCGGCGGGCGCATCGTGCCGCGCCTCGAGAATATCCGCCATCTGATCGCGCTGACGACGACCGGTTCGCCCTGGTGGGTCGTCAAGTTCTGGATGGGCGATCCGGTCCGCCGGCTCCTGAAGCGCGGCATCGGCACCTTCTGCGCCCGCGGCCTGAAATTCCGGATGCTCGCCCTGCACGACATGGACCGCGCGACCCCGGACCGCCACGCCCGCCACCTCGCCCGCGTCAGCCGGGAGATGGGGCGGCTTTGACGGTCGAGTGCTTTCGTGAAGAACCCGTCGTCAAGGTGGATGACGATCTCATCCTCCTCACCGCTGATGGCGTGTTGCCTGCCTACGGTTCCCGGATCATCCTGGTCTGACGGCCCGTCGCGGCCAAGCGGCCATTGCCAGCCGAATTAAAAAAACGTACGATCGTTTCCATAGAACGAGCGATGATCGGCCGGCCTTTCGGGGCGACGGGGCGGGCGAGGGGAGGGGTGCCATGGTGGCGATCGAGGATGCCGTCGACCGGCGTTCGGCGGACTATGCGCGCAACCGCGATGCGCTGGCGGCGGCGGTGGCGGATCTGCGCACCGTGGTTGACCGGATCGGCGAGGGCGGCGGCGAAGCGGCCCGGGCCAAGCATCTCGCCCGCGGCAAGCTCCTGCCGCGCGAGCGCATTCGCACGCTGATCGATCTCGGCTCGCCGTTCCTGGAATTCTCCCAGCTCGCCGCGCACGGTCTCTACGGCGACGAGGTCCCGGCCGCCGGCATCATCACCGGCATCGGCCGCGTCTCGGGGCGCGAATGCGTGATCGTCGCCAACGATGCGACCGTCAAGGGCGGCACCTACTTCCCGATGACGGTGAAGAAGCACCTGCGCGCGCAGCGGATCGCCGAGGAGAACCATCTGCCCTGCCTCTATCTGGTCGATTCGGGCGGTGCCAACCTGCCGAACCAGGACGAGGTCTTCCCCGACCGCGAGCATTTCGGCCGCATCTTCTTCAACCAGGCCAACATGTCGGCCAAGGGCATCGCCCAGATCGCCGTGGTGATGGGCTCCTGCACGGCCGGCGGCGCCTATGTGCCGGCCATGGCCGACCAGTCGATCATGGTGCGCAACCAGGCGACCATCTTCCTCGGCGGCCCGCCCTTGGTGAAGGCGGCGACCGGCGAGGTGGTCTCGGCCGAGGATCTCGGCGGCGCCGACGTGCATACCCGCATTTCCGGCGTCTCCGACCACATGGCCGAGACCGACGCCCATGCGCTGGCGCTGGCCCGCGATGTGGTCGCCCGCCTCAACCGGCGCAAGCAACATAGCCAGGACATCCGGCCGCCGCGCGAGCCCGCGCTCGACCCCGCCGACATCTACGGCATCGTCTCGGCCGATCCGAAGAAGCCGTTCGACATCCGCCAGATCATCGCCCGCATCGTCGACGGCTCGGAACTCGACGAGTTCAAGCCGCTCTACGGCACCACCATCGTGTGCGGCTTCGCCCGGATCTGGGGCTATCCGGTCGGCATCGTCGCCAATAACGGCATCCTGTTCTCGGAATCGGCCCAGAAGGCGGCGCATTTCATCGAGCTCTGCGCCCAGTCCGGCACGCCCTTGGTGTTCCTGCAGAACATTACCGGCTTCATGGTCGGCCGCAAATACGAGGCCGGCGGCATCGCCAAGGACGGCGCCAAGATGGTCACCGCCGTCTCCACCGCCAAGGTGCCGAAATTCACCGTGATCATCGGCAACTCCTTTGGGGCCGGCAACTACGGCATGTGCGGGCGCGGCTACGATCCGCGCTTCCTGTGGATGTGGCCCAATGCCCGCATCTCGGTGATGGGCGGCGAGCAGGCCGCCAACGTGCTCGCCCAGGTCCGCCGCGACGGCCTGGAGGCGCGCGGCGGCACATGGCCGGCCGAGGCCGAGGAGGCCTTCAAGGCCCCGATCCGCGCCCAGTACGAAGAGCAGGGCCACCCCTACTATTCCTCCGCGCGGCTCTGGGACGACGGCATCATCGACCCGCTCGACACCCGCATGGTGCTCGGGCTGGCGCTCTCCGCCGCCATGAACGCCCCCGAGGAACCGACCCGCTTCGGCCTGTTCCGGATGTGAGGGAGACCGACCCATGACCCGCACACCCGACCCGCAAGCCCCCGCGATCCGCCCGATCACCCGCATCCTCGTCGCCAATCGCGGCGAGATCGCCGTCCGGGTCATGCGCACCGCGCGCCGGATGGGCATCGGCACCGTCGCGGTCTATTCCGACGCCGACGCGACCGCCGCCCATGTCGCCGCCGCCGACGAGGCCGTCCGCCTCGGCCCGGCGCCGGCGCGCGACAGCTATCTGAAGGTCGATGCCATCCTGGAGGCGGCGCGCGTCACCGGCGCCGACGCGATCCATCCCGGCTACGGCTTCCTGTCCGAGAACGCCGCCTTCGCGGAGGCCTGCGCGGTGGCCGGCATCGTCTTCGTCGGCCCGCCAGCCTCCGCCATCCGGGCGATGGGTTCGAAATCCGCCGCCAAGCAGCTGATGGAGCGCGCCGGCGTGCCGCTGGTGCCCGGCTATCACGGCGACGACCAGGATCCGGGCCTGCTCGCCGAGGCGGCCGCGGCGATCGGCTATCCGGTGCTGATCAAGGCCTCGGCCGGCGGCGGCGGCAAGGGCATGAAGGTGGTCGAGAGCGCGGCCGGCTTCGCCGAGGCGCTCGCCTCGGCCCGGCGCGAAGCCGCCAATGCCTTCGGCGACGACCGCGTGCTGGTCGAGAAATACCTGACCCGGCCACGCCATATCGAGATCCAGGTCTTCGCCGACAGCTTCGGCGAGACCGTGCACCTGTTCGAACGCGACTGCTCGATCCAGCGCCGCCACCAGAAGGTGATCGAGGAGGCGCCCGCTCCGGGCATGACGCCGGAGCGCCGCGCCGCCATGGGCAAGGCCGCGGTCGAGGCCGCCCGGGCAGTCGGCTATGTCGGCGCCGGCACGGTCGAGTTCATCGCCGAAGGCGACGGCTTCTACTTCATGGAGATGAACACCCGGCTGCAGGTCGAGCATCCGGTGACCGAATCGATCACCGGACAGGACCTGGTCGAGTGGCAGATCCGGGTCGCCCGCGGCGAACCCTTGCCGCTGCGCCAGGAGGCGCTGTCGATCGCCGGCCATGCGGTCGAGGTCCGGCTCTATGCCGAGGATCCGGCCAAGGGCTTCCTGCCGCAGACCGGGCGGCTCGCCCATCTCGTCCTGCCCGAAGGCCTGCCCGGCATCCGCGTCGATGCCGGCGTGCGCGGCGGCGACACGGTCTCGGTCCACTACGATCCGATGATCGCCAAGATCATCGCCACCGGCGCCGACCGGGCTGAGGCGCTCGGCCGGCTCGCGCGCGCGCTCGACCGCACCGAGGTGGTCGGGCTTCGGACCAACCGCGCCTTCCTGGCCGCCATCGCGCGCCATCCGGCCTTCGCGGCGGCCGAGCTCGATACCGGCTTCATCGCCCGCCACGAGGCCGACCTGCTGCCGGCCGAGACCGCTCCGGACGGGCTGACGCTTGCGCTCGCCGCCGCTGCCGTGCTCGGCCGCCGCGCCGGCGCGGCCGTGGCGGAGGCCGATCCGGCCGATCGCTGGTCGCCCTGGAACCGGACCGACGCCTTCCGGCTGAACCGGCCGCGGGTGGTCGATCTCCTGTTCGAGGCCGCCGGCGCGATCCAGCCGCTGCGCGTCGAGCTCGTGCCCGGCGGCCTCAAGACGGAGGCGCTCGCGCTCGCCTATGGCCTGGACGGCTGGGCGGAGGCCGGCGGACGCATCGTTTTCACGGCGGACGGCCGGCGGCGCAGCGCCGCGGCGGCCTTCGACGGCGACCGCGTCGCGCTCTTTCTCGATGGCGCCGAGACGGTGCTGCGCGTGGTCGATCCGCGTGCCGCGGCGGGCGACGAGGGGGCCGGCGCCGGCCGGATCGCCGCGCCGATGCCCGGCACGGTGGTGGCCGTCGCGGTCAAGCCAGGCGACGCGGTCGAGAAGGGCCAGGCCCTGGTGGTGGTCGAGGCCATGAAGATGGAGCACACGCTGCGCAGCCCGCGCGACGGCAAGGTCGCCAAGGTCAACGCCGCCCCGGGCGATCTGGTCGCCGAGGGTGCCGAACTGGTCGTGCTCGAAGAAGGCTGAGACCAGCCGCAACTTCAGAATTCCGAGGAAACCGCCATGATCCCGAACAGCTTCAAGGGCTTCGACTTCGACCTCGGCGAGACCGCCGACATGCTGCGCGACACGGTCGCGGCCTTCGCGGCCGACCGCATCGCCCCGATCGCCGCCAAGGTCGATCGCGAGGACTGGTTCCCGCGCGAGCTCTGGCCGGAGATGGGCGCGCTCGGCCTGCACGGCATCACGGTCGAGGAGGAATGGGGCGGCGCCGGGCTCGGCTACCTCGAACATTGCATCGCCATGGAGGAGATTTCCCGCGCCTCGGCCTCGGTCGGACTGTCCTACGGCGCGCATTCCAATCTCTGCGTCAACCAGTTGCGCCGCTGGGGCACCGACGACCAGAAGACGCGCTATCTGACCAGGCTGGTCTCCGGCGAGCATCTCGGCGCGCTGGCCATGTCGGAGCCCGGGGCCGGCTCCGACGTCGTCTCCATGAAGCTTCGCGCCGAGAAGCGCGGCGACCGCTACGTGCTCAACGGCACCAAGATGTGGATCACCAACGGTCCCTCGGCCGACACGCTGATCGTCTATGCCAAGACCGATCCGGCCGCCGGCCCGCGCGGCATCACCGCCTTCCTGATCGAGAAGGGCTTTGCCGGCTTCTCCATCGCCCAGAAGCTCGACAAGCTCGGCATGCGCGGTTCGGAGACCGGCGAGCTGGTGTTCCAGGATTGCGAAGTGCCGGAGGAGAACGTGCTCGGCGCGGTCGGCAAAGGCGTCAACGTGCTGATGTCCGGCCTCGACTACGAGCGCGCCGTGCTCGCCGCCGGCCCGCTCGGCATCATGCAGGCCGCGCTCGACATCGTGATCCCCTATATCCACGACCGCGAGCAATTCGGCCAGCCGATCGGCACCTTTCAGCTGGTCCAGGGCAAGGTCGCCGACATGTATGTCGGCCTCAATGCCTGCCGGGCCTATGTCTATGCCGTCGCCAAGGCCTGCGACGCCGGCAAGACCACCCGCGAGGACGCGGCCGGCGCCATCCTGTACGCTGCCGAAAAGGCCACCAAGGTCGCGCTCGACGCCATCCAGCTGCTCGGCGGCAACGGCTACATCAACGACACCGCCACCGGCCGCCTCCTGCGCGACGCCAAGCTTTACGAGATCGGCGCCGGCACCAGCGAAATCCGCCGCATGCTGATCGGCCGGCAGATTTTCGAGCGGACCGCCTGAGGTTGTAGTCGACGCGAGGAAATGGCATGATTGGCCCGGTCCGCCAGGATCGGGAGTTCATGCCATGTCGACCCACCGACACTCGTCCGGGTTTGCGGAGGACCAAGCGTCCTTCGAGGCCGCCGCCGCCAACGCGATCCCGGCCGCGCCCATGCGATTGCGCGTCGGCCCCGGTGGTCGGGTGGTGGTTCCGGCCGAGGTGCGTAAGCAGCTCGGCATCGAGACTGGCGACCTTCTGCTCGCCCGGATCGTAGACGGCGACTTCGTGCTGACCACCGTGGCCAACGCAACTCGCCGGATCCAAGCGATTGCGGCGAAGTACAAGCGGCCGGGCGTCGGCGAGGTCGACGAGTTCCTCGCGCAGCGTCGGGCCATGTGGGGCGAGGAATGACCACCGAGGGAGCGGTTCTCGACAGCTCGGCCATTCTGGCGTGGATCTTCGCCGAGCCGGGTGCCGACTTGGTTCGTTCGGTGATTGCGAGCAGTCACGTCAGCGCCGTGAATCACGCGGAGGTCGTCGGCAGGCTCGCCGAGGCCGGCTGGGGCGATGACGACATCCACGGCTTCCTGAAAGAAGCGGCCTATCGGATCGTCGCGTTCGACGCGGGGCAGGCCTTTGCGGCCGGCCTCCTGAAGCAACGCACTTCGAAACTCGGACTGTCGCTCGGCGATCGCGCCTGTCTCGGCCTCGCGGCATTGCTCGGGGCGCCGGTCTATACCGGCGACCGCATCTGGTCTCGCCTCGACGTCGACCTGGAAATCCGTCTGGTGCGATGAAGAGAGAGCATCACGTCTCCGGCACGACCCCGTCGAGCAGGTAGACCACCGGCCGGAATCGGGTTGATTCCGCCTCGACGATCTTCGCGATCACCGACCAAGAGCCGCCGGCGAGACCGGCCCCGATCAGCGGCATGGCGACGGCCGTGCCGTCCGCGACCGTCTCGTTGATGGCCCGCATGACGGACTGCATGGCGTCGTAGTCCACGAATCGACGCCCGCCGCGCGGCGAGCCGAAGCGCTCCTGCGTGATCGCGTTGCCGACCCGATGGCGGCCGCATTCGGCCCAGATGATGGTTCCGAGCTTCAGAGCGCGGGCCTCGTGCGCGGCACGGTAGGCCGCATAGGCCGCCGGATAGCGATCGCGGATCGCACGGGCGACGCCGGCTCCCATGGAGCCCTGCGCGTTGCAGCCGTGCACGAGCACCGGCTCGGCCGCCTCGAGCAGGTCGCCTGTCCTGTATTCGATCCGCATCAACCGCCTCCGGTCACCCCATCACGCTGCGCATCGCCAGGTCGGTATGGATGCGGATCAGCTCCTCCTGGCTGCGTGGGCCGTCGGGACGGTACCACATGCAGATGCCGGTCAGCATGGCGATGATCGCGAAGGTGGTGACCCGGGCGTCCTCGATCCGGAACAGGCCGCGCGCGGCGCCCTCGCGCAGGATGTCGGTCAGGCGCGCCTCGTAGGCGTCGCGCAGGGCGACCGCGGCGGCGCGGTTGTCCGGCTCCAGGCTGCGCAGTTCCATATTGGCGATCACGACCTCGGCGCGGCGGGTCATGTGGTAGGTCAGGTGCAGCCGGCAGAAGGCTTCCAGCCGCGCGACCGGCCCCTCGACGCCGTCGAGCGCCGCGTCCAGCCGGGCGATCAGGGTCTGCATGTGGTCGAGGACGATCTCGACCAAGAGCGCCTGTTTCGAGGCGATGTGGTTGTAGAGCGAGCCGGACTGGATGCCGACCTCGGTGCCGAGCTGGCGCAGGCTCATGGCCTCGTAGCCATGCCGATAGATCAGCCGCAGCCCCGCCGCGCGGATCGACTGCGCCGTCTTCGGTCCGCTCGACCCGACCGTCCTCGCCATCTCCCCGGACCCCTTGCGCCTCGACGGCCGGAGATTACCGCAAGGCCGGGGAAAAATACGAGCGCTCTTTTGTTTTTAGTGCCGGAGCCCACGCCGGCATTCGCAGATCGAGCGGCGAGAGGCGGCCACCCACAGACCCCTGGGCACGCGTCGATCTCTCCGCGCATCCCCGGACAAGGCCCGAAGGGCCGCCGATCCGGGGCCTACTCGCCTCTGAGCGGCATCAAGATCGTCAGTATAATCAAACCCTTGCGGCAAGTTGGCAGCAGAGTGGGTCCCGGCGCTCCGCTGCGCTGCGGCCGGGAATGCGATGAGAGATCGAGTATCCCTGTCGAGATCCGTGGAGCGCCCCGCGATCTCCCGGCCGCATCCCCGGACAAGGCCCGAAGGGCCGCCGATCCGGGGCCTACTCACCTCTGAGCGGCATCAGGATCGTCGGTATAATCAAACCCTTGCGGCAAGTTGGCAGCAGAGTAGGTCCCGGCGCTTCGCTGCGCTGCGGCCGGGAATGCGATGAGAGATCGAGTATCCCTGTCGAGATCCGTGGAGCGCCCCGCGATCTCTCGGCCGCATCCCCGGACAAGGCCCGAAGGGTCGCCGATCCGGGGCCTACTCGCCTCTGAGCGGCATCAGGATCGTCGGTATAATCAAACCCTTGCGGCAAGTTGGCAACAGAGTGGGTCCCGGCTCTCCGCTGCGCTGCGGCCGGGAATACGATGAGGGATGGTGGACCCACCCCGGCGAATGCGGGGGGCGATCGGTGATTGCCCGGCGGACGGGGGAGCCCCATCCGCCGTTTTCGCAGGACCAAAGCCTCAGAAGAACGCCTGGATGCCGGTCTGGGCGCGGCCGAGGATGAGGGCGTGCACGTCGTGGGTGCCCTCGTAGGTGTTGACGGTCTCCAGGTTCTGCGCGTGGCGCATCACGTGGTATTCCTGCTGGATGCCGTTGCCGCCATGCATGTCGCGGGCGACGCGGGCGATGTCGAGCGCCTTGCCGCAATTGTTGCGCTTGACCAGCGAGATCATTTCCGGCGCGGCCTTGCCCTCGTCGAGCAGGCGGCCGACGCGCAGCGAGCCCTGCATGCCGAGGGCGATCTCGGTCTGCATGTCGGCGAGCTTCTTCTGCACCAGCTGGGTCGCGGCAAGCGGCCGGCCGAACTGCTTGCGGTCGAGCGTATACTGGCGGGCGCGGTGCCAGCAGTCCTCGGCGGCGCCGAGCACGCCCCAGGAGATGCCGTAGCGGGCGCGGTTGAGGCAGCCGAACGGACCCTTCAGGCCCGAGACGTTGGGCAGCAGGTTCTCCTCGGGGATGACCACGCCGTCCATGACGATCTCGCCGGTGATCGAGGCGCGCAGCGAGAGCTTGCCGCCGATCTTCGGCGCCGACAGGCCCTTCATGCCCTTTTCGAGCACGAAGCCGCGGATCTGCCCGCCATGGGCCTCCGACTTCGCCCAGACGACGAAGACGTCGGCGATCGGCGCGTTGGAGATCCACATCTTCGAGCCGGTCAGCCGGTAGCCGTCCGAGACCTTCTCGGCGCGGGTCTTCATGCCGGCCGGATCGGAGCCGGCATCCGGCTCGGTCAGACCGAAGCAGCCGACATATTCGCCGGTGGCGAGCTTCGGCAGGAATTTCCGGCGGGTCGCCTCGTTGCCGTAGGCGTAGATCGGATACATGACCAGCGAGGACTGCACGCTCATCATCGAGCGGTAGCCCGAATCGACCCGCTCGATCTCGCGCGCCACCAGGCCGTAGGAGACGTAGCTGGCATGGGCGCAGCCATAGTCCTCCGGCAGCGTCACGCCGAGCAGGCCGAGTTCGCCCATCTCGTTGAAGACGCCGCGGTCGGTCTTTTCTTCCGCATAGGCCTCGATGATGCGCGGCTGCAGTTTCTCCTGCGCGAACTGCCGGGCCGTGTCGCGGATCAGGCGCTCGTCCTCGGTCAGCTGGTCGTCGAGCAGGAAGGGATCCTCCCAGACGAAACGCCCGCCGCCTTCCGGAGCCGACTTCTTTTCCATCTGATGCGCCACCGCCACCATCGCGTCCTCCGCCTGATCCCGGTCCATCGCCGCACGGGCGACCCGTTCGTGAATTATTTGAACCTTAAACTAATTCCGCGGCCCGGGCAACCGCCGGCCGGCGGGTCGGACCCGCGCCGGCGGCATGGCGCCCCGGCATTCGTGTCGGGCGTTGTCATCCGTGAGCCGGTCGGGTTCGTCAAGCAAGGGAAAAGGCGAAATCGGCCGATGGCCTGGACCCCAGGCGGTGAAGGACCGACGAATCGTGCCGACTTCCGCCCCCCGGCCGGGACGACACCGGATCCACGGCCGGTGCCCCTTTGCCCCTGTCCGACGAACCGTCATCGGCAGCGGATAGCTTCGGGTTTGCACGGATCGGACGGTTGCGGTCGGGCGCTGTCCGCCGCACTCTGCCGGCCCGCCGCTTTCGCCTTCGATCGTGAGAGACGCCATGTCCGCCGCACCGCTTGCCGGTCTGAAAGTCCTCGAACTCGCCCGCATCCTGGCCGGCCCCTGGGCCGGGCAGATCCTGGCCGATCTCGGCGCCGAGGTGATCAAGGTCGAACGCCCGGGCACCGGCGACGACACCCGCACCTGGGGCCCGCCCTTCGTTGAGGCGGCCGGCGGCGGCCGGCTCGGCTCGGCCTATTATCATTCCTGCAACCGCGGCAAGCGCTCCGTCGCCATCGACTTCGAGCACGAGGACGGCCGCGCGCTGATCCGCCGGCTGGCCGAGACCAGCGACGTGGTGATCGAGAATTTCAAGGTCGGCGGCCTGAAGAAATACGGGCTCGACTATGCCAGCCTCGCGGCCGTCAATCCGCGCCTAGTCTATTGCTCGGTCACCGGCTTCGGCCAGGACGGCCCCTATGCGGGCCGGGCCGGCTACGATTTCATGATCCAGGGCATGGGCGGTTACATGGACTTGACGGGGGCGGCCGACGGCGAGCCGTTCAAGGTCGGCGTGGCGGTCGCCGATATCGCGACCGGCCTCTATGCGGTGATCGGCATCCAGGCGGCGCTGGCGGTGCGCGAGAAGACCGGCCTCGGCCAGCAGGTCGACATGAGCCTGCTCGACACCATGGTCGGCATCCTGGCCAACCAGGCGATGAACTATCTCGTCTCCGGCGCGGCGCCGAAGCGGATGGGCAACGCGCATCCCAACATCGTGCCCTACCAGGTCTTCCCGACCGCCGACGGCCACCTGATCATCGCCACCGGCAACGATCGCCAGTGGCGCGACTGCGCCGGCATCCTCGGCTTGGAGGCGCTGGCCGAGGACGCGCGCTTCCGCACCAATGCCGACCGTGTGCGCCATCGCGACGACCTGGTGCGGCTGATCGCCGCCGAGACGCGCCGCTTCCGCCGCGACGACCTGCTCGCGCGGCTCGAGGCCTTGCATGTCCCGGCCGGCCCGATCAATTCGGTCGCCGATGTCTTCGCCGACCGCCAGGTGGTCGCGCGCGGCATGAAACTCGATCTCGCGGCGCCGGAGGCCGCCGGCGGCAGCGTGCCGTCGGTGCGCACGCCGATCCGGCTCGGCGCCACCCCGCTCGCCTATGAGCGCCCGTCGCCCGCGCTCGGCGCCGACACCGAGGCGGTCCTGGCCGATCTCGGCATCGCCGCCGAGGAGCGCGACCGGCTGGCCGAGGCGGGCGTGATCGCGCGGCGCTGAGCCGCCATCCTGCAATCTCTTGCAGTTTCGCTGTGACGGAGCGTGCCGGCCGTGCTATCTGGTCGTCAGACTTGACGCGAGCGATTTGCCCATGGCCCGAAACCGTCGTGACGAAGAGCTGATCCTGCGCATCGCCAGGATGCGCTACGATCAGAAACTCCCGCAGCACGAGATCGCCCGCCAGCTTGCCGTCTCCGAATCGACCATCAGCCGCGCCCTGAAGGCGGCGATGGATCTGGGCTTCGTCGAGATCCAGATCACCCCCTATGCGATGCGCGATTTCGAGCTGGAGCGTCGGCTCGTCGCGCGCTTCGGGCTCGAATTCGCCGTCGTCGTGCAGCCGCGCGCCGGCGCCCACAATGCCTACGAGATCCTCGGCCGGGCGCTGGCCCGCACGATCGAGGACCGGCTGGTGCCGGGCGCCGTGCTCGGCGTCTCGGACGGCGACACGGTCGCGGCGGTGGCGGCGGCGATCCGGCGCGGCAAGACCTCGGATGTCGATGTCGTCTCGCTGATCGGCGGCGTCGGCGCGCCCCAAATTCCGAGCCATTCGAGCGAGGTCTGCCGCATGCTCGCCGCCGGCCTCGGTGGCCGCGCCTGGCAATTGCCGGTGCCGGCGATCGTCGACGATGCCGTTGCCGCCAAGGCGCTGCTCGACACAGCAGCGGTGCGCTCGGTGTTCGAGACCATGCGGCGCTCGACCATCGCGCTGGTCGGCGTCGGCTCGATGTCGCCGCGCGCAACCGTGTTCCGCCATGGCGTGATCGATCCGGGCTATATCCGCACCATCGCCGCCAAGGGCGCCATCGGGACGATCTGCGGCCGCTTCTTCGGGGCGGACGGCAAGCCGGTGCCGTCGGATTTCGACGACCGCACCCTGTCGGTGACGCTGGCCGAGCTCGCCGCCGTACCGCTCGGCATCGCCGCCGCGGTCGGCGCCGCCAAGGCTCCGGCCATCCGCGCGGCGGTCGCCGGCCGCCTCGTCAACGCGCTCGGCACCGACAGCGAAACCGCCCGCGCCCTGCTCGACGGATAGGGCCCCCAGACCGGTGCGGCCGGACAGGCCCGGAGACGGGATCGACGCCCTGTGCTATCCTGTTCTCGTTCCGGTTGGCAGGAGCATGAAAGCAGCCATGGGTCTTGTCGTCACCGTCCGGGAAGCCGAGGAACGCATCGCCGAGCTGCTGCAGCGCGTCCGCGACGGCGAGCACGTCGTCGTCACGGAGGACGGCAAGCCGATCGTAAGTTTCGTTCCGTCCTCTGTCGATGCGCCTCAATTGCAAACGGCGAAGGTGCCGGGGGACATTTTTGCGCGATCCCGCGCCTTCTTCGCAGCGCGCGGTATCGACAGCACCGTCATTCATGTATCGCCGGATTTCGACGAGCCACTGTCGGATGACTTCTGGGAAGGCAAAGCCGAATGGTGAAACGCGTTCTGCGATTGCACAGACGCACCGCAGGTCGTCAGGCAAGCCGTTTGCTGCTGGACACGCATATCCTGATCCACGTCGTTTCCGGCACTTCCGACCTCGTCCCACACCGCCATCAGCAAGTACTCGCCGACCATCGCTCGACCCTGAAGGTCAGCGTGGTTTCCCTTTGGGAAATCGCGATCAAGATGCGACTGGGAAAACTGGGACTTCCGATTCCGCTCGTCGAGGTTCACGAGTTCTTTACAGCCGAGGGATTTGGCTTGCTGCCAATTACCGCCCGCCATGTCATGGCGGAGGTTGATCCATGGCCGCCGACCCGCGATCCCTTCGACCGGCTTCTGCTCGCGCAGGCGCAGGTCGAGGGACTGCGGCTGATGACGCTCGATCGAGCGCTGGTCGACCATCCGCTGGCCTGGCGGGCGGAGGTCTGATCGCAGTCCTGATCAGCGCCGAGATCGGGCGACCGGCGCGGTGTGAAAAATCACCGGTCCAGACGCCGTGCGCCCGAACCGGCGACGATCCCGTGCAGGCCGGCCAGCCGTCCGGCCCGGCAAGGAGACAGCCGGACCGACCGGTAGCCGATCCGGCCCCTCACTCCACGTCGAAGACGACGCCCTGGGCGAGCGGCAGGGTGGTGCCGTAGTTCACCGTATTGGTGGTGCGGCGCATATAGGCCTTCCAGGAATCCGAGCCGGCCTCGCGGCCGCCGCCGGTCTCCTTCTCGCCGCCGAAGGCGCCGCCGATCTCGGCGCCCGAGGGGCCGATATTGACGTTGGCGATGCCGCAATCCGAGCCTTCCGCCGAGACGAAGCGCTCGGCCTCGCGCATGTCGGTGGTGAAGATCGACGAGGACAGGCCCTGCGGCACGGCATTGTGCTGGCGGATGACCTCGTCGAAATCCGAATAGCGCATCACATAGAGGATCGGCGCGAAGGTCTCCTCGACCACCGGGCCGCACTGCTCGGGCATCTCGACCAGCGCCGGAGCGACGTAAAATCCGCCCTCGCAGCCGGCGACGGTGGCGCGGGCGCCGCCGGTGACCGTGCCGCCGGCCTTGGTGGCCGCGTCGAGCGCGGCCTGCATGGCCGTGAAGGCGCGCTCGTCGATGAGCGGACCGACCAGGGTGCCGGCCTCGAGCGGATTGCCGATCTTGACCGAGCCATAGGCCTTCTTCAGGCGCGGCACGAGGCGGTCGTAAACGCTGTCGTGAACGAACAGGCGGCGCAGCGTGGTGCAGCGCTGACCGGCCGTGCCCATGGCCGCGAAGGCGACGCCGCGCAACGTCAGGTCGAGATCGGCCGAGGGGCAGACGATGGCGGCGTTGTTGCCGCCAAGTTCCAGGATCGCCCGGGCGAAGCGCTTGGCGAGACGCGGGCCGACCGCGCGGCCCATGACGGTCGAGCCGGTCGCGGAGACCAGCGGCACGCGCGGATCGTCGACCAGCGCCTCGCCGGAGGCGCGCCCGCCGATCACAACCTCAAGAAGACCTTCCGGCGCCGTGCCGCCCTCGGCACGGAACCGGGCCACGGCCCGCTCGAAGATGGCCGCGACGGCGAGGGCGGTCAGCGGGGTCTTTTCCGACGGTTTCCAAACGACGGAATTGCCGCACACGAAGGCCAGCGCCGCATTCCAGGACCAGACCGCGACGGGGAAGTTGAAGGCCGAGATCACGCCGACGACGCCGAGCGGATGCCAGGTTTCCATCATCCGATGGTTCGGCCGCTCGGTGGCGATGGTCAGTCCGTAGAGCTGGCGCGACAGGCCGACGGCGAAGTCGCAGATGTCGATCATCTCCTGGACCTCGCCGAGGCCCTCCGAGGTGATCTTGCCGACTTCGAGCGAGACCAGCCGGCCGAGCGCGGCCTTGTGGGTGCGCAGCTCCTCGCCGAGCAGGCGGACGAGTTCGCCGCGCTTCGGCGCGGGCACGCGGCGCCAGTCCCGGAACGCCGCATCGGCCCGTCCGATCGCCGCCGTCGTTTCGTCGGCACCGGCCTCGGCCAGCCGCGCCAGGACCGAGCCGTCGATGGGCGAGCGCACGACGATCGCGTCGCCGGCCCTCAGGCTGGCCCCGAGGCCTTCCAGCAGGAGGGCGGTTTCGCGCGCGAGGCCGGAGGCGGTCTGGTCGGTATCGGTCATGGTTTGTCCCGCGGCTGGAGCCCGTCCCATCCGGATCGGCACGACCCGCCAGCAAGGGACCGACTCGCGATGTTGGTTCTGGGCGCGTCCCGATCGGCGGATGGCCTCCGGCCGCGACCTGCCCTGTCGAATGCGGGCTGTTTATCACCGTCCCGTGCGGAAGGCTGCCGAAAAACGACCGGCGATGACGGGATGGGCGTATCGCAAGCCGTGCATGACGCCCGGAGCAGCGCCCCGGGACGGATTTCGATCGGCCCCGGACCGGGCGTCGACGTTTCGGCCCTGGGTGTCCAGCGCAGCCGTTGATGCCGTGGCCCCTCGCCGATCCCGGAGCGGCACGATGTCTCCGCGCCGCCGAGCGCGGCTTGGAACCGATCTGGCGTCCGTGCCGCCGCGGTCGCGACATGACGTGTCTGTCGGCTTTGCGACAGGGTGGTACCAGGGAGCGCCGTTCATTCGAAAAGGAAAGCGAAGTCAAATGGATGCCGGCTTGGCACGGCTGATGCTCTTGATCTCTCGAACGGCGCCGGGGCGCCATCATGACAGCCGGGAGACGTGCATGCATATCGTCGTCTGCATCAAACAGGTCCCCGACAGCGCGCAGATCCGCGTCCATCCCGTGACCAACACGATCATGCGCCAGGGCGTTCCGACGATCATCAACCCCTACGATCTGTTCGCGCTCGAAGAGGCCCTGCGCCTGCGCGATCGGCTCGGTGGTACCGTCACGGTGGTGACCATGGGGCCGCCGACGGCTGAGGATTCGCTGCGCAAGGCGCTGACCTTCGGGGCCGACCGCGCGGTCCTCCTGACCGACCGCTTCTTCGCCGGCTCCGACACGCTGGCGACTTCCTACGCGCTCGCCGCCGCGATCCGCAAGATCGGCGAGACCTTCGGGCCGGCCGATCTGGTCTTCGCCGGCAAGCAGACCATCGACGGCGACACCGCCCAAGTCGGCCCGGGCATCGCCAAGCGGCTGGGCCTCCTGCAGCTCACCTATGTCTCCAAGCTCGGCGCGGTCGACCTCGACGGCCGGTCCATCGACGTCGAGCGGCGCGCGGAGGGCGGCACGCAGGTGCTGGCGACCCGGCTGCCCTGCCTGGTCACCATGCTGGAAGGCTCCAACGAGATGCGCCGCGGCACCATGGCGGACGCCCTGCGCGCCGCCCGGGAGCCGATCGTGGTCTGGAGCGCCAAGGATGCCGGCATCGAGGATATCGGCAAATGCGGCCTGCGCGGCTCCCCCACCGTGGTCAAGCGCGTCTTCGCGCCGACCGCCCGCTCCGAGAAGGCCGCGTTGATCGAGGGGCGGCCCGCCGCCCGCGACACGGCCGATGCGCTGATCGATGCCCTGTTCACCCGGTTGCCGAAGCTCGAGGCCGAGCTGATCGCGGCCCAGACGGCCTGAGCGCCCGCGCGAGGAGAGAGCCATGACCGAAGCCAAGCCCCAGGCCGCCGCCGCCCCGTCGCGCGCGGGCATGAAGAAAGAGTTGCCCGATCATTTCAAGGCCTACCGGCATGTCTGGGTGTTCGTCGAGGTCGAGCGCGGCCAGGTCCATCCGGTCTCGTTCGAACTGATGGGGGAGGGGCGCAAGCTCGCCGACCGGCTCGGCGTCGAGCTGGCCGGCGTCGTGCTCGGCCCACCCGGCGAGGCCACGCAGGCGGCCGTCGCCGAATGCTTCGCCTATGGCGCCGACCTCGCCTATCTGATCGAGGATCCGCTGCTGGCGGACTACCGCAACGAGCCCTTCTCCAAGGCGCTGACCGATCTCGTCAACACCTACAAGCCCGAGATCCTGCTGCTCGGCGCGACCACGCTCGGCCGCGACCTCGCCGGCTCGGTGGCGACGACGCTCCTGACCGGGCTGACCGCCGACTGCACCGAACTCGCCGTCGACCAGGACGGTTCGCTCGCCGCGACCCGGCCGACCTTCGGCGGCTCGCTGCTGTGCACCATCTACACGCTGAACTTCCGGCCGCAGATGGCCACGGTCCGGCCGCGCGTCATGGCCATGCCGGAGCGCCGGGAGCGGCCGATCGGCCGGGTGGTGAGGCATCCGCTCGGCCTGATCGAGGACGACATCGTCACCAAGATCCTGTCCTTCCTGCCCGATCGCGACGCCGGCACGTCGAACCTCGCCTATGCGGACGTGGTCGTGGCCGGCGGCATGGGGCTCGGCGCGGCGGAGAATTTCCAGCTGGTCCGCGGGCTCGCCCGCACGATCGGTGCTGAGTTCGGCTGCTCGCGCCCGGTCGTGCAAAAGGGCTGGATGCCGTCGGACCGCCAGATCGGCCAGACCGGCAAGACCATCCGGCCGAAGCTCTACATCGCCGCCGGCATCTCGGGCGCGATCCAGCACCGGGTCGGGGTCGAGGGCGCAGACCTGATCGTGGCGATCAACACCGACCGCAACGCGCCGATCTTCGATTTCGCCCATGTCGGCATCGTCGCCGACGCGATCCGGCTGCTGCCGGCGCTCACCGACGCCTTCGCCCGCCGCCTGTCGCCGCACAACCGCGACAAGCTCGCCGGCTGACCCCCACCCGATCCCGCCATCCCCCAAGGGAGCCGTCCCATGATCGAGGAAAAGTTCGATGCCATCGTGGTCGGCGCCGGCATGTCCGGCAATGCCGCCGCCTATACGCTGGCGAGCCGCGGCCTGAAGGTCCTGCAGCTGGAGCGCGGAGAATATTCCGGCTCCAAGAACGTGCAGGGCGCCATCATGTATGCCGACATGCTGGAGAAGATCATCCCGGACTTCCGGGAGGATGCGCCGCTAGAGCGTCATATCGTCGAGCAGCGCTTCTGGATGATGGACGACACCTCGCATACCGGGATGCACTACCGGTCGGAGGACTTCAACTCGGACCGGCCGAACCGCTACACCATCGTGCGCGCCCAGTTCGACAAGTGGTTCTCGCGCAAGGTGCGCGAGGCCGGCGCCACGGTGCTGACGGAGACCACCGTCACCGAACTGATCCAAGACGCCTACGGCAAGGTGATCGGCGTGCGCACCGACCGGCGCGGCGGCATCGTCCATGCCGACGTGGTCGTGCTGGCGGAGGGCGTCAACGGCCTGCTCGGCACCCGCGCCGGCCTGCGCACGCCGCCCAAGCCCGAGACCGTGGCGCTCGCCGTCAAGGAGATGCATTTCCTGCCGCAGGAGGTGATCGAGGCGCGCTTCAACCTGCGCGGCGACGAGGGCTGCGTCATCGAGGCCGCCGGCACCATCTCCAAGGGCATGACCGGCCTCGCCTTCCTCTACACCAACCGGGAATCCGTCTCCGTCGGCATCGGCTGCCTCGTCTCGGATTTCGCCCAGGCGATGGAAAGCCCCTACGCGCTGCTCGAAGACTTCAAGCGGCATCCCTCGATCCGTCCGCTGCTCGAAGGCTCCGAGGTCAAGGAATATGCCGCCCATCTGATCCCGGAGGGCGGCTACCGGGCGATCCCGGAACTCTGCGGCGACGGCTGGGTGATGGTCGGCGATGCCGCCCAGCTCAACAACGCCATTCATCGCGAAGGCTCCAACCTCGCCATGACGTCGGGGCGGATCGCTGCGGAGGCGATCTTCCAGGTCAAGAGCCGGCGCGACCCGATGACGAAGGATAATCTCATCCTCTACAAGAAGATGCTGGACGACAGTTTCGTCATCAAGGATCTCAAGAAATACAAGGACATGCCGAACCTTCTGCACACCAATTCGCAGAATTTCTTCATGACCTATCCGCAGCTGGTGTCCAAGGCGGCGCAGAATTTCCTGCATGTCGACGGCACGCCGAAGCTCGACAAGGAGCGCGAGACCACCCGCGCCTTCGTCAAGGCGCGCTCCCGCCTCGGCCTGATCGGTGACGCCTTCAGGCTCGCGCTGGCCTGGCGCTGACGCCGGCCTCTCGCTGATTTCGACTGCTCGATCACCATGACCGGAGGACCGCCATGAATGCCATCGTCAAGCCGGCGCAGGATGTGCGCGTCGAGGACAAGCTGTTCCAGAACCGCTATCTGGTCGATGCCGGGCGCCCGCACATCAAGGTCGCCCCGCACGAGACGCCGAGCGCCGCGCTCCTGGCGCTGACCCGCATCTGCCCGGCCAAATGCTACGAGCAGAACGAACGCGGCCAGGTCGAGATCACGCCCGACGGCTGCATGGAATGCGGCACCTGCCGGGTCCTGTGCGAGGAGAAGGGCGAGATCGAGTGGAACTATCCGCGCGGCGGCTTCGGCGTGCTGTTCAAGTTCGGCTGATCGCCGGCCGCCGGTCACCCGCCACTCGCGTCCGCTTGTGCGTAACCGCGCGCCATCAGCCAGTCACGGACGCTGCGGGCGGCCGGGCCGAGCGGTCCCGACCAGACGACGCAATAGTCGACCGCGGTGCGCCAGTCCTCGGCGACGGGGCGGACCAGGAAGCCGCTGGCGATCAGACTGTCGACCAGATGGTGCCAGCCGAGCGCCACGCCCTGGCCTTCGAGTGCGGCCTGAAGGACGAGCGCATAATCGTTGAGCTTCAGTCCCGTGCGCGGCAGGGGCGGCATGCCGCTGGCGCGCGCGAAGTCGAACCAGTCCGGGCAGGCGCGCACCGGTTCTTCCAGATGGATCAGCGGCGCGGCCGCCAGCGTCGCGAGCGTCCAGGGCATCGGCTCGCTGGACCTCTCGGTCAGCCGGGGGCTCGCCACCGGATAGATGACCTCGGGGGCGAAGACCGCACTCTCATAGTGTCCGAAGATGCCGCCGCCGTAGCGGATGCCCAGATCGACGCCCTCCGCGGCGATGTCCAGGTCCCGGTCGGTGGTCTGCAGGCGCAGGTCGACGGCGGGAAGGTCGGCCCGGAATTCGGCCAGCCGCGGCAGCAGCCAGAAACGCGCGAAGGCGGTCGAACAGGACAGCGTCACCGGTCCGTCCCGCTCGCGTGCCGGCCGCAGCGCCTCGAAGGCGCGGCGGACATGACCGAGACCCATCCCGACATGGTCGTGCAATTCGCGCCCGGCCGGCGTCAGCGCCACCTGCCGGTGGCCGCGCTCGAAGAGCGGCCGGCCGATCTCCTGTTCGAGCTTGCGGATCGCGTAGCTGACCGATTCCTGCGAGATGCCGAGTTCGCGCCCGGCGCGCGTGAAACTGCCGAGCCGCCCGGCCGCCTCGAACACCGCCATGGCCGGCAGCAGGCGCCATGTGGTTGCGTCCGACATATAGAGCCTCTCTATCCCAGAGATCGAATCTTTCACCGGTCACGGCCGGTCGGCCTGCGCCTAGCCTATCCGAAAGTGAGGAGGCGGGCATGTCGGACGGAGCACGGATGCGCAGCGGGGGGCGGGCGGCACGGCAACGGGTCCGGCAGGCCGGCGGCCCGCCGCGCCCGGCCTATCTGACCCGCACGATCCCGCCCTATGCGCTCTTGTCGGAGGAGGGGCTCGTCCGCATCGAGGAGGCCGCCGACCGGCTCCTGGCGGAGGTCGGCTTCGAGATCCGCGGCGACGAGGAGGCCAACCGGCTGTTCGTCGCGGCCGGTGCCACCCTTGAGAACGGCCGCCTGCGCTTTCCGCCCGGCCTGGTGCGCGCGATCATCCGGGCCTCCGCGCCCGCCGCCTTCGTGCAGCATGCGCGCAATCCGGCGCGCAACGTGGTCATCGGCGGCGATGCGGTCGTCTTCGCGCCCGCCTACGGCTCGCCCTTCGTCACCGATCTGGACGGCGGGCGCCGCTACGGCACGATCGCGGATTTCGAGAATTTCGTGAAGCTCGCCTATGCCTCGCCCCACCTGCACCATTCGGGCGGCACGGTCTGCGAGCCGGTCGACCTGCCGGTCAACAAGCGCCATCTCGACATGGTGGCGGCGCATATCCGCTTCTCCGACAAGCCCTTCATGGGCTCGGTGACGACCGCCGCCCGCGCCGCCGATTCGATCGACCTGGTGCGGCTGGTGTTCGGCGAGGCCTTCGTCGACCGCCATTGCGTGATCCTCGGCAACGTCAACGTGAACTCGCCCCTGCTCCTCGACGGCGAGGCCGCGCGGGTCATTCGCACCTATGCGGCGGCCAACCAGGCGGCGGTCTGCGTGCCCTTCATTCTCGGCGGCGCCATGGGGCCGGTCACCACCGCCGGGGCGCTGGCGCAATGCTTCGCCGAGGCGATGGTCTGCGTCGCGCTGACCCAGCTGGTCCGGCCGGGCGCGCCGGCGATCCTCGGCAACTTCCTCTCGTCCATGTCGCTGAAATCCGGCGCCCCGACCTTCGGCACCCCGGAGCCGGCGCTCGCCTATTTCGCGATCGGGCAGTTGGCGCGCCGGCTCGGCGTGCCGCTGCGCTGCGGCGGCAATCTCTGCGCCTCGAAGCTGCCCGACGCCCAGGCGGCCTCGGAGAGCGCCAATTCGCTGTGGCCGGCCCTGCTCGCCGGCGCCCATTTCGTGCTGCATGCCGCCGGCTGGCTCGAGGGCGGCCTGGCGATGAGCTACGAGAAGTTCATGATCGATGCCGAGCAGCTCGGCGCCTTCCATGTGCTGGCCGGCGGGCTCGCGCTCGACGAGGACAGCTTCGCGCTCGATGCCTTCCGGTCGGTCCCGCCCGGCGGCCATTTCCTCGGCGCGCCGCACACCCTGCGCCACTTCGAGACGGCCTTCTACGATTTCGCCCTGTCGGACTCCAATTCCTACGAGCAGTGGCGCGAGGAGGGCGGGCAGGATATCGCGCGGCGTGCCCAGAAGGCCTGGCGCGGCGCGCTCGCTGCCTATGAGCCGCCGCCGCTCGATCCGGGCATCGCCGACGCGCTCGACGATTTCGTCGCCCGGCGCAAGGCCGCCGTCGCGGATGCCTGGTATTGAGCCCGCCCATGCCGTCGCGGACCGCCGCCCCCTTCACGCTCGGCATCCTGCTCGTGCCCGGCTTCTCGGTCCTCGGCCTCGCCGCGCTGATCGAGCCGTTGCGCCTTGCCAACCACGTTGCCGATCGCACCCTGTTCGCGTGGCGAACCCTGTCGCCCGACGGCGCGCCTGTCGTGTCGTCGAGCGGCTTTGCGGTCGGGGTGGATGGAGCCGGCGACCCTGACGCGGCATTAGACGGCTTGGTGCTATGCGCCGGGGCGGATGCCGAGGCGCCGGGGGCTCCCTTCGCGGAGCTTATCGCGGCCTCGGCGCGACGCGGCGCTTTGGTCGCCGGCATCGATGGCGGTGCCGAGGGGCTCGCGGCGGCCGGTCATCTGGCGGATCGCCCGGTGCCGGTGCATTGGCGACGGCGGGAGCATTTCGCGCTGTGCCGGCCCGATCTTGCCGCCAGCGACGGCCTGTTCGATCTGTCCGACACCCGGGCCTCGTCGGCCGGCGGCATGGCGGTCGTCGATCTCGCTCTGGCGCTGATCCAGCGGCAGGCGGGTCGCGATGTCGCGGTCTCTGTCTGCGACGAACTGCTTCATCAGCGCCCGCGCGAAGCCGGCGAGCCGCAGCGACCCGGCGCTGCCTCCCCGGCGCAGCATCACGATCCCCGCACCGCGCATGTGATCGCGGTGATGCGGGCCGCCATCGGCACGCCGCGGCCGATCCACGCCTTCGCGGCGGAAGTCGGTCTCTCGTCCCGCCAGCTGGAGCGGCTGTTCCTGCGTGATCTCGGATGTTCGCCGGGCGCGGTCTTCCTGGACATGCGCCTCGATCGCGCGCGCGACCTGCTCGCCGGGACCGACCAGCCCATCGCCTGCGTCGCGCGCGATTGCGGCTTCGTCTCGCAATCGCATTTCTCGAAGGCCTTCCGCGACCGGTTCGGCCTCAGTCCCGGCGAGGCACGGCAGCCGTCCCGGCCGCCGCGTCCGTCCTGGCGGGTTCACGCCGCCACCGCTGAGCCGGTTTGAACGCGGCGCGAGCCACCGTTCAGATCCGTATGGCGGTCGGGTCGGCGGCGAAGTCGGTTTCGGGTTCGTCCGGCATGGACGCGGCGATATGGGCGGCGAGCGATTCGGCAGCGCTGACGAAGGCACCGATGTCAGCCTCCAGGCTGTCTGCCGTCATGCCTTCGCCGCTCAGACGCCGCATGAGCATGAAGGGACCTTCGCCGGGCTCGCGCGAGACGGTGCCGCCTCCGGTTCCGGCCCAGCCGAAATTGGCTTCGAGCAGCGCGCCGAACAGCGCTTCGGAGGGGACGGCCGGCTGACCTAGGGGCGCCAGCAGGAGCACCGTGCCCTCCTGCTGCGCAATCCGGAAGACCACCGCGACGTCGTCGAAGGCAAGCGTGGCCTCGCCGTCCTCGTCGAATGCGAAGCCCTCGAGGTCGACCCGGGCGGCAAGCGTCTCGAAGGCGGCTTCGATCTGGCGGACGGTGTGGCTGGACATGCGTCACTCCTGGCAAGGTGACGAGCCCCCGCGCCGCTGCCGGGCATGGGGGCTCAATGAGGGAGGGTTCCGGTTGCGGACGTTCAGTCAGTATTCGTTCGGCGCTGTTCGATCCGAGTGATTGGCTCCGCAGGTGCCGCGACGGCGACCCGGCGTGTCGTCACTTATTGTTCAGTCCATTGTCTTCGGCCATTTCCAGCAGCATCTGCTGGCGCTCCTCTTCGGTCCGCTGAATATAGGCCTTGTGCTGGATCTCGCCTTCCTCGTGGATGCCCGGCAGGAGCTGCCCGACGCCCTTTGAGATCGATGGGCCGCTGGAGAGGCCAGCATCCTTCAGCTTCGACTTCTCGATCTGGCCAGTCGTGATTTCCTTCTCCGACAGGTCCTGACCGCCTTCAAAGATTTTCGTCACCTTGGTACGCGCGTCCGGTATCCCGCCATGCTCGCCGATGCGGACGACGAACTCGACCAAGGCGGTGCCGAGGGCCTGCGCACCGCTCTGGTTCGCCAGCGAGCGTTCGAAGTCGCCCTTGACCTTGTGGCCGGGATGCACGGTGGCGGCACCGAGGCCGAACAGCAGCTGCCGCGCCGGGCTGTCGGGCCGCATCATCTCGGCGAACTGGCGCCGGGCCTCGACCGGCGTCATACCGGCCAGCAGGTTGTCGATGCCCTGATAGCGGGCGCGGAGCAGGTCGTCGCCGCCCATGCCGCCGGTATTGCCGCCGAGCGTGGTATCCTCGCGCAGGTCGTCGAGCTTCGTCAGATAGTCGCGCAGTGCCGCCAGATGGTCGCTCATGGTGGTCTGGTCGCGACCGGTATTCATGCGCAGGAAGCCGACGCCGGCCTTGTTGGCATCGTCCCAGGCCTCGATCCGCTCACCAAGCTCCGTCGGATCGAGCGAGGCGACGTATTTCAGGAGCTTGGCGGCCGGGCGGTCGAGATCCTCGACTGTGACCTTCTCATGCGATTCGGACTGCATCTGGACGGCGGTGCCCTTCAGTCGCGCCGCAAAGAACGTCATCTGGTCCTCCGACAGGGTCGAGGGATCGACACCGGCCTTCTTGGCGATCTGGTCGAACCGGTCGCCGGTCTTGGGATCGAACTGATCGGCGAGCTTGCCGGCGCGGCTCAGCGTCTTGGCGGTCTCGATGGCGTCGCGGACCTGACGGACGGTCAGCGGCTTGGCGACATCCATCATCAGCTCGCCCTTCCGGCCGTAGCGCAGATCCTGGCGGACCTTCATGAAGGCCTCGGTCCCGACCTCCGGGCCGTATTTGGTGCGCAGCGACTTCAGCAGCGCATGGGCGGTGTCCCGGGTTTCCCGGTGTTCGATGCTCGGCGCGAAGAAGCGGACGAGACGGCCAAAGAAGCCGCGCTTGGCGGTCGTCACCTGGTCCTGGCTGTCGATCCGGACTTCCTTGTTGTCGGGCGCCTGGATGGCCTTGAACTGGCTGATCGCGATCGTGGTCATGTCGATCTCTCCTCAGCCCTCTCGGGCTTTTCAAAGGGTTGGCGGCGTTCGCCGCGGCTGAGGTGAGGTATAGGGGGTTCCGCAGGATCGGCCTGTGTCGAACGAGACAGGCCCAGCGGAAACCGGGATCCGACCGTCTGGACTGCCGGATCAGCGCAGATCGCGGAAGAACGCGGTGATCTCGCCCGCCAGCGCCTCTGGCTGTTCCATGGCGGCGAAGTGGCCGCCTTCGGGCATCACCGACCAGCGCCGGATGTCGGCATAGACCCGCGCGGCCATCGAGCGCGGCGGCTTCAGGATCTCGGTCGGGAACTGCGCATAACCCATCGGCACGTCGATGCGCGCGCCGATCGGCCAGGGGCCGTGCATGCGGGCGTAGTAGGGCCAGAAGGACGACCCGATCGTGCCGGTGAACCAGTAGAAGGAGACGTTGCCGAGCAGGCGGTCGAGCGACAGGATCGAGGTCGGGTCTCCCTTGCAGTCCGACCAGGCGCGGAACTTCTCCAGGATCCAGGCGGCCAGTCCCGCCGGACTGTCGGTCAGCCCGTAGGCCAGCGTCTGCGGCCGGGTGCCCTGGATCCACTGGTAGCCGGTATTCTCCTTCAGGAAATGCGCCAGTTCGGCAAGATAGCGGGTCTCGTCCTCGGTACGCGCGTCGAGCCCGGCGGCGTCGCGGCGCAGCGGCAGCAGGTTCAGGTGGATGCCGGCGAGCCGGTCGGGATGGTCGCAGGCGAGCCGCGAGGTGATGAACGAGCCCCAGTCGCCGCCCTGTGCGCCGTAGCGCGGGTAGCCGAGCCGCTGCATCAGCTCGGCGAAGACCCCGACGATCATGGCGAGGTCGTAGCGCTTCTGACCCGGGCGGAACGAGAGGCCGTAGCCGGGCAGCGATGGCGCCACCACCGTGAAGGCGTCGGCCGGATCGCCGCCGAAGCGGGCCGGGTCGGTCAGGCGCGGGATGATGTCAAGGAACTCGAAAACCGAGCCGGGCCAGCCATGCGAGAGCAGCAGCGGCATCGGGTTCGGACCCTTGCCGGCGACATGCAGGAAATGGACGGGGATGCCGTCGATCTCGGTCATGAATTGCGGGAAGGCGTTGAGGCGGGCCTCCTCGGCGCGCCAGTCGAAGCGGTCGCGCCAATGCTCGACGACCCGGTGCATGAAGGCGAGATCGGTGCCGAAGGCCCAGGGCGCCTCGGGTGCCTGATCGGGAAAGCGGGTCAGCGTCAGGCGGGTCTTCAGGTCGGCGATGTCCCGATCGTGGACGTGCAGGCGAAAGGGTTCGATCGTCGGGTCTGCGGACATGCTTCCTCCTGGCAGGCTCTGATGATGCCGGTCTGTCGCCGTTTGCCCGACCCTAGCCGGCTTCTGCGAAACCGGCAGCCTGCCCGACGGCATGGGTGCCCTGACGCGAAACCGGCCCCGGACGGGGCCGGAGCCGGATCGCGAAGGGCGGCAATGCCCGACGCTGCGCTCAGCGCTTCGGGACGGCCGGCAGGAAGGCGGCCAGTTCGCCGGCCCAGAGCTTGGCCATGCCTCCGGTCGTACCGTGACCGGCGGTCGTGGCGCTGCCCGGGATCACATAGAGCCTACCGTTGGCGATCTTCTTCATGGACTCGACCATCAGCCCGGTCGCGACCGGATTGCGCTCGTCGTCGGCGGAGTTGATCGCCAGCACATGGGCCTTGATGGCGCCGAGTTTGGCCGACGGATCGTAGTCGGCGGAGGCCGCCCACTGGTAGATGAAGTCGTTCGCATCGGCGGTGAACGGGGCCGCCAGACGGGCCTCGACCAGCTTGTCGGCAGCCTCTCGGGTCGGCGCCATCCGCTGGTAGGCGAGATCGCCGCCATTCGTGCCGGTGCCATAGAAGACGTTGGCGATGCGGGCGAATTTCGGCTGCGTCGTGTAGTTGCCGCCCTTGTAGTCCGGATCGGCCTTGATCGTCTCGATCATCAGGCGGCGCATCATCCAGTTGCGGCTGGACATCGCGGTCGGCTGCGAGGCCATCGGCACGATCGCATCCATCATGTCCGGATAGCGCGTGCCCCAGACCCAGGCATGCATGCCGCCCATCGAATTGCCGAGGACGAGGCGCAGATGCTTGATGCCGAGCCCTTCGGTGACCAGGCGATACTGGGCATCGACCATGTCGTCGTAATTGTATTGCGGGAATTCGGCCTTCAGCGCGTCCGACGGCTTCGACGACTTGCCGGCGCCGAGCGCATCCGGAATGATGATGAAATACTTCTTGGCATCGAGCGGCTGGCCCTCGCCGAACAGTTCGCCGCCGAAGCCCGGCGTCAGCATGGTGCCGGCCGAACCGGCAGTGCCGTGCAGGATCAGGACCGGCTCGCCGGTCGGCTCGCCGACGGTCTTGTAGGCGAGCTTGACCTCGGCATGGGTCTGGCCGGTATGGAACTTGAAGTCCTTGGCGACATAGAGCCCGTCCTTGGCGGCCGGGAACTCGGCAGCCACGATCGGTGTGGCGCTGGCCAGGACATAGGCCGACAGCGCGGCGAGCGCGAATTTCCTCAACATGGGATCGTCCTCCTGTGACGCGCCGCTTGGATGCGGCGTCGTTCGGCCGGTCGGGCCTTGCCCGATACCGTAGAAATCCGGAGCCGCCCGCGCAAACGGGCTTCCGGCCGGCGGTGCCCGATCACCGCAACGTGAAGCCGCCGCACGGGGTGGCGGCTCACGGGGCGGCGGCTCACGGGGCGCGGCGGTGCCCGCCTCAGCCCTTCTTCTTGTTGTAGACATCCAGGAAGACGGCCAGGAACAGCACGCTGCCCTTGATGATGAACTGCCAGTCGATGCCGATGCCCATCATCGACATGCCGTTGTTCATGACGCCCATGATGAAGGCGCCGATCACCGCGCCGAGCACCGTGCCGACGCCGCCCGAGGCCGAGGCGCCGCCGATGAAGCAGGCCGCGATCACGTCGAGTTCGAAGCCGTCGCCGGATTTCGGCGTCGCCCAGCCGAGCCGGGTGGCGAACATCATCCCGGCCAGCGCCGACAGCACGCCCATGTTGACGAAGGCGAGGAAGACCAGCCGCTCGGTGTTGATGCCCGAGAGCTTGGCCGCCTTCTCGTTGCCGCCGAGCGCATAGAGGCGCCGCCCGACCGTGGTGCGCGTCGTGACGAAGGAATAGAGGGCGATCAGGAGCCCCATGATCACGAAGACGTTGGGCAGGCCGCGATAGGTTGAGAACAGATAGGCGAGGTAGAACAGCATCCCGGCGATCGCCAGCGTCTTCAGAAGGAAGAAGACGAAGGGCTCGGTCTGCATGTCCTGGCGGACCAGCTTGACCCGGGCCGCGAAGGCGTTGGCGAGCATCATCGCCACCACCACGGTGGCGATGCCGAGCGAGGTGGCGCTGATATCGCCTGTCGTCTCCTGGCGCGTCAGGACCGGTGCCCACTCGATCTTCGGCAGAAGCGCGGCACTCTCGGTCAGCCGGTTCCAAGCCTCGACCGCCGCCAGCGCGTAGGGGGCGACGAACAGGCGGAGCGTTTCGAGATGCGGCGCGATCGGATCGGGCATGCGGCCGGTGAGATCGGGGAAGAAGCCGGTCAGCAGGGTGGCGAGTTCGGGCGGGAAGGGGCCGACATTGCGCCCACCCAGGACGTAGAGCGTCAGGCCGCGGAAGATCAGCATGCCGGCGAGCGTGACGATGAAGGAGGGGATGTGCAGATAGGCGACCGCGTAGCCCTGCACCGCCCCGACCATGCCGCCGAAGACGAGCGTGGCCAGCACGGCCAGATACCAGGGTACGCCGTGATCGACCATCAGGATGGCGGCGACCGCTCCGAGGAAGCCGCACAGCCAGCCGACCGACAGGTCGATATGGCCGGCGACGATGATCATCAGCATGCCGAGCGCCATCACGACGATGTAGCCGCGCTGCTGCACGATGTTGGTCAGGTTGTCGGGCTGGAACAGCCGCCCGTCGGTGGCGAACTGGAAATACAGCATGATCACGATCAACGAGATCAGCATGCCGTATTCGCGGATGTTGTTCTTCAGGAAACCCGCATAGGAGCGGCTCGGCGCTTCCGCGGCGCTTGTCGTCTCGGCCGACATCTCAGGCGTCCTCCCTCCGCATGATCGCTGCCATGATCCGTTCCTGGCTCGCCTCCGCGGCCGGGAACTCGCCGACGAACCGCCCCTCGTTCATCACGTAGATGCGGTCGGTGATGCCGAGCAGTTCGGGCATCTCGGAGGAGATCACGATCACGCCGCGGCCGGAATCGGCGAGCTGGTGGATGATGGTGTAGATTTCGTACTTGGCGCCCACGTCGATGCCGCGGGTCGGTTCGTCCAGGATCAGAATCTTCGGATCGGCGTGCAGCCATTTCGACAGCACGACCTTCTGCTGGTTGCCGCCCGACAGGTTGACGGTCTGGTGCGTGATGCCGGCGGAGCGGATCTTGAGCCGGTCGCGGAAGCGCTTGGCGAGCGTTACTTCCGCGTGGCGGTCGATCACGCCGCGCTCGGAAATCTTGTCGAGGCCGGCCAGCGGCACGTTGAAGCGGATGTCCTCGTTGAGGATCAGGCCGAGTTGCTTGCGGTCCTCGGTGACATAGGCGATGCCGGCGTCGATCGCCTTCGGGATGGTCGAGACGTCGACGGGACGGCCGTCCATCAGCACCTCGCCGGAGATGCGCCGGCCATAGGCGCGCCCGAAAACCGACATGGCGAATTCGGTCCGGCCGGCGCCCATCAGGCCGGCAATGCCGACGACCTCGCCGCGGCGGACGGTCAGGTTGACGCCCTTGACCACCAGCCTTTCGGGATGGACCGGGTGATGCACCCGCCAGTCCTTGACCTCGAAGATCGTCTCGCCGATCGCCGGCGTCCGCTGCGGATAGCGATCGTTCATTTCGCGGCCGACCATGCCGCGGATGATGCGGTTCTCGTCGATCGCGCCGGCGCCGGCCTCGATCGTCTCGACCGTGGAGCCGTCGCGCAGGATGGTGATGGAATCGGCGATGCGCGAAATCTCATTCAGCTTGTGAGAAATCATGATCGCCGTGATGCCGTGGCCCTTCAGTTCCAGGAGCAGGTCGAGCAGGGCCTGGCTGTCGCGCTCGTTGAGGCTCGCGGTCGGCTCGTCGAGGATCAGGAGCTTGACCTCCTTGGCGAGCGCCTTGGCGATCTCGACCAGCTGCTGCTTGCCGACCCCGATATCGGTGATCAGCGTCGACGGGCTTTCCTTCAGCCCGACCTTGGCCAGCAGTTCGCGCGCGCGCCGGTGGGTCTCGAACCAGTCGATCACCCCGTTCCGGGCGATCTCGTTGCCGAGAAACAGGTTCTCGGCGATGGAGAGCTGCGGGGCCAGCGCCAGTTCCTGGTGGATGATGATGATGCCGAGCCGCTCGGAATCGTGGATGCCGCGGAAGTGCCGGACCTGCCCCTCATAGACGATGTCGCCCTCGTAGGAGCCGGCCGGATAGACGCCGGACAGGACCTTCATCAGGGTCGACTTGCCGGCGCCGTTCTCGCCGCAGATGGCGTGGATCTCGCCCTTGCGGACAGTCAGGTTGACGTTCTGCAAGGCCTTCACGCCCGGGAAGGTCTTGGTGATGCCGCGCATTTCGAGAATGGAGTCCATCGCCCCTCCGGGTCGGCTGCGGCGCCGACGCGCCTCCGCGGGACGGTCGGTCCCGGGGACGGTTCAGATCAGTCTGGCGGGTTCGAGACCGGATGTCGGCCGGGGGCCGGCCGGCCGATAGGGGGAGGGTCCGACCCGGGCGGATGGCGTCCGCCCGGGCCGTGGCCGTCACTTCACCTGAGCTTCGGTATAGTAGCCGGAGCCGACCAGAATGTCCTTCCAGTTCGAAGCGTCGACCGCCACCGGCTTCAAGAGGTAGGACGGAACCACCTTCTTGCCGTTGTCGTAGGTCTTGGTGTCGTTGACTTCGGGCTGCTTGCCGGACAGGACCGCGTCGACCATGTTGGCCGTGACCTTGGCCAGTTCGCGGGTATCCTTGAAGATGGTCGAATACTGCTCGCCCTTGATGATCGACTTGACCGACGGCACCTCGGCATCCTGGCCGGAGACGAAGGGCAGCGGCTGGGCGGCGGTGCCGTAGCCGACCGCCTTCAGCGACGAGATGATGCCCATCGACAGGCCGTCATAGGGCGACAGGACCGCGTTCACCTTGGCGTCCTTGCCGTAATAGGCCGACAGGATCGCGTCCATGCGCGCCTGCGCCACCGCGCCGTCCCAGCGCAGCGTGGCGACCTTGTCGAAGGCCGTCTGCTTGGAGCGCACGACCAGCTTGCCGGAGTCCAGGTAGGGCTTCAGCACCGACATGGCGCCGTTGAAGAAGAAGGTCGCGTTGTTGTCGTCCGGCGAGCCGGCGAACAGCTCGATGTTGAACGGACCCTTGCCGTCCTTCAGGCCGAGCGCCTTCTCGAGCGTCTGCGCCTGCAGCACGCCGACCTGGAAGTTGTCGAAGGTCGCGTAGTAGTCGACATTCTCCGAGCCACGGATCAGACGATCATAGGCGATGACCTTGATGCCGCTGTCGCTCGCCTTCTTCAGGGCCGAGGTCAGCGTCGTGCCGTCGATCGCGGCGATCACCAGAACCTTGACCTTCTTGGTGATCATGCCCTCGATCTGGGCCAGCTGGTTCGGGATGTCGTCCTCGGCATATTGCAGGTCGGTGCCATAGCCCTTGGACTTGAACACCTTGACCATGTTGTCGCCGTCGGCGATCCAGCGCGCCGAAGACTTGGTCGGCATGGCGATGCCGATCGTGCCCTTGTCCTGGGCGATGGCGGACCCGAAGGTCGCCAGGCCGAGCGCGAGCGCGGCCAGTGCGGTCGTGATGAACTTCAAATTATCCTCCCTCGCGCGACCGGCATGGACCTGCGCCTGCCGGTTCGATCCGAGCCGTGGTGCGATTCGGAGAGGGTGGGACCTTCCTGCCGGAAGCCTGCCCGCCCGATCGCCCCGTCGCCTCCCAGCGCGGCTCTTCAGCAGCGGAGCGTCTTCAAAAGCACGCGCGCTGTCAATCGTCTGTTCCGTGATTTGTATGAGGATATGTCGGCCGTTCCGGAAGCCCCGGAGCGGGGCGGCAGAGACGCGCATTGACGTTCGGGCCGCATCCGGTTTCCCTCGACCGCAGGAAAGGAAATCCATGCCCGATCAGGATCCAAAGCGGCATCATGATGCCGTCTCGCCGCCGCGTCTCGCCGGCCATGGACGGTACGGCTACAGCGCCCTGCCGCAGCGGCCGGTCTGGACCTGGCCGAACGGGGCGCGGCTCGCCGTCTATGTCGCCGTCAACATGGAGCATTTCGCCTTCGGCGAGGGGCTCGGCGCGGAACTGGCGCCGGGTGGCCCGCAGCCCGACGTGTTGAACTACGCCTGGCGCGACTACGGCAACCGGGTCGGCGTCTGGCGCCTGATCGATCTCCTCGACGACCTGGCGCTGCCGGCCTCCGTCCTGGTCAATGCGGCGATCTATGGCTATTGCCCGGAAACCATGGACGCCTTCCGGGCGCGCGGCGACGAGGTCGTCGGCCATGGCCGGACCAATGCCGAGCGGCAGGGCATCCTGGCCGAGCCCGACGAGCGCCGCCTGATCGCCGAGACGACGGCGGTGATTGCCGCCGCCGAGGGGCGGGCGCCGCAGGGCTGGCTCGGGCCGTGGATCTCGCAGTCGCGAGTCACCCCCGATCTCCTGAAGGAGGCCGGCTATTCGTATCTGCTCGACTGGTCGATGGACGAACAGCCGGTCTGGTTTTCGACCCGCGACGGCGGCCGCATCCTGTCGGTGCCCTATCCGCAGGAGCTGAACGACATCCCGTCGATCGTCGGGCGCAAGGATACCGGCGAGGACTTCGCCCATATCCTGGAGACGACCTTCGACGAGATGGCCGAGCAGTCCGCCAAGGCGCCGCTGGTCATGGGCATCGCGCTGCATCCCTATCTGGTCGGTCAGCCGCACCGCTTGCGGCCGCTCCGCCGGGCGCTGCGGCGCGTCGTCGAGCGCCGCGACGACCTCTGGATCACCACGGCCGGCGCCATCGCGGCGCATGCTGCCAGCCTGCCGGAGGGGATGATCCCCTGACCTTCGGGACCTTGCCGGCCGCCCGGCAGCGCCCTTCCACCCCCGCATGACCCTCCTCTTCCGCCCGCCTGCCACGGAGCCAGCCATGATTGAAACCAAGCGTGCCTTCCGCGGCATGGTGACCGCGCCGCACGACCTCGCCGCCCGCGCCGGCCTGCGCATCCTGGAGGAGGGCGGATCGGCGATCGAGGCCATGGTGGCGATGGCGGCGGCGATCGCGGTGGTCTACCCGCACATGAACGGGCTCGGCGGCGACAATTTCTGGATCGTCGCCCGGCCCGGCGCGGACCCGGTCGGCATCGACGCCTGCGGGGCGGCGGCCGGGCTGGCGAGCCCGGATTTCTACCGCGCCGCCGGTCATGACGCGATCCCGGCGCGCGGGCCCCTGGCGGCCCTGACGGTCGCCGGCGCGGTGTCCGGCTGGCAGGCGGCGCTCGCCCTCGATGCCGGCACGAACGGCCGGCCGCTGCCGCTCGCGCGGCTGTTCGAGGACGCGATCGGCCATGCTGGCGACGGGGTGCCGGTCTCGCGCACGCTCGCCCGCAACGCCGCGGCCAAGCGTCCGGAACTGGCCTCCGTGCCCGGATTTCTCGGTGTCTATGCGCCGGCCGGAAGGCTGGTCGAGGTCGGCGACCGGCTGACCCAGCCGCGGGTCGCCGCCACGCTGGAGCATCTGGCGCGCGCCGGGCTCGACGACTTCTACCGCGGCGATCTCGCCCGCAGCCTCGCCGGCGACCTGGAGGCGGCCGGATCGCCGCTGCGCCTGCGCGATCTGGAGCGCCACCACGCCCTGACCCTGCCGCCCTTGTCGGTGGCGGTCGGACCGCACCGGGTCTTCAACATGCCGCCGCCGACCCAGGGCCTCGCCTCGCTGATGATCCTCGCGCTCTATGCCCGGCTCGGCGTGGCGGTGGGCGAGGGCTTCGACCATCTGCACGGGCTGGTCGAGGCGACCAAGCAGGCCTTCATCATCCGCGACCGGCATGTCGGCGACCCGGCCTTCATGACCCGGCCGGCGTCCGAGTTCCTTGACGATGCGCTGCTCGACGACCTGGCCGGCCGGATCGACCGCGCCCGCGCGCTGCCCTGGCCGCATGTCGCACCGCCCGGCGATACGGTCTGGCTCGGGGCGATCGACCGCGACGGCACGGCGGTCAGTTTCATCCAGAGCGTCTACTGGGAGTTCGGCTCCGGCCTGGTGCTGCCGGAGAGCGGCGTCACCTGGCAGAACCGCGGCACCTCCTTTTCGCTCGATTCGAAGCATTGCAACGCATTGCAACCCGATCGGCGGCCATTCCACACCATTCAGCCGGCCTATGCGGAACTGGCCGATGGCCGCCGCATGGTCTACGGCACGATGGGCGGGGAGGGGCAGCCGCAGACGCAGGCGGCGGTCTTCTCGCGCCACGTCCTGCACGGCATGCCCCTGCAGGCGGCGGTCAGCGCGCCGCGCTGGCTGCTCGGCCGGACCTGGGGCGCTTCGACGACCAACCTGAAGATCGAATCGCGCGTCGACCCGGACGTGGTCGCGGCCCTGGTGGCGGCCGGCCACGAGGTCGAGACGGTCGGCGCCTTCGAGGAGATGATGGGCCATGCCGGCGCCATCGTGCTGAGCCCGGCGGGCCTGTTCGAGGGCGCCGCCGATCCGCGCTCGGACGGAGCGGCGATGGGGTTCTGAGGCGCGCGGGCCGAGCCGGGCGCGGACAGCGATCGGGCGGGGTGCCTACCGCGTTTCGAGCGTCACCGCAGCGACCAGATGCCGGCTACGGTCGGCATCGAGGCCGACCCGGATGGCATAGCGGCCGGGCTCCGGGACCGCCCCATCGCCGAGACGGTCGAGGGCGGCGGCCGGCAGCCGGAGGGTTGCGCGCCGGGTCTCGCCGGGCGCCAGCGCGACCCGTTCGACCGCGCGCAGTTCCAGGACCGGCCGATTCGGCAGCGCCTTGAGGGCCTGGATGAAGACGAAAACCACCGCATCCTCCGCGCGCGCGGCCGTGCTCGCCACGGTGACGGCGATCGCGATCTCCTCCGCCGGGCCGACCGTGACGGGCGCGACCGCCAGGTCCGACAGCGCGAAGGCGCCGGGCGTGCCGCCATGGCCGAAGGGGAAGTGCGGGGCGTTCGGCTGGTCGAGATAGTGCGACGTGAACGGATTGTCGGGCGCGAAGGGGCGCCCGCTCGGACGTTCCGCGAAGAAGATCGGGATCTGGCCGATGCTGCGCGGCCAGGAGACCGGCAGGCGGCCGCCGGCCGGCACGTCGCCGGCGAGGATGCCGGCCAGCGCCGGGGCGATCTCGGTTCCGCCGAACCATGCCATCAGGGCGGTCCCGGCGCGATCGATCACGGCCGAGGCGATCAGCGGGCGGCCACCGGTCAGGATCAGGACGGTCGGCCGCTCGAGGGCGAAGATGGCCTCGGCCAGGGCGGGCTGGTCGCCCGGCAGGCCCGGCTCGGCGCGGCTGGCCGCCTCGCCGCTCCAGTCCGCCGGTTCGCCCAGGCACAGCAGCACCAGATCGGCCTGACGCGCGGCCGCGACCGCCCCGGCAATGTCGCGCCGGCCGGGCCTGTGGGCGTCGACACCGACCCGCGACACGATCTCGGCATCGGGAAAGCGCGCGCGCAGGGCCGCCGGCAGCGAGGACGCCTGATCGGGGTCGCCGAGCCCGGCCCAGGGGCCGATCCGGTCGCTGCCGCCGCCGGCCGCACGGGCGAAGGGGCCGATCACGGCGATCCGTCGCGGGCTGCCGACGGGCAGGAGGCTGGATCGGTCGTGCAGAAGCACGGTGCTGCGCTCCGCGGCATGCCGGGCGAGCGCGCGCCGGCCAGCGGCCTCGGCTGCGGGCGGCGGTCCGGCCGGGGCGACGGGTTCCGCCTCGAACAGGCCGAGCCTCTCCTTCAGCGCCAGCACGCGCAGCACCGCCGCGTCGATCGCCTCGGGTTCGACCAGACCGCGGTCCAGGGCTTCGGGCAGGCCGCGCCGATAGGCCGCGCTGACCATGTCGATATCGACCCCGGCCCTCAGCGCCAGGGCGGCGGCCTCGGCGAGATCCGCCGCGACGCCGTGGGCGACGAGCTGGCCGATCGCGTCCCAGTCGCTGATGACGACACCGTCGAAGCCCCAGACGCGCCGCAGCCGCCCGGCGATCAGCGCGGCATGGGCGGTCATCGGCACGCCGTCAATGTCCGAGAAGGCCGGCATGACCGCCGCGACGCCGGCTTCGACGGCGGCCCGGAACGGCGGCAGATAGACCTCGGCGAGGCTCGTGGCCGAGACCTCCGCGCCGGCATAGTCGCGCCCGGCGACGGCCGCCCCGTAGGCGACGAAATGCTTGGCCGTGGCGGCGAGCGCGTCCGGCGCAGCCAGGTCAGCGCCCTGGAAGCCGGTGACCTTCGCGGCGGCGAAGCGGGCCGCCAGCCAGGGATCTTCTCCCGGTCCTTCGACGATGCGGCCCCAGCGCGGATCGCGGGCGATGTCGAGCATCGGGGCGAAGGTCAGGTGGATGCCCTGCCGGCGAGCCTCGGCGGCGGCCACGCGGGCCGTCTCGCGCCACAGCGTCGGGTCGAAGGCACCGGCCTCGGCGATCGGCACCGGAAAGACCGTCCGGTATCCGTGCACCACATCGAGCCCGAAGACGAGCGGGATGCCGAGACGGGTGGCGCGCGCCAGCGCCTGCACCTGCGCGATCCGCTCCGGCCCGGCGAGGTTGAGCACGCTGCCGACCCGGCCGGCATGGACCTCCGCGATGGTGACCGGATCGGCGATCGGGCCGGTCGGTTGGTCGCCGAGCGTGATCATGGTCAACTGGCCGATCTTCTCGGCGAGCGTCATCCGTTTCAGGAGCGCGCGGGCGTGCCGGCTCGCGGGACGAAGGCGGTGTGACATCCGATGCGGTTTTTCCACGGTTGACGTTCTGGCGCGCGACCGACAGCTTCGACCCCCAAGGTGAAGCGGCCCGATGGCCGGAAGGTAGCAGAGATGACCGCTAGGGAGGAGGCGGACGCGCCTCGGAGCCGCTCGGAGGCTTGGCGCGCCGATGCGGCGGTCAATGTGGCGCGGGCCTGGGCGCGGCGGGAACGTCGCGCGCTCGTGGTCATGGCCGGTCTCGGCATGGTGGTGATCCTGAACACCGTCCTGCAGATCGGCCTGAACAACTGGCAGGGTGCGTTCTACGATGCGCTGGAGAAGCGCGACGTGCCGGCCTTCCTGCAGCAGCTGCTCCGCTTCCTGTCGCTCGCCGGCATGCTCCTGGTCCTGGTCGTTTCGCAGACCTGGCTGGTCGAGCGGCTGAAGATCGCCCTGCGGCGGGTCGTCACCGACGACCTGCTCGACCTCTGGCTGGTGCCGAAGCGGGCCTATCTGCTCGCCTTCGCCGGCGAGGCCGGCGCCAATCCCGACCAGCGCATCCAGGACGATGCCCGCCGGATCGCCGAACTGACGGCCGATCTCGGTACCAGCCTGCTCCAGGCCATCCTCCTGCTTCTGACGTTCGTCGGCGTGCTTTGGGGCCTGTCGCGCCAGGTCGGCTTTCCGGTCGGCGGGGAGGTCCTGTATGTGCCCGGCTCGATGGTCTGGTGTGCGGTCGCCTTCTCGGCCTTCGGGTCCGGTCTCGCCTGGCTGATCGGCCGGCCGCTGGTGCGCTCCAATGCCGAACGCTACGAGCGGGAGGCGGAGCTGCGGCTGGCCCTGGTCCGGGTCGAGGAATCGGCGGAGGGCATCACGCTCTATGGCGGCGAGGCCGACGAGCGGCGCACGCTCGCGCGCCATTTCGAGGCCGTGACCGACGCCATGGGCCGTCTCGCCCGCCAGGTCGCCAACCTCACCTGGGCGACCTCGGGCTATGGCTGGCTGGCGCTGGTCGTGCCGGTGCTCGCCGCCGCGCCGGGCTATTTTTCCGGGACGCTGACGCTCGGCGGCCTGATGATGGTGGTCGGCGCCTTCAACCAGGTGCAGAGCTCGCTGCGCTGGCTGGTCGACAACGCGCCCCGGCTGGCCGACTGGATGGCGACGCTGGAACGCATCCTGGCGCTACGCGCTGCGCTGGCGACGCCGGTCGGCACCGAGGGCGAGCAGGGCCATATCGTGATCGAGGAAACGGAGGCGCCGCGCCTCGTGCTCGAGGATCTGCGGCTGACCCTGGCCGGCGGGTCGGCTGGGCTGGAGGGGCCGCCGGTCGAGGTCGGCCCGGGCGAGCATGTCCTGATCGTCGGCGATCCCAAGGCCGGCCGCAGCATGGTCTTCCTGGCGCTGGCTGGCCTGTGGACGCTCGGCTCGGGCACCATCCGCATGCCGTCGCGATCCCGCTGCCTGTTCCTGCCCGAGCGTCCCTACCTGCCGGTCGGGCCGCTGTCCGCCGCGCTCGCCTATCCGCGCGAGCCGAACGAATTCGCCGCCCTGGATTTTACCGAGGCCCTGGAGACGGTCGGGCTCGGCCATCTCGCCGCACGCCTGGACGAAGAGGGACGCTGGAGCCGCATGCTGTCGCTCGACGAGCAGCAGGCCGTGGCCTTTGCGCGGGCCATGCTGCACAGGCCCGAATGGCTGTTCCTCGACGACGCGATGAGCGCCCTCGACGAGGACCGGATCCGGCAACTGCATGCGGCCCTGGCGCAGCAATTGCCCCGGACGGCGGTCATCGGAACCGGTCGCCGGCCGACCGGCATGCTCTTCTTCGAACGGGTCGTGCGCCTCCGGCGGCTGTCGTGAGGGTTGCGAAGTCCGACGGCGGGACAAAATCGCCCTGCTCCCCGTGACGTGATCGCGGCGGACTCGACGCGGGACGTTGCGCACGCGAAAATTGCCCAAAATCTGATTCCGGGTTGACCACGACCCGTTTCGGATCTTCGTCTGTTGCCGAACGCACACAATCGCGATCTGAAAATAGACCGAATTGTCGCTCTGGCTGTTACGGTTCGGTCGAATGAATAACGTATCCTCGAGTGCCGGGGGCCTCGTCGAATCCGGCAGGGAGCGAAATATGGCGTGGAAATCGTTTTTGGAGGAAGAGCGACGGGAGTCGTTCGGCCGGTTCGTGGGTTTTGCGCGGCGCTTGGCCTCCGTGACCCTGATCGGCTTCGGCCTTTTCGCCGCGGCTTCGGCCGCACCTGCGCCTGCGCGGGCCCAGAGTGCCGAAGCGAGCGAAGGCGCCCTTCGCAGCTTCAACGGCAATTGGTCCGGCTCGGGCACGGCCCAGAATGCCCAGGGGACGGCGGAGCGGCTGCGTTGCGATGCGAGCTATCGGGTCGTGCCTGCCGGCGATTCGATGCAGCTGACGATCCAGTGCAACAGCGATAACTACAAGTTTTCCCTGCGCTGTTCGATCGAGTACAATGACGGCGCCGTCACCGGCAAATGGATGGAGACCACCCGCAACGTCGAGGGTGTGATCACCGGCCGGGGGCAGGCCGGCGAGATCAAGGCCGCCGCACAGGGGGCTCAGTTCTCCGCCTCGCTGTATATTCAGACGCGCGGCCGCACGCAGAACGTGACCATCCGTTCGCCCGGAACGGAGCTGACGCAGATCAGCATCACGTTTAACCGGAAGGGGTAAGGCCATCGCCAGCCTGATCGCCGGTCATCGGAGGCCGGCATGCTCGCGGCATGACGGCGCTCGCGCGAGGGGGTGCCGGTGACTGCTGGAACACTCGAGATTCGCCGCGACGGCGAACGCATCGATCTCGTTGCGGCGGGATCGTGGACGGCTTCCCATGCGCATGCGCTGGAAGGTCTGGTCGAGACCGCCGAAAAGGCCGGTCCCGGCCCGCGACAGGTCGATCTTGCCGGGCTCGGCGAGATGGACACCTTCGGCGCCTGGCTGGTCCAACGCCTGGTCCGCAGCGGAGGCGGCGACGGCGAAGCCTCGATCGTCGGCGTCCGCGACAGCTATCGGGACCTGCTCTCCCGCGTTGCGGCGACCAACCGCCGGACCCCGCGCCAGCGGACATCCGAAACCGGTTTCGGAGGATGGCTGCGCTCCATCGGGCGCTCGGTCGAGGGGCTGGGCGGCGAGCTGACCACCTTCGTGCAGATGCTCGGAGCGGTCGCCGTCGCCATCGTCAGGACACTCGCGCATCCGCGCAGTTTCCGCCTGACCTCGTTCGTCAACCAGCTCGACCGGGTCGGCCTCCGGGCCGTGCCGATCATTCTGCTGGTCACGGTGCTGATCGGCGGGATCATCGCCCAGCAGGGCTTCTTTCATTTCCGCAAGTTCGGCGCCGACGACTATGTCGTCGACATGGTCGGCATCCTGGTGCTGCGCGAGATCGGCGTCCTGATCGTGGCCATCATGGTGGCCGGCCGTTCGGGCAGTTCCTACACGGCCGAACTCGGCTCGATGAAGATGCGCGAGGAGATCGACGCGCTGCAGACCATGGGGCGCGATCCGGTGCAGGTCCTGATCCTGCCGCGCATCGCCGCGCTCGTCGTCGCCTTGCCGATCCTCGCCTTCCTCGGGTCCATGGCGGCGCTCTACGGCGGCCTGCTGGTCGCCTGGGGCTATGGCGGCATGGACCAGCTGATCTATCTGGCGCGCCTGCGCGAGGCGGTATCCCTGACACACTTCGATGTCGGCATGATCAAGGCGCCGTTCATGGCCCTGGTGATCGGCATCGTCGCCTGCTCGGAGGGGATGCGGGTCAAGGGCAGCGCGGAATCGCTCGGCCTGCAGACGACCGTCTCGGTGGTCAAGTCGATCTTCCTGGTGATCGTGCTCGACGGCTTCTTCGCCATCTTCTTCGCTTCGATCGGGATGTGACCCCATGAGCCTCGGCGGAGCGACCCCGGCAATCTCAGTGCGCGACCTCGTCGTCGGCTTCGGCGATCACACCGTGCTGGACCGACTGTCGCTCGACGTGCGCAGCGGCGAGATCCTCGGCGTGGTCGGGGCATCGGGCGGCGGCAAATCGGTCTTCCTGCGGACCATGATCGGCCTCGTGCCAAAGCGGTCGGGTCAGGTCGTGCTGCTCGGAACCGATATCGACCGGGCATCGGACGCGCAACTGCGCGGCCTGGAGCGGCGTTGGGGCGTTCTGTTCCAGCACGGCGCCCTGTTCTCGTCGCTGACCGTCCGGCAGAACGTCCAGTTCCCGATGCGCGAATATCTCGGCATTTCGCAGCGGCTGATGGACGAGGTGACCCTCGCCAAGCTGGAGATGGTCGGGCTCGGTCCGGACGATCTCGACAAGTTCCCCTCGGAACTCTCCGGCGGCATGACCAAGCGCGTCGCGCTCGCCCGCGCGCTGGCGCTCGATCCCGAGATCGTCTTCCTCGACGAGCCGACCTCCGGCCTGGATCCGATCTCGGCCGGCGAGTTCGACGAACTGATCCGGACCCTGCAGACGACCCTGAAGCTCACCGTCTTCATGGTCACGCATGATCTCGACAGCCTGCGCACGATCTGCGATCGCATCGCCGTGCTGTCGGACGGGCGCATCGTCACGGTCGGGCCGCTGGCCACCATGTACGAGAGCGATCATCCCTGGGTGAAATCCTATTTCGGCGGCGAGCGGGCAAGCCTGCACTTCTCCGCTGCCGCCGCGACCGAGGTCTGACCATGGAAACGCAAGCCCGCTACGGGATCATCGGCGCCTTCACGCTGGCGGTGATCGGTGCCGCCTTCCTGTTCGTGTTCTGGCTGCACACGACCGGCGGCGTCGGGGCGGAGAGCCAGTATCGGCTCCGTTTTTCAGGCTCGGTCGTGGGCCTGCGCGCCGGCTCTTCGGTGATGTTCAACGGGATCAAGGTCGGCGAGGTCAAGTCGCTGCGATACGATCCGGCCGATCCGCTAAAGATCGACGTGCTGATCGGCGTGGCGACCGCGACGCCGATCCGGACCGATACCCGCGTCGTCGTCGAGACCCAGGGCCTGATGGGCTCGCCCGCCATCCTGCTCGGCAGCGGAACCTCCACCACCGCGCTGACGCCCGGTCCCGGCGGCGGGCCGCCGCTGCTCGAGGTCGGCGCGGCGGCGAGCGAGACGCTGACCCAGTCGGCACTCGGCGTGCTGCGGCGCATGGACAAGCTGCTGGCGGACAATTCCGAGCCGTTCAGCAACATCGTCAACAAGATCTCCGTCTTCTCGGACGCCCTCGGCCGCAATGCCGGACGCATCGATACGATCGCCGAAAGCCTCGACAAGATGCTCGGCGGCGGCAAGGACAAGAAGCCGGCGGTGGTCTACGACCTGGCGGCGCCGAAGACCTTCGCCGAACTGAAGAAGCCGCCGGCGGCGAAGTTCGCCGTGTTGGAGCCGAGCGCGCTGGTGGTGTTCGACACCCAGAAGATCCTGCTCAGCACCAAGCCGAACGAGCGCATGCCGCTGGCCGAAGGCCAGCTCAGCGACAGTCTGCCCAAGCTCTTGCAGGCCAAGCTGGTCGAGAGCTTCGAGAATGCCGGCTATCTCGGCCATGTCCAGAAGGGCAACGACGCCGGCACCGCCGACCTGTCGATGCTGGTCGACATCCGCAATTTCCAGGTCGCGACCGAAGGCAAGCCGACTGCGGTGATCGAGCTGTCGATCAAGCTGCAGAGCGGCGAGGGGCAGGTCGTCGCCGCCCGGATCTTCCGCTCCGAGGCGCCGGCCGAATCCGCCGAGCCGGAACCGGCCGCGAAGGGGCTCAGCGATGCCTTCGGCAAGCTGGTCGGCGATCTGGTGGTTTGGGTCAACGAGGCCGGCTGAACGCCGGTTCGCATCCGGCCCGCCGTCGACCGGCGTTGCGGTTTCCGAGGCGGCGTCCGGCAGGGCGCCGCCTTTTGATTTCGCGCCGGCGCCGTCTCGCATCGGCGCCGAATCCGGGCTATCAATCCTCTGAGGAATAGAACCCCGCAATGGGGACGTTCACGGAGGAGACCCGATGGCCCAACCCTATACCGGCATGTATCCGATCGCCCCGACGCCGTTCCACGACAATGGCGATCTCGATCTCGACGGCATGCGCCGCGTCATCGATTGCATGGTCGACCAGGGTGTCGACGGCATCTGCATCCTGGCCAATTTCTCCGAACAGTTCCTGCTCACCGACGACGAGCGGTCGGTCCTGCTGACGACCTGCATGGAGCAGGTCGCCGGCCGGGTGCCGGTGATCGTCACCTGCAGCCATTTCTCGACCCGGATCGCGGCGGCGCGCTCCAAGGCCGCGGCCGAGGCCGGGGCGGCGATGATCATGCTGATGCCGCCCTATCACGGCGCCACATTGCGCGCCGACGAGGGCGCCGTCATCGAGCATTTCGCCCGCATCGCCGATGCCTGCGGCATCCCCTTGATGCTGCAGGACGCGCCGCTCTCCGGCGTCACCCTGTCGGCGGCCGCGATGGTGCGCATCGCCGAGGCGGTGCCGCTGATGCAGTATTACAAGATCGAGTGCCCGGGGGCTGCGGCCAAGCTGCGGACGCTGATCGCGCTCGGCGGCCAGGCGATCGTGGGTCCCTTCGACGGCGAGGAATCCATCACCCTGATGGCCGATCTCGATGCCGGGGCGACCGGCACCATGGCGAGCGCGCTGCTGCCCGACCTGATCCGCCCGGTCGTGATCGCCCATCGGGAAGGCCGCCGCGACGAGGCGCGGCAGCTCTATGCGCGCATCCTGCCGCTGATCAACTACGAGAACCGGCAATGCGGCCTGCGGGCCTGCAAGGCGGTGATGATGGAGGGCGGCGTGATCCGCTCCGACGCGGTGCGCCACCCGCTCGAAGCGCTGCATCCGGCCACCCGCGCCGGCCTCCTGGAACTGGCGCGCGAGGTTCAGCCACTCGCCCTGACCTGGGGCCGCTGAACCGACTGCCGCCCCGGCGGCGCCCGCCACATCGGGCGGTCCGCCCGTGACCGATCGCCGCGCTGAGGGCTCTCTAAGAAGCCGGCGCGGTGGTTGGTGCTCCGGGACGGCGGGATGCCGTCCCCTGGCGCCCGTATCGGGCGAACTCTTAGAAATCGCACAGTCTTCGGCGCGTGCATCGCGCTTCGAAACCTGCAAGATCGGCTCTCGACCGGTCCGGAGGCCTGATGGGATCCGACCGACCTGCCGGCCGGGAGAAGGCCGGATCGACATCGGGAGAGACGCCGTGTTCCGCCTCAACACCATCCTTCTTGCCGCCGGCCTCGCCTTGGCGGGCGTGACCGCAGCGGTGCTGCCCCAGACGGCGCAGGCCGCCGGCGATCTCATGAAGGGTCGCGAGATCCTGCCCGAGATCGTGCTCGGCGACGGCGCCGACAACGACTATGCGGTCGAGAACCGCGAGATCACCATCGAGACCGGCAAGGCCTATCGGCTCCAGATCACCTCCAAGAGCCCCAAGGAGATGAAGTTCCTGGCGCCGGAATTCTTCCGCAACATCTGGTGCGATCAGATCGTCATCAACGATCTCGAGGTCCACATGAATGGCGGCCCGGCCTGGCTCGAGTTCGACGACCAGGGCACGATCGAAGTCTCCTTCGTGGCCATCAAGACCGGCACCTACGAGTGGCGCATCGGCGGTCTTGAGCAGAAGGGCATGACCGGCAAGATCATCGTGAAGTGATCGGCCGGCCGGGCTCCGGCGGCACGGGCCGCCGGGGGCTCCCGACAGACAAAAATCCGAAATCAAAGGGGAAACGCAGATGTCGTCCATGCTCCGTCCCGCGCTCGTCGTCGCGGCCTTGCTGATCGCCTCCGGCCCGGCGCTGGCCGCCGACGATCTCGCCTCCTGCACCAAGGGCATCGCCTTCATCAAGGCCGAGATCGCCAAGAACCCGCCGGCTCCTGTCCTGACCCGCCTGAAGAAGGCGTTGAAGGACGCCAACCGCGAACTCGGCGAGGGCGAGTTCGACGAGTGCATGGACGCCGTGCGCGATGCCGAGAAGACGACCGGCCGCAAGAGCTGACCCATCCCCCCCTGGGCGCGACGCCGCCGCGACGCCGCGCGCATCGATCGACATGATGCGCCGCAAGGGGGCGAGCGCGGAATTGGACTTGCCGGAATAGGACTTTGCCGGCCCGGTCGCCTGTTCTTTCCGTGTCGCGCGGGATGGCCGGGCCGGACTTTTTGCGCGGCCCGGTTCTGGACGGAGCCCGGCCGGCAGCCCGCACCGGTCGGGCTCCGGACCGGAGGCATTGCCCGGCCGATCAGGCAGCGCAGTCGTCTGTTCAGGGCCGCGGGCCGGCGGCTCCGGTGCCCGCCGAACGGGTATTCAGTCCCGCGCCGGTCCGGCCGCCGGGCTCTGCCGGATGGCCGCGACCGATACCGGCGCACCGGTCCCGACCACGCCATGGACCGCCTCCCAAAGCGCCGCGAAGTCGTCGATGATCCGATCCGGCGTGAAATCCGCGACCGGAACGTCGCTGTAGCCGAAGGTCACGGCGACCACCGGCACGCCGGCATTGCGCGCCGCCAGGATGTCGGCCCGGCTGTCGCCGATCATGACGCTGCGCTGCGGGTCGCCGCCGGCGGCCGCGATCGTGCCGATCAGATGGGCCGGATCGGGCTTGCGCACCGTGAAGGTGTCGCCGCCGCAGATGGCATGGAACCGGTCGGTCAGGCCGAGTTCACCGATCAGGCGCCGCGACAGGCTCTCCATCTTGTTGGTGCAAACCGCCATCCGCCAACCTGCCGCCGCAAAGCGGTCCATCGCGTCGAGCACGCCGGGAAAGGGCCGGCTCTCGGCCGCAATATTGGCGCTGTAGTGCTCCAGGAAATCGTCGAAGAGCCGGGCCAGCACCGCCTCCTCGACCTCGACGCCGTTTGCCCTGAGCCCCCGTTCCAGCATGACCCGTGCGCCCTGGCCGACCAGCGACCCGACCGCCGAAAAGGGCAGGGGACGATGGCCTTCGCGCACCAGCAGGGCGTTGAGCGTGGCCATCAAGTCTGCAGCGGTATCGACCAGGGTGCCGTCGAGGTCGAAGACGAGAAGGGGTGGCTGCCCGGTGTGCATCAAGGTCTGGCTTTCGAATCGGCCGGCCCGGTTCGGGCCCGGCAGCGTTGAAGCGGAGAATCGCGTCGATGGGTAGTCCCTGCATCCAATCCCGTCGCCTTCTGGCGGGCGTCCTGACCCTGGCCGGGACCATGCTCGCAGCCGGGCCGGCGGCGGCCGAATATGTGTTCGCCTCGCCGTCGGTCAGCAACCAGAACAGGGTCTACTGGCTCGACCGCTACACCGGCACGGTCGGCGCCTGCCAGTATCAGGCCGGCGGCGGTGCTGCCGGGTCGATGGCCTGCTTCCCGCCGGGAGAGGGGGCGCGGGCGATGCCGTCAGGCGACTACGACCTGAAGGGCTCGAACTGGGAGACCGAATGGGGCGTCTTCCGATTGAACCGGACGACCGGCGAGATCAGTCTCTGCTTCGTCAAGGAGGCCGAGGTCGTCTGCACGCCGCAGGCGATCGCACGATGAGGTCTGCGGCGCTGCAGGATGGCGATGCCGGGTCCGGCAGCCGCCGGACTTAACGGCCTGACCGCGGGACGCCGTCCCGGGCGGGGTTGTAAGCAGTCCTTTCATGTGGCTGGACTATCGTCCTGGAATCGCGTGCGGACGAGCGTCGCTTTGCCGTCGCCGCATGTCTGGTTCCGAGACTCGCGTTCGATTCCGGTCGAGCGTCCTGGCTGCCCCACCTGCCGTTCCTTCCGTATTGCGTCGGAGTGCCATCGAAAATGTTCCCGATTCCCCGGCCGAAGCTGATTGCCAACACCTATGCCTTCGAGTCCGAGCCGATGGTGAAGCCGACCGGCTTCCGCGAGTATGACGCGCGCTGGCTGTTCGGGACCGAGCTCAACCTGATGGGCGTGCAGGCGCTCGGCATGGGGCTCGGCACCCTGCTTGGGCAATTGGGCATCCGGCGGGAAATCGTCACCGGACACGATTTCCGCAGCTATTCGGCCTCGATCAAGATGGCGCTGGTCACCGGCCTGATGGCGGCGGGCTGCCGGGTGCACGATATCGGCCTGGCCGTCACCCCGATGGCCTATTTCGCGCAGTTCGAACTCGACGTGCCGGCCTGCGCGATGGTCACCGCCTCGCACAACGAGAATGGCTGGACCGGCGTCAAGATGGGCGCCAACCGTCCGCTCACCTTCGGGCCCGACGAGATGGGCCGGCTGAAGGAGATCGTGCTGTCCGCGGCCTTCGACCTTTGCGGCGGCGGCTCCTATGTCTTCGTCGCCGACCTGGCCGAGCGCTACATGCGCGACCTGACCGACCGGCCGAAGATCACGCGCCCGCTCAAGGTGGTGGCGGCCTGCGGCAACGGCACGGCCGGCGCCTTCGCGCCGCAGGTGCTGGAGGCGATCGGCTGCGAGGTGGTGCCGCTCGACACCGAACTCGACCATTCCTTTCCGCGCTACAATCCCAACCCCGAAGACCTGAAGATGCTCCATGCCATCCGCGACGCGGTGCTCGAGCACGGCGCCGATGTCGGGCTCGGCTTCGACGGCGACGGCGACCGCTGCGGCGTCATCGACGACACCGGCGACGAGATTTTCGCCGACAAGGTCGGCGTCATGCTGGCGCGCGACCTGTCGGCGCTCTACCCCCAGGCGACCTTCGTCGTCGACGTGAAGTCGACCGGTCTCTATATGACCGATCCCGTCCTGAAGGCGAATGGCGCGACGACCGACTACTGGAAGACCGGGCATTCCTACATCAAGCGGCGGGTCAACGAACTCGGCGCCGTCGCCGGCTTCGAGAAGTCGGGTCACTACTTCTTCAACGCTCCGATCGGTCGGGGCTACGACGACGGCCTGGTCTCGGCAATCGCCATCATCGACATGCTCGACCGCAACCCGACCCGGCGCATGTCGGACCTGAAGGGCGCCATCGCCAAGACCTGGTCGTCGCCGACCATGTCGCCGCATTGCGCCGACGAAGTGAAATATGACGTGGCCCGGCGGGTCGTTGCCCGTTTCGAGGCGATGCGGGCGGCCGGCGAACCGGTCGCCGGCCAGCCGATCACCGATCTGGTCACCGTCAACGGGGTTCGCGTGACCACGGCCGACGGGACTTGGGGCCTGGTGCGCGCTTCGTCGAACAAGCCGGAACTGGTGGTGGTGGTCGAAAGCCCGGTCTCGGAGGCGCGCATGCACGAAATCTTCCGCGCCGTCGATGCCGTGCTGCGCGAGAATCCGGAAGTCGGCGCCTACAACCAGTCTCTCTGAACGGAGCCCCCCAAATGGTGGCAGCGATCATTCCCGTCATCCTGTGCGGCGGCTCCGGCTCGCGGCTCTGGCCGGCTTCGCGCGACAGTTTTCCGAAGCAGTTCCTGACCCTGGTCGGATCGGACTCGCTGTTCCAGGCGACGGTCCGCCGGGTTGCCGGCGCCGGCTACGGCGCACCGATCGTGATCACCGGTGCCGACTATCGCTTCCTGGTCGCCGAGCAGATGCGCGCGCTCGGCATCGAAGGCGACATCGTGCTGGAGCCTTTGCGGCGCGACAGTTGCGCGGCGATCGCGGCGGCGGCGGAAATCGCGCTCCGGCGCGATCCCGCGGCGCTGGTCCTGGTCCTCGCCGCCGACCACGCCATTCCGGACGCGGCCTCCTTCCGGGACCATGTCGAACGGGGGCGGATCGCCGCGGAGGCGGGGCGGATCGTGACCTTCGGCATCCGTCCGGACCGGCCGGCGACCGGCTACGGCTATATCCGCCCGGGCCGGCCGGTCGAGGGCGCCGAGGGCGTCAACGCCATCGCGGCCTTCGTCGAGAAGCCGGATCTTGCGACCGCCGAGCGTTACCTCGCCGATGGCTATCTGTGGAATTCCGGCAATTTCCTGTTCTCCGCCCGTGTCTTCCTGGACGAGCTGGCGCGGCTGGCGCCGACCATCGCCGGACCGGTCCGGGAGGCTGTGCAGAAGGCGTCGCGCGATCTCGACTTTCTGCGGCTCGACGGCGAGGCCTTCGGGCAGGCGACGGCGAAATCGGTCGACTATGCGGTGATGGAGAAGACCGACCGCGCCGCCGTGGTGCCGTCGGATTTCGCCTGGTCGGATATCGGCGCCTGGTCGGCGATCTGGGAACTGGCCGAGAAGGATGCGGACGGCAACGCCGCGTCCGGGGAGGCCGTGTTCGTCGGCGCGCGCAACTGCTATGTCGGATCGCCGGACCTGCTGACCGCGGTGATCGGCCTCGACGACGTTGTCGTCGTGACCACCAAGGATGCGGTTCTGGTGACGGCGCGCGACCGTGCCGAAGAGGTCAAGTCGGTGGTGCAGCAGCTGACCGCGGCCCGGCGCCGCGAGGCGACCGAGCACCGCATGTCCTACCGGCCCTGGGGCAATTTCGAATCGATCGACCGCGGCACGCGCTACCAGGTCAAGCGGATCACGGTCCATCCCGGCGGCAAGCTCTCGCTGCAAAGCCATCTGCACCGGTCGGAGCATTGGGTGGTCGTTTCCGGCACCGCGCAGGTCACCGTCGGCGACGATGTCCGCCTCCTGACCGAAAACCAGTCGATCTATATCCCGCTCGGCGCCGTGCACCGGCTGGAGAATCCCGGCCACATCCCGCTCGAGATCATCGAGGTCCAGTCCGGCCCCTATCTCGGCGAGGACGACATCCGCCGCTACGAGGACGACTATCGGCGGACCTGAGCGGCCGGCTCACGGCCGACCCGGCGGCTCGGCCGGACGACGGCGGTCAGACCGCCGTCTCCTCCACCTTGCGGGCCTGGGCCATCAGCCCGAGGACGATGCCGCCGGCAATGACGCCGAAGCCGATGAACACCCAGATGTCGAGCGGTTCGCCGAAGACCCAATAGCCGATGACGGCGATCAGGGGCACGCGCAGGAAGTCGAGCGGCATGACCAGCAGCGCCTCGCCCAGATGCAGGGCGCGCGAAAGGCACAGCTGCGAGAGCAGACCGGAGACGGCCAAGGTCAAGCAGGCCAGCAGGCCATGGCTGTCGAGCGCGCCAAAGCCCGGCTGCGCTCCCGGCCAGAAGGCGCTGCCGACCGCATTCAGGGTCAGCTGAATCACCATCATCCAGAACAGGATGGCAAAGGTCGTCTCGGTGCGGGTCAGCCGCCGGGTCAACAGCACCGACAGCCCGAAGCCGAGGGCAGCGCAGAGCGGCAGCAGCGCCGTGACGTCGAAGGTCGACGGCGACGGACGCAGGATGATCAGCACGCCGACGATGCAGGCGAAGATGCCGACCATCGTCATGCGGCCGATCTTCTCGCCGAGAATCGGAAAGGCGAGCAGAGCCGCCCAGGCCGGCGCCGTGAACTCCAGGGAGAAGACGGTCGCGAGCGGCAGGAGGCCGATCGACACGGTCCAGAAGACGCCCGCCGAGGCATGGGCGATATTGCGCGGGATATGCCGGTAGGCCCGGCGGATATCCAGCCCGCGCGCCAGGGAGGGACGGATCGCGAGCGCACCGAGGAGGAGCAGGAGGCCCCCGCCGGTGCGGACGATGTTGATCTGCAGCGGCGGGAGGGTTCCCGACAGAACACGGATCGACAGGGCCGCACCCACGAATGCCAGGAGTGCGCCCGCCATCAGGGCAGCGACGGCTGCGATCGGGGATGCCTTGGCCGTATCTGTCGTCACCCCCGCATCGTCCTCCGCCGGATTCAGACGGCCGACAAGGCCCGGTCCAGGATCGCCATCCGCATGAACTTCGAGAGGCGAACCTGCTCGAAATACCGTGCGTTGTCCAGGTCGTCGCATGATGGATCGATCTCGTCCTGGCGGGGCAGCGGGTGGTAGAGCAGCGCCGACGAACTCAGCCGGTCGATCTTCTCCTGGGTGATCACATGGCTGTCCGGCGTCCGCCGCGGCGACACATAATCGGAGTTCGGCGCCTCGCCAATGTCCGACATGTCGTAGGGCGCCATCATGATCGCGTCGCAGCCGGTCAAGGCGTCGTTCACGTCGCTGATCTGGCGGAACCGGATCTGGTGGCGCGTGAAGGTCTCGATCAGATCCTCCGGCACCGGGATGTGCGACGGCGGACAGAACACGATCTCGGTCGGATGCTCGTGGCGCAGCAACTGCACCAGCGAGCGGACGGTCCGACCGCGCGGATCGCCGCCGATGGCGATCGACCGGCCCCGGATGCGGCCGAGGCCGCGGCGCAGGGCGAAGATGTCGATCAGCGCCTGACTGGGATGCTCGTTCCAGCCGTCGCCGGCATTGATCACCGGCACCCGCGACTTCGCCGCCATGCGCGCCGCCGCGCCGTTCTCGAAGTGGCGCACGACGATCGCATCGCAGAGATTGGAGAAGACCGCCGCGCAATCCTCGAGCGTCTCGCCGCTGCGCTTGTTCGAGCGCGAGGCGGTCATGTCCTCGATGCCGATGGCATGGGAGCCGAGCGCCACGGTGGCGACCTGGAAGCCGACCCGGGTGCGCGTGCTCGGCTGGAAGAACAGCAGCGCGACGGCACGTCCCGCCGCCCGCCCGATCGGGCCGACGCCGGTCTCGAATGCTTCCGCCATCTCGCAGTAGCGGTCGATATCCTCTCCGTCGATCGTCGCCGCGGAGAGCATGTGGCCAGAAACGTTTCTGGAATCCTGGCGTGTACGGTGGGCGCCGGCCCCCGAATACATGAATGCCATGGTGTCGGCCTCTTGGTCGGGTCCGCCGCCGCACGGGCGAACCTTCAAGTGGATTTAACCAAAGGGTCAGGCCGATCGGAACATGATTAACGATTCATTACCGCGATATATGGAAATGTGGTTAAAAAACAGAGTTAATTTCGAAGGGTCATATGTAGAATTGCGTAGGTCGTGGCGTCAAGGCGCTGGATGGCGGGGGGTGCCCGACCGGTCACGCGGCCGAATGCGCGTTCACGGCGCCGTTGCGGCGCGGCGGCCGGGAGGTGGGTTGGATCGGCGCGCTGATGGTCTCGCGCAGCCGTTCGGCGGAGAGCGGACGCGAGAAGAGATAGCCCTGGACGGCATTCACGCCGAGGCGCGATGCGGAATCGAGCTGTTCGGCCGTCTCGATCCCCTCCGCGACCAGTTCCATCCGCAGGTCGCGGGTGATTTGCACGACGCCCCGGACGATGGCCGCCGAGCGGCGCGATCCGACCAGGTTGCGCGAGAAGACCCGGTCCAGTTTCAGCTTCGAGAACGGGAATTCGTGCAGGTAGCCGAGCGAGGAGAAGCCGGTGCCGAAATCGTCGAGCGCGACGCCGATCTGCTGGCGGCGCAGGGCGGAGATCAGCGAAAGGGCCTCCTCGGCGTCCTCGATCAGCACGCTTTCGGTGACCTCGAGTTCCAGCCGGTAGGCGGCAAGACCGGTCGCGGCGAGACATTGCAGAACCGTCTCGATCAACGCCTCGCCGTCCTTGAACTGGACCGGCGACAGGTTGACGGCGACATTGATGTCGGATCGCCAGAAGGTCGCCTCCCGGCAGGCCTCGCGGATGACCCAGGCGCCGATCGGCACGATCAGCCCGGTGGCTTCGGCGAGCGGGATGAACACCGACGGCGGGATCACGCCGCGGCGCGGATGGTTCCAGCGCAGCAGCGCCTCGCAGCAGACGGTCCGGCCGTCGCTCGGATTGACGATCGGCTGATAGACCAGTTCGAACTGGTTTTCCTCCATCGCTACCTGGAGGTCGGCGAGCAGTTCCATGCGCTCGTGATAGACGGCGGAGAACTGGGCCTCGTAGCCGACCACGCTGCCGGCGGACCGGCGCTTCGCCGCATAGAGCGCCAGATCGGCGTGGCGCATCAGTTCGTCGAGATAGCTGCCGTCGCGCGGCGCGACCGCATAGCCGATGCTCGCCCCGCAGGTGACCCGGGTCAGGTCGAGCAGGATGCGCTTGCCCAGGCAGTCCGCCACCCGCTGGGCGGTCGCGGCGATGCCGGCGGGCGTGTCGGCTTCCGCCAGCACCAGGAACTCATCGCCGCCGATGCGGGAAATGCAGTCGTCCGCGCCGAGGATCGTGCGCAGCCGTTCCGCGGTTTCGAGCGGCACCTTGTCGCCGGCCGGATGGCCGAGCGTGTCGTTCACATCCTTGAAGCGGTCGAGATCGATGGCGAGGAGACCGAGGCAGCGCGACGGATCCAGGCTGCCGAGGGCCTGCTCGAGCCGTTCGAAGAAGGCCGAGCGGTTGAGAAGGCCGGTCAGGGGATCGCGCAGCGCCAGCCGCTCGAGCTTGGCCTGGGCGCGGTGCCGCGAGACGATCGTGTCGTAGACCTTCCGGCACATCACGATCGTGCTCGCATAGAGCGCGCAGATCATGGCGCCGAGGGCCAGGTGGACCAGATCGCCGGCCAGGACCAAGGCCCCGACGAACGGAAAGCATGTCGCCGAGATCTGGCCGACGGTGATCAGCGGCCGGCTGGCATTGCGCGAGGAGATGCCGGCCACATAGGCGATGACGCAGCATCCGACCAGAAACTCCGTCGGGGTGCCGGCATGTCTCAGCGAGGCATAGCCCCCCGACAGGCCGACCACGGCCGCGAAGCCCCAGGCGCCTGCCAGCGCCGCCAGTTCCCAGCGTCGCGTCGCGATCCGGTCGGCGGGATTCTGCGGGCTGCGGATATAGGCGACGTTGGCGATGACCCGTGCGATGCCGATCGCCAGGAATCCGGCGAGGAACAGCCGGAAGACGCCATCGCCGCTGATGTCGGCAGCGACCTCCACGACGACGAGAGCCACCAGGGTGGCGACGAGCATCGACTTCGGCGTTGCATAGAGAGCGGCGACGAGACTGAATCGCAATGCGGCTTCCGCTTGCGATTCCTCCCGTCCCCAATCTTCGATCGGTCTGAACGACCTCAATGCCTCTCTCCACGCGGAACAATCCAGGCAGCGGCAACATCTCACTGGTCAGTGAATAATTCGTCATCGAAACAGTCAAAATTGAAAATCGGAGCTTTTATAGACGTCTCCACGCAGATCGCGTTACGTGACGAGATACTGCCTGAGGTCGAGGGTCGACTTTGAAGCTGCGCGGAATACAAGCATGCTGAAGAAATATGCCCGCGCTGGTGGTGGGTGCGCCGACAGGGTGTCAGCATATTGACAGACGGCCTTCCGCTGGCGATGTGCACGGTCTAGGGTCCCGAACCGCGGCGCGCGGTGTCCGGGCATCGGCGGATCGGTCCGTCGAGAGGTGGATTGCGTCGAAGTCGGATAGCCAAGAGGTTTTTGCGTGTCCCGGCCCCTGTACATCGTGCCCAAACGATACGGCGACGAACGCGGTTGGTTTTCGGAGACCTGGAACGAGCGGGACCTTGCGCGCGCCGGCGTGACGACGCGCTTCGTGCAGGACAACCAGTCCTTGTCGCGGCGCGCCGGGACGATCCGCGGCCTCCATTTCCAGGCGCCGCCCTTTGCCCAGGCCAAGCTCGTCCGGGTTCTGGCCGGCGCGATCCTGGATGTCGTCGTCGACATCAGGACCGGCTCGCCGACCTATGGTCGCTTCGAAGCGGTCAGGTTGACCGCCGAGGGCGGCGAGCAACTGTTCGTCCCGGCCGGCTTCGCCCACGGTTTCGTCACCCTGGAGCCGGACACCATCGTCTTCTACAAGGTCGACGCCTATTATGACCGCGCATCCGATGGCGGCGTCTTCTTCGGCGATCCGGAGATCGGGATCGACTGGGGCATCGGCGCGGGCGACGCTACGGTGTCCGAGCGCGACAGGGCCCTGCCGCCGCTGGCGGCGTTGAAAAGTCCGTTCGACTATGACGGCGAGCCGCTCGGGCCGATCCGGCCGGCGTGAACCAGAGGTCCGGTTGGAGCCGGGCGAGGGGAACCATGCGCATCATCGTGACCGGCGGCGCCGGATTTATCGGATCCGCCGTGATCCGCCATCTGATCGGCGATCTCGGGCTGTCAGTGGTCAATGTCGACAAGCTGACCTATGCGGCCAACCTGGCTTCGGTGGCCGCCGTGTCCGATCGGCCCGGCTACGCCTTCGTCCATGCCGACATCACCGACCGGGCGGCCATGGACGCGGTCTTCCGCCGCTTCGCACCCGACGCGGTGATCAATCTCGCCGCCGAGAGCCATGTCGATCGTTCGATCGATGCCCCGGACGCCTTCCTGACCACCAATGTCCTCGGCACCGCGACGCTGATGCAGGCGGCGCGGTCCTGGCTCGACGGGGAGGGGCGCGGCAAGGCCGACCGGTTCCGCTTCCTGCAGGTCTCCACCGACGAGGTCTACGGCTCGCTCGGCGAGACCGGGCTCTTCACCGAGGAGACCCCCTACGATCCGTCCTCGCCCTATTCGGCCAGCAAGGCGGCGGCCGATCATCTCGCCATGGCCTGGCATCGCACCTACGGCTTCCCGGCGCTGGTCTCCAACTGCTCGAACAATTACGGGCCGTATCATTTTCCCGAGAAGCTGATCCCGCTGATCATCCTGAATGCGCTCGACGGCAAGCCGCTGCCGGTCTACGGCGACGGCCGCCAGGTGCGCGACTGGCTCTATGTCGAGGATCACGCCCGCGCGCTGGTCGCCATCCTGACCAAGGGCCGGCCGGGCCGGAAATACAATGTCGGCGGCGGCAACGAGCGCACCAACATCGAGGTGGTGCGCGCGATCTGCGCCGTGCTCGACCGGCTGCATCCGGGGGCCGCGCCGCATGACCGTCTGATCCGCCATGTCGCCGACCGGCCGGGTCACGACCGGCGCTACGCCATCGACGCCGGCCGGATCGAGGCCGAACTCGGCTGGCGCGCCGCGGTCGATTTCGAGGCCGGCATCGAGCGGACGGTCGCCTGGTATCTGGACCGGCGCGACTGGTGGGAGCCGATCCGCAGCGGCGTTTATCAGGGTGGCCGGCTCGGCCTGGCGGCAGCCCGATGACATGTCGGCTGTTCGTCACCGGGGCGACCGGTCAGGTCGCCGGCGCCCTGGCCGAAGCCGGACCGCGGCGCGGCCTTGCCGTGACGGCGATCGGCCGGCCGGCCCTCGACCTGGAGACCGCCGACGCGGAGGCGGTGATGCGGCTGATCGAGGCCACCGGCGCCGATGTCGTGGTGTCGGCTGCCGCCTATACGGCGGTCGACCGCGCCGAGAGCGAGCCGGACCGGGCCTGCCGGATCAATCGCGACGGGGCTGCGGCCGTCGCGCGCGCCGCGGCCCGTCTCGGTCTGCCGCTCCTGCACCTCTCCACTGACTATGTCTTCGACGGCAGCAAGCCGGAGCCCTACCGCGAGAGCGATCCGACCGCGCCGCTCGGCGTCTACGGCCGCTCCAAGCGGGAAGGGGAACTGGCCGTGCTGGAAGCGCATCCGACCGCGCTGGTCCTGCGCACAGCCTGGGTCTACGGTCCGGCGGGAGCGAATTTCCTGCGCACCATGCTGCGGCTGGCCGGCGAGCGCGACCGCCTGCGCGTGGTCGACGACCAGATCGGCAATCCGACCTCCGCGCTCGATATCGCCGAAGCGCTGATCGATCTCGCCCTCAAGGCGACGGCTGCGGCGGACGCGCCGGCGACCGCGGACGTCGACCCGAAACGGGCCACTCCGCCCACCATGGGCGGGATCTTTCATATGACGGCTGCCGGCGAGACCAGTTGGTGCGGCTTCGCCCGCGCCATCATGGCAGATTGTGCCACCCGCGGTGCGCGCGCCGTGCCGGTCGATGCGATCGGCACCGCCGACTATCCGACCCCGGCCCGTCGTCCTGCCAATTCCCGGCTCGATTGCAGCCGGCTCGCCGAGACCTGGGCCGTCAGTCTGCCGGACTGGCGGCGCGGGCTCGGCACCGTCCTCGACCGGCTGTTGCCGCCCCTGTCTTCGAAGGAAACGAGCTCGCCATCATGAAAGGCATCATTCTGGCCGGCGGCCGCGGCACCCGGCTCTATCCGATCACGCGTGCGGTCTCCAAGCAGCTGCTGCCGATCTACGACAAGCCGATGATCTACTATCCGCTGTCGGTGCTGATGCTGGCCGGGATCCGGGAGTTCCTCCTCATCACCACGCCCGAGGCGCTGCCGCTCTACCGGGCGGTGATCGGCGACGGGCGCGATTGGGGCATCACGATCGACTATGCGCCGCAGCCGGAGCCGGAGGGGCTGGCCCAGGCCTTCCTGATCGGCGCGGATTTCTGCGCCGGCGGTCCGGTCGCCCTCGCGCTCGGCGACAACATCTTCTACGGCGCCGGACTGACCGGCGTGCTGCGCCAGGCGGCCGAGCTGCAGAAGGGCGCCGTGGTCTTCGCCTATCCGGTCGCCGATGCGGGCGCGTTCGGGGTGGTCGAGGTCGACCGGACGGGCCGGGCGGTCTCGATCGAGGAGAAGCCGGCGCGGCCGAAATCCAACCTCGCCGTCACCGGGCTCTATTTCTACGATGCGGATGTGGTCGACATCGCGCGCGCGGTGAAGCCCTCGGCGCGCGGCGAACTGGAGATCACGTCGGTCAACGAGGCCTATATGCGGCGCGGCGACCTGTCGGTGGTGCAGCTGCCGCGCGGCACCGCCTGGCTCGATACCGGCACGCCGACCAGCCTGCTCGAGGCCTCGCAGTTCGTGCATACGGTCGAGACCCGTCAGGGCTTCAAGATCGCCTGCCTCGAAGAGATCGCCTGGCGCAACGGCTTCATCACCACAGACGCCTTGCTCGCGCTGGCGGCCGACTACAAGAACGAGTACGGCCGCTATCTGCAGGCCCTGGTGGCGGCGCCGGCCTGACGCCGAACGAGGTCCGCGATGGCCCGGCGTCGCGCGCCGGGCTCCCGGGCGCGCCCGGCGCGTCGGTCCTCCCGACGCGACAGGCACTGCGGGGGCGCCGGCGGACCGCACGGGGCCGGCTCGCCGGCATGGTGAATCGAGCGTATCGGCCGGCGGGGCGATGCGGGATTCAGCATCTGATTACCCAAACGATCGAAACCGTTTCAATATTCAAAGTCGTCAACCTGATCTTTTCGGCCGCTCGGGCAACCTCTCGTCTGGAACGACGGGGGATGACATGAAAATTCCGTTTATTGCGACCGCGATGGCCGGCTTCCTGGTCGGTTTTGCTTGCGAGCCCAGCGACGCGCATTTCTCGGCTGTGTTCGGCCCACTGAAGGCGGTTCTGACCAGCGCGGAACCGACGCCGAGCGCCGCCGGCGGACCGCTGTGCCGCATGGAAGCCATCGACCGCGCGGCGGTACGCATGGATGAGATCGTCCGCCTGCAGCCGGTCGACTGAGCCGGGGCCGATCGAAGCGGCGCGCTCCGATCGGACGTCGGTGCGGACAAGCACGAAGATGCCGAGCCCCATCCGATCGGGTCAGGGCGGATGAGGCTCCGGTCGAACGGCGGCCAAGCCCCTCCGACGCCGCGACCGGCGGTCCGCCATGGGCCGGGGCGGCCGCGACCGACCCGACCGATCGCATCGGGCGCCCTCTGGCCAGAACCGCAAGCCTGTGGAAAACTCCGCAAAGCGGCGGCGCGCCTGGAGATTCGGGTCGGGCCCCGCTTGGCCATGAAGATTTTTTGACGACCCGTGTTGACACCCCGGGGTGATGGGCTTAGAACCCGGCTCACCAACGAGGGCGGCGGCGCTGCACACGGCAGCGGGCTTCGCCCTGGTGACGGTCCTGGTGGTCTGGAAAGACGGGCTTGGATCGGGCTTCACGAGCAAGAGTGATCTCTGGCAAAGTGGATGCGGTCAGCCCCGAGAGAGACGGGGACGAATTTGTGCCTCTGGTCGCCCGTGAGGGTGACGCCCCGAGGGGATCGTCCGCAAGGATGATGGAGGTTTGGTCCCGCGACGGTTTCGCCGGACGGACATGAGCTGGGGTTTGGCCCCGGCATCGACGAAGGTTTGATCCTTAGTCGCGTTCATTGACAAGATGGATCGAAGAAAGAGAAACGTGGACGGCGTGGTCCTTGCGGGGATGCCTGAGAGGGCATCTTGT